>NZ_FNUC01000003.1:2867500-3167500 GCF_900106035.1 Jiangella alba
TCCTCCAGCGAGCGCGGATGGGTCGCCGACAGCACCCCGTTGAACACGCCCAGCACCAGCCAGATGATCGACGCCCCGATCGCCAGCGACAGCGTGATCGGCAGCGCCTGCGCGATGATGTGCGTCACCGGCACCTGGTGGTAGTAGTCGTACCCGAGGTCGCCGTGCAGCGCACGCCAGACGAAGTCGAGGTACTGCTTCCAGACCGGCTGGTCCAGCCCGAGCCGGTGCTGGATCAGCGCGATCGTCTCCGGCGTCGCCTGCCGGCCGGCCAGCGTGCGGGCCACGTCGTTGGGCACCACGAAGAACAGCGCGAACACCGCGACGGTGATGAGCCAGAGCACCACGAGGCCCTGGAGGATCCGGCGGATCAGGAACCGGGTCACGACAACCCCCTCACCGGCGCAGTTGCTGCGAGAAGCGCGGGTCGAACGCGTCGCGCACGCCGTCGCCGAACAGGTTGAACGCCAGCGTCGTGATCAGCAGCGCGGCGCCGGGGAAGACGACGAACCACCAGGCCGTCGTGTAGTAGTTCTGCGCGGAGCTGATCATGCCGCCCCAGTCGGCGGTGGGCGGCGGCAGCCCGAGGCCCAGGAACGACAGCGTCGCCTGGGTGACGATCACCACCGGCACCAGCAGCGTCGTGTAGACGATCACCGGCGCGAGCACGTTCGGCAGCACGTCGACGAACATGATCCGGATCGACCCGGCGCCCAGCGAGCGGGCCGCCTCGACGTACTCGCGCTCCCGGATCGACAGCACCTGGCCGCGCACGATGCGGGCCACCGACGCCCAGCTGAAGAACCCGATCACCAGCACCGTCACCGTCATGCTCGGCCCGGTGACCGATACCAGCGCGATCGCGACCAGCAGGAACGGCACCGACAGCACGACGTCGACGATGCGGGCCAGGACGGTGTCGAGCCAGCCGCCGACGTAGCCGGCGGCCAGCCCGACCAGCACGCCGATGACGACGGTCAGCCCCGTGGCGACGACGCCGACCAGCAGCGACACGCGGGCGCCGTAGGCGATGCGGACCAGGATGTCGCGGCCGAGGTCGTCGGTGCCGAGCCAGAACGTGCTGTTCGGCGCCCGCGGCAGCCCCTCCGGCGACAGCCCGATGTCGCGGTACTGCTCGTTCGGCGGGTGCCCGGTGACGTGCGCGACCAGCGGCGCGGCGATCGCGACGACGACGATCAGCAGGATCACGACCAGCGAGATCATCGCCACCCGGTCGTGCCGCAGCCGCGACCACGCCAGCGCCCAGGTGCCGCGGCCCTCGATCGGCTTCGCCGTCGCGGCGGACGCCGTGACCGTCGCGACCGGCTGGGCGTTCATCGCACGCCTCCCGGCACCGGCGCGGGCACCGCCGCGAGGTCCTCGCCGGCCCGCAGCGGGTGCCAGCAGGCGGCCCGGTGCTCGTCCGGGTCGCCGAGCACCGGCACGAGCGGCGGCTCGGCCAGCGCGCAGTCCTCGCGCGCCTTCGGGCAGCGCGGGTGGAACCGGCAGCCCGGCGGGGGCGCCACGGGCGACGGCACGTCACCGCCCAGGATCACCCGGCGGCGGCTGTCGGCGGCGTCGGGGTCGGCCACCGGCGCCGCCGACAGCAACGCCCGCGTGTACGGGTGCCGCGGGCGCTCGAACAGCACCTCCGAGGGCGCCAGTTCGACGATCTTGCCGAGGTACATGACGGCGATCCGGTCGCTGACGTGCCGCACGACGGACAGGTCGTGCGAGATGAACACGTAGGTCAGGCCGAGCTCCTGCCGCAGGTCGGCGAGCAGGTTGATGATCTGGCCCTGGATCGACACGTCCAGCGCCGACACCGGCTCGTCGCATACCAGCAGCCGCGGCCGCAGCGCCAGCGCCCGCGCGATGCCGATGCGCTGGCGCTGGCCGCCGGAGAACTCGGCCGGGAACCGGTTGTAGTGCTCCGGGTTCAGCCCGACCAGCTCCATCAGCTCCTGCACCCGGCGCTTGCGCTCGTGGCGTCCGGCCAGCCCGTGGATCGCGAACGGGTCGCCGATGATCGCGCCGACGCGGCGGCGCGGGTTCAGCGAGCCGAACGGGTCCTGGAAGATCATCTGCAGGTTCCGGCGCAGCGGCCGCATCCGCGCGCCGGACAGATGGGTGATGTCGGCGCCCTCGAAGAAGACCCGGCCGCCGGTCGGTTCCAGCAGCCGGGCCATGCAACGGGCCAGCGTCGACTTGCCGCAGCCGGTCTCGCCCACCAGCCCCAGCGTCTCGCCGGGCGCGACGTCGAGGCTGACCCCGTCCACGGCGTGCACCACCCCGCCCGGGCGGCCGGTGAGCGCGGACGCCCCGGCAGGGAACTCCTTGACCAGCCCCTCCACCCGAAGCAGCGGCTCGGTGTCCATCAGGCCGCCTCCTCCGCGCTCTGCTGCCGCGGCCGGTCCGCCGGCAGCCAGCAGGCCGACTGGTGCCGCGGGTCGGCCAGCACGCCGGCCAGCGGCGGGGTGATCGAGCAGCGCTCGAACGCGTACCGGCAGCGCGGCGCGAACGGGCAGCCCGGCGGCACCGCGATCAGGCTCGGCGGGCTGCCCGGGATCGGCCGCAGCCGCCCCGACACCTCGCCGCGCAGCGGCAGCGACGTCAGCAGTCCCTCGGTGTACGGGTGGTGGTAGCGGTAGAACAGCTCGCGCCGCGGCGCCCGCTCCATGGCCGCGCCGGCGTACATGACGACGACGTCGTCGGCCAGCTCCGCGATCACGCCGAGGTCGTGCGTCACCATGATGATCGCGGTGCCGAACTCCTCCTGCAGCCGCCGCATCACGTCCAGCACCTGCGCCTGGACGGTGACGTCGAGCGCCGTCGTCGGCTCGTCCGCGATCAGCACCTCCGGCGAGAGCGCCATCGCCATCGCGATCATCACCCGCTGCCGCATGCCGCCGGAGAACTGGTGCGGGTAGTCGTCCACCCGGGTCTCCGGCCGCGGGATGCCGACCAGCCCGAGCAGGTCGGCGGCCCGCGTCCGCGCCTCCGCCCGCCCGACGTCCTCGTGCGCCCGGATGATCTCCTCGATCTGCCAGCCGATCCGGTGGTACGGATGCAGGCTGGACAGCGGATCCTGGAAGATCATCCCGATCCGCGCGCCGCGCACCTCGCGCAGCTCCTCCTCGCTCGCCGTCAGCAGGTCCACCCCGTCCAGGCGGACGCTGCCCTCGACGTCGGCGCCGCGGGTGAGCCGGGTGATGGTCTGCACGGCCACCGACTTTCCCGACCCCGACTCCCCCACCAGGCCCAGCGTGGACCCCGCGGCCAGCGTGAACGACAGTCCCCGGACGGCGCGGACCACGCCGTCCGGGGTGTCGAACGAGACCCGGAGATCCTCGACCTCCAGCAGCGCCATGTCAGCCGCCCTGCTCGCCCTTGGTCAGCCACACGTTCGCCGGGTCGAAGTTCTGGAACGCCGGGATGTAGACGGCGTTGTTGACCTGCGACGCGTGGTAGTTCGCGTTGAGCGGATCGGTGATCGGGAAGAACACGGCGTCCTTCATGACCTGCTGGTCGGCCTGGTCCCACAGCTTGGCGGCGTCGTCCTTCGTCGCCGCCTGGGACGCCTGCTGGATCAGCGAGTCCAGGTCCGGGTTCTC
This sequence comes from Jiangella alba, assembly GCF_900106035.1. GTDB lineage: Bacteria > Actinomycetota > Actinomycetes > Jiangellales > Jiangellaceae > Jiangella > Jiangella alba. The sequence continues at coordinate 2,871,115 of NZ_FNUC01000003.1, forward strand.
GTAGAGGCCGAAGTTGCTGCCGGCCGGCGGGAACGACGGCGGGCCGGAGAACAGCGGCTTGAAGAACGACAGCGCCGCGTCGCCGTACCAGTCCGGGCCCCACCCGGCCAGCGCCAGGTCCCACGTCCCGGCCTGCGCGACCGACGGCACCTGCAGGTACTTCGTGTAGAAGTCCGCGTTCGGCGACGGCACGCCGGTGACGGTGATGCCGGCCTTCTGCAGGTCCTGCTGGGCCGTCTGGAACGCCTTGCTGCTGCCCTCGGACGCGTTGCGGTACAGGAACTTCAGCGTCAGCCCGTCCGGGTAGCCGGCGTCGGCGAGCAGCTGCTTCGCCTTGTCGACGTCGTACGGGTACAGGTCGGAGTCCTTGGACCCGTTGACCTCCTTCGGCAGCACGTGAGTCAGCGGCGGCGTCACCTTCGGCCCGCCCAGCACCTGGATGATGTCGTCCCGGTTGAGCGCGTACTCCAGCGCCTGCCGCACCTGCGGCTTGCTCAGCGCCGACGCGTTGTTCGGCGACGCCGTGTTGAACACGATGTACGGGTTGGTCGACGACGTGTCGCCCAGATTCAGGTTGGGGTCGTCAGCGCTCATCAGCCCGGCCAGCTGCGACGGCGGCACCTGCACGTCGAACTGCATGTCCGCCGACGGCGTGCCGGTCTGCAACTGCTGCTGGATGGAGTCCTGGCTGACCGTCTCGTCCACGACGATCTTGTCGACGTAGGCCTTGCGGATCGGGTCGGTGGACGAGTCCCACGACGGGTTGCGGGTGTAGGTGATCGACTTCGTCGGCTCCCACGACTCCACCTGGTACGGCCCGTCGGAGATCTCGTGCTGGCCCAGCTCGGTGCTGCCCGGCAGGTAGGCCATGACCTCCTCCGGCGCCGGCGAGAAGGCCGGCAGCGTCAGCATGTCGACGAAATACGTCGCCGGGTGCGTCAGCGTGAAGGTCACCGTCGTGTCGTCGGTCGCCGTGACTCCGGGCAGGTCGGTGGCGTCGATGTAGTTCGCGATCGACTTGGCGTCCTGCGGCACCTGCGCGAACCCGTCGCAGAAGTCCTGGTAGCCGACGATGAGGTCGGCGAAGTCCGGCGTGCCGCCGAACGGCTGCACCGGGTTGCAGGTGCGCTTGACGCCGCGGACGACGTCGGCGGCGGTCACCGCGCGGGCCGGGCTGGTGTTCCAGTTCACGCCGTCGCGCAGCGTGATCGTGTACGTCTTGCCGTCGGAGCTGATGCCGCCGTTGTCCTGCGTCGGCATGTCCTTGGCGAGGTCCGGGACGGCGGTGGTGGTCTTGCCGTCCTCGGCCGGGTAGGTGAACAGCTGCCGGCTCCACAGCCGCAGGTTCAGGTACCCGACGGAGTAGTAGCTGACGTTCGGGTCCATGTAGTCCACGTCGCCCGCGCCCAGCATGTTGAGCGTGCCGCCGGTGACGGCTTCGCCCGTGGAGTTGCTTCCGGCGGCGCTGCCGCCGTTGCCCCCGCACCCGGCGAGGGCCAGCAGGCCGGCCACGCCGATGACGGCGGCGGCCCATCGTGCTCTGGCGTGCCTCATGCCGCCATTCGACGCCCGGCGCCGGGGCGTGTCGCCGCCGCGCCGGTGGTTGTCACGGGTTCGCCATCTGCGCGGGCCGGTTCGTGACGCTGCGATGAAGGTTCGTCATGGTCGTCACGAGAGCGTCATACTCGAGACATGACGCGCAGTGTGCTGCTCGTCGAGGACGACCAGCGGGTGCGGCGAGCCCTGCGGCTGGCGCTCGAGGACGAGGGCTACCAGGTCCGCGAGGCCGGCTCCGGCCGCGACGGGCTGGCCGAACTCACCCGCGACCCACCCGACGTCGTGCTGCTCGACCTCATGCTGCCCGACACCGACGGCTTCGCCGTGTGCCACCAGATCAGGCACACCAGCGCCGTCCCCGTCATCATGGTCACCGCCCGCACCGACAGCCACGACATCGTCGCCGGGCTCGAGGCGGGCGCCGACGACTACGTCACCAAGCCGCTGGTCGCGAAGGAGCTGTCGGCCCGCATCCGGGCGCTGCTGCGGCGCACCGACAACGCGCCGGGCGGGGCGCCGCGGCGGCTGACGTCCGGCGACCTCTCGATCGGCGTCGACGAAGGGGTCGTGACGCGCGACGGCTCGGCCCTGCCGCTCACCCAGACGGAGTTCAAGCTACTGGCCGAGCTGGCCCTGGCCGGCGGCAAGGTGCGCAGCCGGGAACAGCTGCTGGAGCGGGTCTGGGGGTACGGCTACTTCGGCGACAGCCGCATCGTCGACGTCCACGTCCGGCGGCTGCGCACGAAGGTCGAGCGCGACCCCGCGAGTCCGGCCCACGTGGTGACGGTGCGCGGCCAGGGCTACCGTCTGGTGCCGTGATGGCCTGGCGGCCGAGGCTGCGGCCGGGACTGCGCCACCGGGTCGTCCTGTGGTTCGGGCTGCTCGGCTTCGGGCTGTCGCTGCTGCTGGCGGTCACGGTGTGGGTGCTGCTGAGCCGGTTCCTCGTCACCGAGCAGGAGTCGACGGCGCTGACGGAGACGTCGGCGAACGCGACGGCGATCCAGCGCGGACTGTCGGCCAGCCAGAGCGACATCGACGGCCTGCTCGCCGGCCTGCCCGCGGCGGACGGCCGGACGGCGGCGATGCTGCGGTGGGACGGGACGTGGCACGTGACGCCCGCGGGGACGTCGCCGGACGAGCTGCCCGCGGCGCTGCTGGCGACGGCCGAGGGCGGCCGGCCGGCGCAGGAGCGGGTCTCCGTCGACGGGACGACGCAGCTGGCGGTCGCGCTGCCGCTGAGCAACCCCGGCGACGTGTACGTCGAGCTCTACTCGCTGTCGTCACTGAACCGGGTGCTGCTGATCCTCGCCATCAGCCTCGTGGCCGGTGTCGTGCTGGCGACGGGGTTGGGGCTGGCGGTGGGGCGGGCGGCGGGCCGGCGGGCGCTGCGTCCGCTCGACGCCGTCAGCCGGACGGCGGCCCGGCTGGCCGCCGGTGACCTGCGCGTGCGTCTCGACGCCGGCGACGACCCCGACCTCGTCGAGCCGGCCGCGTCGTTCAACCGCACGGCCGAGGCGCTTCAGCAGCGGGTCGAGGCCGACACCCGGTTCGCCGCCGACGTCAGCCACGAACTGCGCACACCGCTCACGACGATGCTGAACTCGATGCAGCTGCTGCAGGCGCGGCAGGCGGATCTGCCGCCGGCGCTGCGCGAGCCGCTCGAGCTGCTGGCCGCCGAACTGGACCGGTTCCGCCAGCTGGTCGTCGACCTCCTCGAGATCTCCCGCGACTCCGCCGCCGACGACCCCGGCGCCCGCGAGACCGTCGTCCTCGGCGACCTCGTCCGCCACTCCGCCGACTCCGCCGCCGGCCGCCCCGTCACCTCCGTCGACCCCGACGTCGCCGACGCGCTCGTGCTGGCCGACAAGCGGCGGCTGTCGCGGGTGGTGGCGAACCTCGTCGACAACGCCGAACTGCACGGCGGCGGCTGCCTGGCCGTCCGGGTCCTCGCGCACGACGGCCGGGTCCGCTTCGAGGTGGACGACGCCGGGCCGGGCGTGCCGGAGGACCGGCGCACGCGCGTCTTCGACCGCTTCGCCCGCGACGGTGTCAGCGGCGGACGGGGTGGGCGCGGGGTGGGTCTCGGGCTGGCGATCGTGGCCCAGCACGTGCGCTGGCACGGCGGCGCCGTGACCGTCCTCGACCGCCCCGGCGGCGGCGCCCGCTTCGTCGTCGACCTCCCCGTCGTCCGCTCGTCCTCGGCCGGCTGGCGGACCTGACCCGACCGCTCAGCGGCTGCGCTCGGCCATCCGAGAGGTGATGGTGAGCACCGTGTTGACGCCAGCGCCAACCGTTGGCACCGTCGTCAACCCGTCGGAGAGGGTGCCAGCAGCCGGGGCCGTCAGATCGCACGCTCTCAGCGTAGTGAGACCGCCGTCCACGAGACGGGCGGGAGCTCCAGCCGCAGCGTCCCGCCGTCCAGCACCGCCGACGGCGTCGGGCGCAGGCCGACGCGGGTGGGGTGGTCGAGGGTGTTGCGGGCGTGGACGTCGTCGTCCCAGAGGGTGACGGCCTCGGCGATCGACGTGGCGGCGACGTCGACCGAGACGGTCGCGGGTGCGTCGACCGACCGGTTGACCAGGAAGACCGACGTCGAGCCGGTGGCGGCGTCGTGCGTCGCCACCGCGTCGACCACCGGCACCTCACCGAGGGCGGACGTCGAGTACAGGGGCGACGACACGTCCACCGCCAGCGTCACGCCGCGGGCCAGCCGCGACGTCACCGCGAACGGGAAGAACGTCGTCTGCCGCCACGCCGGCCCGCCCGGCTCGGTCATGATCGGCGCGATGACGTTCACCAGCTGCGCGAGGCTGGCCGCCGTCACGCGGTCGGCGTGGCGCAGCAGCGACATCAGCAGCCCGCCCACCACGACGGCGTCGGCGACGGTGTACGAGTCCTCCAGGATCCGCGGCGCCACGGGCCACACCTGCGGGTCCGTGACCTTGTCCTCGTCGTGGTAGCGGTCGACGTACCAGACGTTCCACTCGTCGAAGGAGATGTCGACGCGGCGCCGGCCCGGCCGCAGGGCACGGACGTGGTCGATGGTGGCGACGACGGACTCGATGAAGCGGTCCATGTCGACCGGCGACGCGAGGAAGCCGGGCAGGTCGCCGGGCGTCTCGTGGTAGTACGCGTGGCAGGAGAGGTAGTCGATCTCGTCGTACGTGTGCTCCAGGACGGTCCGCTCCCACGCGCCGAACGTCGGCATCTGCCGGTTCGAGCTGCCGCACGCGACCAGCCGCACGCCGGGGTCCAGCTGCCGCATGGCCCGTGCGGTCTGGGCGGCCAGCTTGCCGTAGTCGTCGGCGCTGCGGTGGCCCAGCTGCCACGGCCCGTCCATCTCGTTGCCCAGGCACCAGAGCACGACGCCGTGCGGGTCGGGCGTGCCGTTGGCGACCCGCAGATCGGCGAGCGTCGATCCGGACCGGACGTTCGCGTACTCCAGCAGGTCCAGCGCCTCCTGCACGCCCCGGGTGCCGAGGTTGACGGCCAGCATCAGCTCGGTGCCGGCCTTCGCCGACCAGCGGGCGAACTCGTCCAGCCCGATCTCGTTCGTCTCCAGCGAGTGCCAGGCGAGGTCCAGCCGCCGCGGCCGGTCGGCGACCGGGCCGACGCCGTCCTCCCACCGGTAGCCCGAGACGAAGTTGCCGCCCGGGTAGCGGACGGTCGACACCCCCAGCTCGCGGACCAGCTCGATGACGTCCTTGCGGAAGCCGTCCTCGTCGGCGGTGGCGTGGCCGGGCTCGTAGACACCGTCGTACACCGCGCGGCCCAGGTGCTCGACGAACGAGCCGAACAGGCGCCGGTCGACGGCCCCGACGACGAACGACGGATCGACGGTCAGCGATGCGTGCGGCACTCAGTTCTCCTTGGTCGTGGTGCGGGGATCGTGGGCGTGCGCCCGGAACCGGTCGACGAGCGGGGTGGGGACGCGATACAGGACGCCGTCGCGCTCGGACAGCTCCCACAGGCCCATCGTCAGCCGGTGCGCCTCGCGCGGCTCGGTGGAATGCCGGTACGTCCACTCGTACATGTCGAACACGGGCCACCAGGTGTAGGCGACGACGGGCACGCCGGACGCCCGCAGCCCGTGGACGGCCTCGACGGACGCGTCCAGCCAGGCCGCCCGCTCGGCGACGCTCCCCGTCACGCAGGTCTCGGTCAGCGCGACCGGCACCCCGTACCGCTCCCAGGCGTTGCGCAGCAGCTCCTCCAGGCCGAGCACGCCGTCGTCGCGGGTCGGACGGGGGTCGGCGAAGCCGCCGCCATGCGGGTCGGCCGCCGTGACGATCTCGGTGGAGTGCCGCGGGTAGTAGTTGACGCCCATGACGTCGGGCTGGACGGCATGGTCGGCGAACCAGGCCAGTTCCGCGTCGGAGAAGCCGTCGGTGACCCGGCCGGTCACCAGGTCCTCCACCAGGTGCACCTGCCGGCGCAGCCGCGAGATCAGGGCCGCGTCGTCGCCGTCGTAGCGCATGCCGGCGTCGACGTGCACGAACACGCCGCGCTCCCCCAGCACGTCGCGCATCGCCCGCTGCGCGAGCACGAACCCGCGGGCCAGCTGCCGCACCATCGTCCGCAGGCCGGACGGCCCGGAGAGGTACGGCGGCCAGTACGCGTACTCGCCGGAGAACAGCGCGTGGATCATCGGCTCGTTCACCGGCGTGTAGTCGGTGACGCGGTCGGCATAGCGCTCGGCGACCCGGGCCGAGTACTCCGCCACGTGCGACGGGTAGTCGGGGTGGGCGAACTGGCCGTCCAGCCACAGCGGCGTGCCGTAGTGCAGCAGGTCGACGACCGGCCGCAGCCCCAGCTCGGCGAACCGGTCCATGACGCGGTCCAGCCACGACCAGTCCCACGCGCCCTCGGCCGGGTTGACGCGGTGCCACGGCACGCCCCAGCGCAGCAGCTCCGCGCCGGCCGACGAGGCCAGCCCGAGGTCGGACGACCAGAACTCGTAGTGCTGGGTCAGCTCGTACTCGTCGATGGCCCGCTCCCCCGGCCGCTGCTGCGGCACGAAGGTGTCCTCGACACCCAGCGCGAAGTGGAGCCGGCCGTCCAGATGCCACGCCGTCATTTGATCCCCGTCGTCGCGATGCTCTCGATGAACCGCCGCTGCACCAGCAGGAACGCGATCACCAGGGGCAGGATCGCCACCAGCGCGCCGGCCATCATGACGCCGTACGGGACGATGCCGCCCGGCCCGGTCAGCAGCGTCAGCCCGGACGTGATGGTGCCCATCTCGCGCTCGGTCGTGAAGATCAGCGGCCACAGCAGGTCGTTCCAGTTGTTGACGAACGTGAAGATCGCCAGCGTCAGCAGCGCGGGGACGGCGTTCGGCAGCACGATGCTGCGGAAGATCCGCAGCTCCGACGCGCCGTCGATGCGGGCGGCGTTGTCGAGGTCGCGCGGCAGCGCCAGGAAGAACTGGCGCAGGAAGAAGATGCCGAACGCGTCGGCCGCCCGCGGCGCGATCAGCCCGGCGAACGTGTTGACCCAGCCGAGGTCGCTGACCAGCTGGTACACCGGCACCAGCGTCGCCTGGAACGGGATCATCAGCGTCGCGATGATCGCGATCAGCAGCGTCCGCCGCCCGGTGAAGTCGATGCGGGCCAGCGCGTACGCCGCCAGCGAGTCGAAGACCAGCGCGAACGCCGTCACGCCACCGGCGAACAGGAAGCTGTTCAGCACCAGCCGGGTGAACGGCAGCTCGTCGACGATGCGGCGCAGGTTGTCCAGCGTCCAGTCCTGCGGCAGCAGCGTGGGCGGGTACGCGTTGACCTCGGACACCGGCTTGAACGCCGTCAGCACGATGATGGCCAGCGGCAGCAGCACGGCGGCGGTGACGGCGAGCATGGCCACCGTGCCGAGGACGGTGCCCGGCCGGATGCGCGCGGCGTTCACTGGGCGTCCTTCTCTCGGCGGCCGAAGAACACGAACTGGACGACGCTGAGCAGCAGCGTCGCGATCAGCAACACGTACGACAGCGCCGACGCGAAGCCCAGCTCCAGCTTGCGGAAGCCGGACTCGTAGATCTCCATGACGATGGTCTGGGTGTTGCCGTACGGCCCGCCGCCGGTCATGACGTAGATCTGGTCGAACGCCTGCAGCGCCGCGATCATCGCGAACACCAGCACGAACGCGAACGTGTTGGACAGCAGCGGCATGGTCACGTGCTGGAACCGCCGCCACGGCCCGGCGCCGTCGACGCGGGCCGCCTCGTATAGCGAGCCCGGGATGTCCTGCAGCCCGGCGAGGAAGATCACCAGGTAGAAGCCGAAGTTCTTCCACACCGCGACCAGCGCGACCGCCGGCATCGCCAGCTGCGGGTCCTCCAGCACGTTGCCCAGTTGCAGCCCGAGCCCGCCCAGCCAGTGGTTGAGCAGCCCGACCTGCGGGTCGATCAGGTACGTCCACGCGTACGCGGCCACCGCCAGCGACACCACGAACGGCAGGAACAGCGCGGTGCGGAACAGGCCGCGGAACGGCAGCGCCGGGCTGTTCAGCACCAGCGCGAGACCCAGCGCGACGATCACCGCCGTCGGCGTGAACAGCACCGTGTACCAGAGCGTGTTCGTGACCGCGTCGAACAGGTCGGGGTCGGTGAACACCTGGACGTAGTTGTCGAACCCGACCCACTCGGCCTCGCCGAAGCCGCTGGCGTCGGTGAACGACGTGCGCAGCGCCGACACCATCGGCCAGCCGACGAAGACGGTGAGGATGAGCAGGGCCGGGCCGAGGAAGGCCAGCGCGGTGGCGCCGCGCCGGCCGCCGCGCCGGGCCCCGGGCGCCACCCGCCGCCCGCCCAGTGGCGCGGGCGGCCGGTAGCGCCGTCGTGGTGCGGTGAGGGACACCGGGCCTACCCGAGCGCCGATTCGATCTCGGCCTGCGCCTCGGACAGCAGCGTCGCGACGTCCTCGCCGGCCATCGCCCGCTGGGTCAGCTCGTCGACCGCCGTCAGCACGTCGACGCTGTTCACGACGCCGGGCAGCAGCGGCCGGCCGAACTCGGCCTGCTCGGTGAGCGCGGCCACCACCGGGTTCTCGGCGACGGCGTCGGCGGGGACGTCGGTGCGCAGCGGCGGCCAGCCGGAGCCGAGCGACCACGTCACCGCGTTCTCCTGGTCGAGGAAGAAGCTGAAGAACCGCTCCGCCGCCTCGACGGCGTCGTCGCCGGCCTGCTCGGTGATGGCCATCGAGACGCCGATGGCCGACGCCGCCTGCGCCTGCGGCCCGGCCGGCACCGGCGCGATGCCGTAGTCGATGCCGTTCTCCTCCGAGATCGACGCCATCCACGGCCCGCCGAGGTACATGGCGGCCTTGCCACTGCTGAACAGCCCGTCGCCGGCGATGCCGTCGACACCCGTCGGCGAGATCTGGTCCACCGCGATGGCCTGGTACCAGTACTCCAGCGTCGCGCGGTTCTCCGGCGAGTCGATGACGACGTCGGTGCCGCCGTCGACGATGTCGCCGCCACCACCGTAGAAAAGGCTGGGCCAGACGCCGTTCGCGACCGTCGCGTGGTCCGGGATGGCGGCGCCGTACTGCTCGGGCGTGCCGTCGCCGTTCTGGTCGACGGTGAGCGCCTTGGCCGTCTCGACCCAGTCGTCCCAGGTGGCCGGCGGCTCGGTGATGCCGGCGGCGGCGAACAGCGCCTTGTTGTAGAACATCGCCAGCGGGACGAACCCGGTCGGCACGCCGTAGCGGGTGCCCTCGACCGTCACCATCTCGACGGCGCCGGCGTTGAGCTCCGCGGTGTTGCTCTCGGGGTCGTCGTAGAAGTCGTCCAGCTCGACGAACGCGCCGCGGTCGGCGTAGACGGGCAGCCGCTCGGCCGGCATCGCGACGATGTCCGGGCCGTTCCCGGCCGACAGCGCCGGCAGCAGCGTGTCGTCGATGACGTCCCACGGGTTGATCTCGGTGCTGACCACGACCTCGTCCTGCGAGGCGTTGAAGTCGTCCACGAGCTGCTCGAGCACGTCGCCGTCGGCCTCGGTGTACCCGTGCCAGAAGGTGAGCTCGACGGGGCCGCCGGCGGAGTCGCCGCCGGAGTCGTCGCCGTCGCCGCAGGCCGTGAGACCGGCCGCGAGCGCGAGGACGAGCCCCATCGTGAGGCGGTTGCGTGTCATGGTGCATTCCTTCTCGACAGTGAGATGATCATGACCTTACAACGTTGTAAGGTTCAGGATGAGGAAGACCGCAGGAGATGTCAAGCCCGGACTCAGCCCGCCTGCGTCGACTCGCGCTCGACGATGCGATAGCCCGAGCGCAGCTCCCGCCGCGGCTCGTCGGGGCCCTTCTCGACGCGGTCGAGCAGCACCTCGACGGCGAGCCGGGCGATCTCGCGCCGGCCGGGGTCGACGGTGCTGAGGCTGGGCAGCGAGTACTTGCCCTCGTCGACGTCGTCGAAGCCGATGATCGCGACGTCGGCCGGCACCTTGACGCCCTGCTCCTGCATGACCCGCAGCGCGCCGAGCGCCAGCTCGTCGTTGAGCGCGAACACCGCGTCGAACTCGACGCCGCGCTCGAGCAGCGCCCGCATGGCCTCGGCGCCGTTGATGCGGTGCCACGGCCCGGCGTCGACGACCAGCGCGTCGTCGTAGCCGACGCCGCGCGCCTCGAGCGCCGCCCGGTAGCCGCGCAGCCGCAGCCCGGCCGAGCCGATGACCTCGCCCTCGTGCGCGCCGATGACGGCGATGCGCCGCCGGCCGAGGTCGAGCAGGTGGTCGGTCGCGGCGCGGGCGGCGTCGACGTTCTCCATGGTGACGTGGTCGACCGGGCCGTCGAAGATGCGCTCGCCCAGCAGCACCAGCGGGAAGTCGACGGCGAGCAGCCCGCCGTCGTCGTTGCCCAGGCCGAGCGGGCTGAACAGCAGGCCGTCGGTGAGCTGGCGCCGCGATCCGGCCAGGACGTCCAGCTCGCGGCGGCGGTCGCCGCCGGTCTGCTCGATGACGACGACGACGTCGCGCTGCTCGGCGGCGGTGATGACCTCGTCGGCGAGCTGGGCGAAGTAGGCCAGGCTCAGTTCCGGCACGGCCAGCCCGATGGCGCCGGTGCGGCCCGACCGCAGACTGCGCGCCTGCCGGTTCGGCCGGTACCCCAGCTCGTCGATGGCCGCCTGCACCTTGGCCCGGGTGGTGTCGGAGACGTACGGATGGTCGTTGACGACGTTCGACACGGTCTTGAACGACACGCCCGCGAGCCGGGCGACATCACGCAGTGTCGCTGTCATGGACACACCGTACCCAAGCCACCAACCCCCATGATCATCAACCTTTTGCGCTGCCGGGCCGACACAGAAGGTTGATGATCATGGGACGCCGCAGGCTGGCCCGCAGGATCGCGGGCGGCCGGGCCAGCCGCGGGCGCGCAGGACGCGGGCCTGTTCCGCGGCGACGCCGCAGGGGTCGCCGAAGACGTCGGCGTGGCCGTAGCGCAGGGTGGCGTGGCCGTCGACGGTCGCGCTGTTGTCGCGACGGCGGTCACGGAATCGCCCCTCATCGGCGTGCCCAATGCGGCCGTCCAGCTCGACCCTCAGGTGATGGTCTGGGTAGTCGACGTCGATCCAGATCACCCGGTTCCCCGCGACGCGGCGTTGGCGGCAGCCGGCCGGAAGGCCGTGGGCGCGTTCGACCCGGCGCAGATGACGCAGCTCCAGCGGTGACTGGGCACCGTCGGCGACGTCGGCGAGCATGGCCTCGACCATCGGGCGCCAGCGGATCTTCTTGCGGCGGGCGAGTGCATCGGCGAGGCGTTCCGGCGTGGTCAGGCGACGTTGGCAGGCCGCCGTCACCCAGCCCTCCACGTCGCTCGGATGCGGTGCGACGTCGACGAGATCCAGCACGGTGTCGTCGACCCGCGTGCGCGGTGGCATCGCGACCGGATGCCGCGTCAACGGCAGCCGGTGCGCGTAGTGCACCCGCACGCCGTCGATCTTGCCGCGAACGTGCCGGCTGACCGGCGCGGTGACGTGGATGACCGGCCCGGGATCGTCGCAGAGTCCGCCGAGGTGGGCGGCGGTGCGGTGGCTCGCCGCGGCGCCGTCGCCGACGCGCAGGATCGCCGCCCACACCTGCGCCGCGAACGGCAGCGGCCCGGTGAACGTCGCGAAGGTGTGGGCATGCACCCGCTGCCAGCGTCCCGACGCGACCAGCCACCGAAGCCTGGACGGCGTCAGCCCGGCCGCCAGCGCCTGGGCGCGGCTGACCACGCCGTGCTGGACGGCGACGAGCTCTTCGAGATCCACATGCGCAAGCCTTCGTCCGCGACCGCCGCCGCGCCAGGCCCCGTTGTGCATCTGTGGACAGCCATGCATGTGTCCACAGCCATGATCATCAACCTTCTGCGCTGGTATGACGACACACAAGGTTGATGATCATGGGGAGGATCGGCCGCGCCGCTTGTTCCAGATGTCGAACGCGACCGCCAGCATGAGGACCAGACCTTTGACCACCGACTGGACTGACTGGTCGACGCCCATGAGCTGCATGCCGTTGCTCATCACCGCCATGATGAGGCCGCCGACCATCGCGCCGACGACGGTGCCGACGCCGCCTGTGACCGCCGCTCCCCCGATGAACGCCGCCGCGATCGCGTCCAGCTCGAACATCGTCCCCGCCGCCGGCTGGGCGCCGTTGGACCGGGACGAGTAGATGACGCCGGCGACGGCGGACAGGAAGCCCATGTTGACGAAGATCCAGAAGTTCACCGTGCGCACCCGCACGCCGGACAGCAGTGCCGCCGGCAGGTTGCCGCCGATCGCGTAGACCTGCCGGCCGAACACCGTCCGCTTGGTGACGACCGCGTACACGATCACCAGCACGCCGAGGATGATCAGCACGATCGGCAGGCCGCGCGCGTGCGCCAGCTGCCAGGCGAAATACATGACGACGACGCCGACGGCCAGCACCCGGGTCACGAACAGCGGGAACGACTCCACCGGCTGGCGGTAGCGGATCCGCGCGACCCGGGTCCGGAACCCGCTGACGGCGTACCCGGCCACCGCGAACGCGCCGATGAACAGCGTGAACGCGTCGTAGCCCTGCCCGCCGAACAGGCCGTTGAGGAAGCCGCTGGCCACCCGCTGGTACTCCGACGGGAACGGCGACAGCGAGATGTTGTCCAGCACCTGCAGCGTCAGCCCGCGGAACAGCAGCATGCCGGCCAGCGTCACGATGAACGCCGGGATGCCGACGTAGGCGACCCAGAACCCGTGCCACGCGCCGACCGCGACGCCGACCAGCAGCGCCGCCACGATGCCGACCCACCAGGCGTAGCCCTGCTGGATCACCAGCACCGCCGACACCGCGCCCGTCAACGCGACGACGGAACCCACGGACAGGTCGATGTGCCCGGCGATGATGACGATCACCATGCCGATGGCCAGCACCAGGATGTAGGAGTACTGCAGGACGATGTTGGTGATGTTGCCGGGACTCAGCAGCACCCCGTCGGTCAGGATCGCGAACAGCGCCACGATCACCACGAAGGCCACGTAGATGCCGCTCTGCCGCACGTTGCGGGTCACCAGCGTGCGCAGGTTGCTGGTGCCGGTGTGCAGGGCGGCGGCCTGGGCGCTCTCCGCCTCGGCGCGGTCCTCGGCCGGCGGTCGCTGCGTGCTGGTCATGCCGCGCCCTCCTTCGTCATCAGTGCCATGAGGTTCTCCTGCGTGGCCCGGCCGACCGGCACCTCGCCGGTGAGCCGGCCCGCGGCCAGCGTGTAGATGCGGTCGCAGACGCCGAGCAGCTCGGGCAGCTCGGACGAGATGACGAGGACGCCCTTGCCGGCCGCGACCAGCCGGTTGATGATCGTGTAGATCTCGTACTTCGCGCCGACGTCGATGCCGCGGGTCGGCTCGTCCAGGATCAGCACGTCGGGGTCGGCGAACAGCCACTTGGCCAGCACGACCTTCTGCTGGTTGCCGCCCGACAGCGTGCCGACGGACGTCATGACGCTGGGCGCGCGGATGCCGAGGTAGGACCGGCTCTCCTCGGCGACCCGGATCTCCTCGTTGCCGTCGACCCAGCCGCCGCGCCCGGCCAGCTTGCGCAGCGCCGCCGCGGACACGTTGCGGCGGACGTCCTCGATCAGGTTGAGCCCGTACTTCTTGCGGTCCTCGGTGGCGTAAGCGATGCCGTTGCCGATCGCCTCCGACACCGACCGCGCCCGCACCTCGCGGCCGCGCACGAACAGCCGGCCGCTGACGTCGCGGCCGTAGGAGCGGCCGAACACGCTCATCGCCAGCTCGGTGCGTCCGGCCCCCATCAGCCCGGCGATGCCGACGACCTCACCCGCGCGGACCCGCAGGCCGACGCCGTCGACCACCTTGCGGTCCTGGGTGGGGTGCCAGACGGTCCAGTCCTCGATCCGCAGCACCTCGTCGCCGGGCGTGCTGACGCGGTCCGGGTAGAAGCTCTCCAAGTCGCGGCCGACCATGCCGCGGATGATCCGCTCCTGCGTCACCTCGCCGTCCGCCGCGCGCAGCGTCTCGACGGTGCGGCCGTCGCGCAGCACCGTGATGGCGTCGGCGATCGACGTCACCTCGGCCAGCTTGTGCGAGATGAGGATGCAGGTGATGCCCTGGTCGCGCAGCCGGCGCAGCAGGTCCAGCAGGTGCGCGGAGTCGGTGTCGTTGAGCGCGGCGGTCGGCTCGTCCAGGATCAGCAGCCGCACCTCCTTCGACAGCGCCTTCGCGATCTCGACCAGCTGCTGCTTGCCGACGCCGAGCTGCGCGACCGGCGTGACGGGGTTCTCGTCCAGGCCGACGGACGCGAGCAGCGCCGCCGCCTCGGCGTTGGTGCGGTTCCAGTCGATCAGCCCGCCGCGGCCGCGCCGCTCGTTGCCGAGGAACACGTTCTCGGCGACCGACAGGTACGGCACCAGCGCGAGCTCCTGGTGGATGATCACGACGCCGACGGCCTCGCTGTCGCGGATGCCGTGGAACCGGGCCGGCTCGCCGCCGAGCACGATGTCGCCGTCGTACGTGCCGGCCGGGTGCACCCCGGACAGCACCTTCATCAGCGTCGACTTGCCGGCGCCGTTCTCGCCGCAGATCGCGTGGATCTCGCCGCGCCGCACCGCCAGCGAGACGTCCCGCAGGGCCGTGACGCCGGGAAACGTCTTGGTGATGCCGCGCATCTCCAGGATGGTGTCGCTCATGGCGGGGTCTCAGTCGGTCTGGCCGGCGGCGACCTCCTCGGCCGTGTAGTAGCCGGAGTCGACGAGCAGCGGGGCGATGTCGTCGGCGTAGACGGTTTCGACCGGCAGCAGGTACGACGGCACCACCTTGACGCCGTTCTCGTAGGTCTCGGTGTCGTTGGCCTCCGGCTCGTCGCCGGCGAGGAACGCCTCGGCCGCCGCGACGGCCTGCTCGGCCAGCAGCCGGGTGTCCTTGAAGATGGTGGAGTTCTGCACGCCGTCGTCGATCAGCTTCACCGACGCGATCTCCGCGTCCTGCCCGGTCACCACAGACATCGGACTGGCGACCGCGCCGTAGCCGGCGTTCTGCAGGGCCGTGATGATGCCGCGCGACAGCCCGTCGTACGGCGACAGCACGCCGTCGACGCGCGAGCCGTCGTTGTAGCTGGACGTCAGCAGGTCCTCCATGCGCCGCTGCGCGGTCTCCTGCTGCCAGCGCAGGATCGCGACCTGCTCGATGCCGGTCTGGCCGGACTTCACCACCAGCGAGCCGTCGTCGATGAACGGCTGCAGCGTGTCCATCGCACCGTCGAAGAAGAAGTGCGCGTTGTTGTCGTCCAGCGACCCGGCGAACAGTTCGACGTTGAACGGCCCGGTCGCCTCGCCCGGCTGGCCGTCCGCCGTCCGCAGCCCGAGCCCGGTCAGCAGCGCCTCGGCCTGGGCGACGCCGACGCGGTAGTTGTCGAAGCTGACGTAGAAGTCGACGTTCTCGCTGTCGCGGATCAGCCGGTCGTAGGCGATGACGGGGATGTCGGCGTCGGCGGCCGCCTGCAGCTGGCTGCTCAGCGCCGTGCCGTCGATGGCGGCGATGATCAGGACGTCCGCGCCCTGCGTGATCATCTGGTCCACCTGCTGCGACTGCGTCGGGATGTCGTCACCGGCGTACTGCAGGTCGACCTGGTAGCCGAGCTCCTCGAGCTGCTCGCGCACCGAGTCGCCGTCGGCGATCCACCGTTCCGAGGTCTGGGTCGGCATCGAGACGCCGATCGTGCGGTCCTCGGGAGGGGCGGACTCCTCGGTGCCGCCGCCCGCGCCCTCGCCGCCGCAGGCCGCCATCGTCAGGGCCAGCAGCGCACCGCTGACCAGGGCTTTGACTCGTAGGTTCACAAGGCCCCTCCCTCGCAGAAACGGGCCATTTGACCCGTCACTGGATCACGTCCGGAATGTGCTGGTTGTGAACGTTAACAGCAGTTCCGCGACAGGGCAGTCACGATCCGGTAACGGGCCTGTCGTCACCGTCGGCGCCGGAGGACGAACGCCCCGGCCAGCAGGCCCAGGACGGCGAAGGCGGCGGCGGTGCCGAAGGCGGCCCGCAGGCCGTCGACGGTCCCGTGCCGGCCGGCCGCGACGGCGACCGAGGTGACGATGGCGATGCCCAGCGCGCTGCCGACGTTGAACAGGGTGTCGACGAGCCCGGCGGCCAGCCCCGACTCCTCCTCGGGCACGCCGGCGAGCGCGGCGATCTGCGCCGCGACGAAGCAGGCGCCCATGCCCGGGCCGAAGACCAGCAACCCCGCGAGCAGGTCGGCGGCGAACGAGCCGCCGGCCGAGACCGGCGTCAGCAGCAGCGCGCCACCCAGCACGAGCAGCATCCCGCCGATGGCGATCGGCCGCACGCCGAGCCGCGTCACCAGCGCCTGCCCGGCGAACGCGCCGGCGATCGACATGCCGGTCATGACGGCGCTCATCAGGCCGAACTGCAGGGCCGAGTAGCCGAGCACCTGCTGGGCGTAGATCGTCAGCGGGAACAGCATGCCGTCGACGGCCAGGCCGACCGCGAGCATCAGCAGGTTGCCGCCGACCAGCGTGCGGTTGCGGAAGATCCGCAACGGCACCAGCGGCGCCGCCGTGCGCGCCTCCACCACCACGAACAGTGCCAGCACCGCGGCCGCGGCGGCGAACAGGCCGAGCGACGCCGCGCTGAGCCAGCCGTGCTCGGGCGCCTTGATCACCGCGTACGCCAGCAGCAGCGGCCCGGCGGTGATCGTCGCCGCGCCGGCGAGGTCGAACCGGTGCTCGCCGGCGCGGTCCCGGCTCTCCCGGACCAGCACCGGGCACAGCGCCAGGATGACCAGCCCAATGGGCACGTTGATGAAGAACACCCACTCCCAGCCGAGCAGCGATGTGATGACGCCGCCGATCAGCAGCCCGGCCGTCGCGCCGAACCCGCCGAGGCCGCCCCACACGCCGAGCGCGCGGTTGCGCTCGGCGCCGTCGGGGAAGGTGGCGACGACGATCGACAGCGCGGTCGGCGCCATGATCGCGGCCGACACGCCCTGCACGGCCCGGGCCGCGACCAGCACCTCGCCGGACCACGCGATGCCGCAGAACAGCGACGACGCGACGAACAGCACCAGACCCGCCATGAACACCCGGCGCCGCCCGAACAGGTCGGCCATCCGGCCGGAGAACAGCATCAGCCCGGCGAACGTGAGCGCGTACGCGGTCAGCACCCACTGCACGCCCGAGAGCGTGAAGCCCAGCTCCCGCCGCATCGTCGGAATGGCCGTCAGCACGATCGTCGCGTCCAAGATGACCATGAAGAAGGCCAGGCCGAGCAGGCCCAGAGCCTGCCAGCGGCGCGGGTCGGCGGTTGCCGCCACGACGGGCGGCGTCCGGGTGTCCATCGGATCCCTCCTCGTTCGGCGTTAGTTAGAAATTACAACCGACTAGATGTTATTCACAACCCATTGAGTGCAATTCGCTACTCAGCTGCTAGGCTGAGGGCGTGTCGACCAAGCGCTCATACGCCGACGGCTGCGCTGCCGCGCACGCCCTCGACCTCGTCGGCGAGCGGTGGGCGCTGCTGGTGGTACGCGAGCTGCTGCTCGGCCCGAAACGCTTCAGCGGCCTGCGGCGAGGGCTGCCCGGCGCGGCGCCCAACGTCATCGCGCAACGGCTGCGCGACCTCGAGGCCGCCGGCGTGGTGCGCCGCCGCACGCTGCCGCCGCCGGTCGCGTCGCAGGTCTACGAGCTGACGGCGTGGGGCCTCGAGCTCGAGCCGGTGGTGCGCGCGCTCGGCCGCTGGGGCAGCCGGTCCCCCGGCATGGACCACGACGCCCCGCTCAGCGTCGACGCCCTGGTGCTGGCCATGCGCACCCTCTTCGCCCCCGGCCGCGCGGCCGGCCTCGACGCCACGTACGCGCTGCGCGTCGACGACGACGCCTTCACCGCCACGGTGGGCGGGGGCGAGTTCCGCATCGTGCGCGGCACCGGACCGGCCGACGTCGCCGTCACCGCCGCCGGCACCGTCCTCAACGAGGTCATCTGGGGTGACCAGGACCTCGGCGCCGCCGTCGACGACGGGCTCGTGCGGCTCGACCCCGACACCGAGGCCGCCCGCCGGTTCTTCGACCTGTTCCCGCTGCCCGAGCCGGCCGCGCCCGCCGGCGCCGGCCGGTAACCTCGACGCCGTGCCCGAACCAGTCGTCTCCGTCCGGCTGCTGGGCCAGGTCGAGCTGCTCCGGGGCACGCAGCCCGTGCCGCTGGCCCGCCGTCCGGCCGCGCTGCTCGCCGCGCTCGCGCTGCGGCTGGGCACGCCGGTGTCGTACGCCGCGATCACCGAGCTGCTGTGGGTGCCGGAGGACCTGCCGGCCAACCCGCGGCGGGCCATCCAGACGTACGCGTCGCGGCTGCGCGACGTACTGGGACGCGACGCGGTCGTCGCGCACGGCGACGGCCTGCGCCTGGACCTCGACCCCGGCCAGGTCGACCTCCACCGCTTCCGCCGGCTCGCCGCGGCGGCCACCGACCCGGCGACGCTGACGGCGGCGCTGGAGCTGTGGACCGCGGAGCCGCTGTCCGGGCTCGCGGTCGGCCAGCTGACCGTCGTCGAAGGGCCGGCCCTGCTCGACGAGGTGCTCAGCGTGGCCGAGCGGCGCGACGAGCTGCGGCTGCGAGCCGGCGACCTCGACGACGCGTTCGTGGCGTCGCTGCGGCGGCTGACGTCGGAGCAGCCGTGGCGCGAGCGGTCCTGGTGCCACCTCATGCTGGCGCTGTACCGCACCGGCCAGCAGGGCGAGGCGCTGGCGACGTTCACCCGCCTGGTCACGGTGCTGCGCGACGACCTCGGCATCGACCCCGGCGCCGAGGCCACCCAGCTGCACCAGCGCATGCTGGCCGGCGACCCCGGCCTCCTCGACGCCGCGCCGGCGGCGCCCACGGCCGCGGCGGCCGAGCCGCCCGCCCAGCTGCCGGCCGGGTCGCCCGCGTTCGTGGGCCGCCCGCACGAGCTGGCGGCGCTGGCCCGGCTGCTGGAACGCCCCGCCGACCGCGTCCGCGTCGCCGTCGTGTCCGGTCCGGCCGGCGTCGGCAAGACGACCACGACGGTCGAGGCGGCGCACCGGGCCCGGTCCCGGTTCCCCGACGGCCAGCTCTTCGCCGAGGGCACCCGCGGCGGCGCCGAGGTCCCGGCGCGTGACATCCTCGGGGCGTTCCTGAGCGACCTCGGCGTCGCGCCCGACGATCTCCCGTCCTCGCAGGCCGGCCGCGCGGCGCTGTTCCGGTCGATGTGCGCGCGCCGCCGGCTGCTCGTCGTCATCGACGACGCCTACTCGGTCGAGCAGGTCACCGCGCTGCTCCCGGGCGCCGGTGAGTGCGCCGTCCTCGTCACGGCGCGCCGGCGGCTGGCCGTCCCGGCCAACGTGTCGGTCGACCTCGACCCCATCTCGGCCACGGAGTCGCACGAGCTGCTGACGACGCTGATCAGCGCCGACCGGCTGGCCGCGGAGCCGGCGGCCGCCACCGCCATCGTCGAGGCGTGCGCCGGCTCGCCGCTGGCGCTGCTGATCGTCGGCGGACGGCTCGCCACCCGGCCGGCCTGGCCGCTGGCGCACCTGCGCGACCGCCTCACCGGGCCCGGCCGCCTGGCCGAGCTGCGACTGGACGGCCGCTCCGTCGAGGCCGCCCTCGACGCCACCACCGGCACCCTCGCCGCTCCGGCCGCCGCCCGGTTCCGCGCCCTGGGCGCGCTGCCGGCCGACCTCGTCGACGTCGAGACCGCCGCGGCGCTGTGGGAGACCGGCCGGGCCGAGGCCCGCGAACTGCTGGAACAGCTCTGCGACCTCCGGCTGCTGGAGCCGGCCGCGCCCGAGTGCTACGCGTGGCACGGCCTCATCGGCAGCTACCTGCGCGACCGGCCCGGGCGGCGCGACCCCGCCGGCCTGCGGCGGGCGCTGCAGCAGGCCATCGCGTCCGTCGCGCACGCCAACGAGCGGCTGCGGCCGGGCGACCGGCCGCCGCACCCGATCATCACCGGCGTCAACGCCGACGGCGTCGTGTTCGCCGGCCACGACGACGTTCACGCCTGGGTGCACCCGCGCAGCGCGCTCCTCGTCGGGCTGGCCCGCGACGCGCTGGCGTCGGGTCACACCGACAGCGCGGTCGAGGCCGCGGCCCTGGCCACGAGCCTCGACCTGCTGCTCGACGAATGCTGCGGTTCGTGGGACGGCACCGAGGACCTGCTGCGCGCCGTCACCGTCACGCCGCTGCCGCCGATCGCCGACCGCTTCGTGGGCAGCGCCTGGCACAACCTCGCCTCCGGCCTGTCCGACCAGGGCCGGCTGGCGGAGGCCGAGGACGCCGCGGAGCGGGCCATCGGGTTCTGGCGGCGGACCGGCGACCGGTACGGCGAGGCCGCGCTGCTGAACAACCTCGCCGTACTGCGTGGGCGATTCGGCGACGACGTCGCCGCGCTGGAGTACATGCACCAGTGCATGGAGGTGGCCGACGCGCTGCCGCTCTCGATGCGCGCGCGCTGCCATGCCACCTACGCCGAGCGCCTCGCCAGCCACGGCGACGCCGCCGAAGCGCAGGCCGCGCTGGCGGAGGCACGTCGGCTGCACACGCCCGAGCCGGGTTCGCACCCCGCCTACCAACTGCTGTCGGCCGAGGTCCGGGTGCACCTCGCCGCGGACCGGCCGGCCGACGCGGTCGACGCCGCCGAACGCGCCGTCGCGGCCGCCCGGGCGATGCGCTCACCCCGGCTGGTCGCCCGCGCGACCGTCGCGCTCGCGCGGGCCCGGCGGCTGGCCGGCCGCGAGAGCCTCGACACCGCGGCCGAGGCCTTGCAGCGGCTCGCCGCCCTCGACCAGCTCGACGTGCAGGCGACCAGCGAGGCGCTGGCCGAGCTGGCGCGCACCCACCGCGCCCGCGGCGACCTCGTCAGCGCCGACGCCTGCGCCGCCGAGGCCGCCCGCCTCGTCGAGGTCGGGGGGCTGCGCGGCACCCCCTGGGCCGCGACGCTGCTCGGCGGCCTCAGCCCGGTCGGCCCGGCCGGTGGCCAGGCCCGCTGATCCCGCGACCGCAAGACCACCACGGCGAGCCTCGACGTCGGCCATCATGACCCGGGAGGGCTGGTAGCCCGCACCGGAGGTGGCCGATGTCGAACGAGACGCTCTGGATGCTGACCGCGGTCTTCGGCGCCGCGCTGCTCGCGCCGTTCACCGCCGACCGGCTCGCCCGCTACGCCGCCGTGCCCCCGGTCGTCATCGAGATCGGGCTCGGCATCCTCATCGGGCCGGCCGTGCTGGGCTGGGTCCGCGACACCGACGTCGTCAGCGCTCTGTCCGACCTCGGGCTCGCCTTCCTCATGTTCCTGGCCGGCTACGAGATCGACTTCCGGCGCATCCGCGGCGGGCCGCTGCGCGCCGCCGCCTGGGGCTGGGCCGCCTCGCTCGTGCTCGGCATCGGCCTGGGCTTCCTGGTCGCGGGCACCGACGCCGGCCTCGTGGTCGGGCTGGCGCTGACCACGACCGCCCTGGGCACGTTGCTGCCGATGCTGCGCGACCACGGGCTGGCCGACACCGCACTCGGCACGAGGTTCCTGGCCATCGGGGCGGCCGGCGAGTTCCTGCCCATCCTCGCGATCGCGTTCGCCCTCAGCGGCGAGCGGCCGGCGCACACGACGATCGTCCTCGCGGCATTCGGGCTGGTGGCGGTGGGCGCGGCGATCATGGCCCGGCAGCCGCGCCATCCCCGGCTGGCCCGCATGGTCACCAGCACGCTCGGCACCAGCGCGCAGGTCGGGCTGCGGCTGTGCGTGTTCGTGGTCGTCGCGATGTTCGCCATCGCCGCGGGCCTGGGCCTGGACCCGGTGCTCGGCGCGTTCGCGGCGGGCATCGTCGTGCACCTGTTCCTCGACGCCGGCGACCCGCACGAGTCCGAGCAGGTGCTGTCGCGCCTGGAAGGCATCGGGTTCGGGTTCTTCATCCCGATCTTCTTCGTCATGAGCGGCGTCCGCTTCGACGTCGACGCCCTGCTGGCCGAGCCGTCGACGCTGCTCCTGCTGCCGGTGTTCCTGCTGTTCTTCCTGCTGGTGCGCGGCGGGCCGACGGTGCTGCTGCAGCGTGACGCGCTGGGCATGCGGCCGGCGGTGTCGCTCGGCCTGCTGGCCTCGACGGCGCTGCCGCTGGTCGTCGTGATCACCGGCATCGCGCAGGACGAGGGCGTGCTCGGCGCCGCCACCGCCAGCGCGCTCGTCGGCAGCGGCATGCTCTCGGTGCTGATCTTCCCGACCCTGGCGCTGCGCCTTCAGGCCGGTGCGGGGACGGCGGCCAGCCGCAGGCCGAGCACGGACTCGGAGCCGCGCAGCGACTCGTCCTCCAGGTAGCGGTACAGGTACGGGACGCTCTCCAGCAGCGTGATGCCGAACCGCGCGGCGACCGCGTCGACCATGGCCGTGCCCGTATGCAGTTCGCGGTGCTCGGCGCGCCAGCGCGCGAGCGAGCCGGGCGCGTCGTAGAAGCGGTCCGCGATGGCCGTGCCGGCGCGCTCGTGCGCGAACTCGTCGACCAGCAGCCGGCCGCCCGGCGCCAGCAGCGCGGCGGCCGCCTCTACGGCGCGGCCGAGGTCGTGCACGTGGTGCAGCGACAGCACGAACAGCACCGCGTCGTACGGGCCGCCGCGGAAGTCGCAGACGTCCGCGGTGAGCACGCCGGGCCGGGCCAGCGTGGGGTCGATGTCGATGGCCGTGACGTCGTAGCCGCGTCCGCGCAGCTCGTCGGCCAGGCGCCCGTCGCCGCACCCGGCGTCGAGGACGCGGGCGGGCACGGGTGGCAGGTGGGTGGCGAGGAAGTCCATGCTCCCACCGTGCGGCCGCGCGGCCATGAGCACCACTGCGGGTCGGACAGGTCAGGTATACGCTCGGCGCATGCTGGACACGTGGTCGCTGCGCGTGCTGGCCGAGGTGGCCGAGCACGGCTCGTTCTCCGCCGCGGCCGACGCCCTGACGATGACCCAGCCGGCGGTCTCGCGGCAGATCGCCGCGCTTGAGCGCCGGGCCGGGGTCCGGCTGTTCCACCGGCACCCGCGCGGCGTCGTCCCGACGGCGGCCGGCGAGCTGGCCATCGGCGAGGCGCGCGAGATCCTCGGCCGGCTGGCCGCGCTGGAGGCCCGGCTGGGCGCGTACGCGCAGCTGCGCGGCGGGCAGGTCCGGCTGTCGGCGTTCCCGAGCGCGAACACCGCGTTCGTGCCGGCGGCGATCCGCCGGTTCAGCGCGGCGCACCCCGGCGTCGAGGTCGGGCTGGTCCGCGGCGGCCCCGGCGACGTCCGCTCCGGCGCCGTCGACGTCGCACTCGTCACCGACTGGGACCTCCCCGGCGACGGCGTCGAGCTGGTGCCGCTGCTGGACGAGGAGCACCGGGTGGCGCTGCCGACCGGGCACCGCCTCGCCGGGCGCACCACCGTCGCGCTGCGCGACCTGCGCGGCGAGACCTGGATCGAGGGCGGCCACCCCGACTGCCTCGGCCCGCTCACGGCGCTGACCCGCGCCCTCGGCGGGCCGCCGCGCGTCGGCTTCGTGTGCGACGACTGGACCGGCAAGCAGGCGCTGGTCGCGGCCGGCATGGGCGTCACCGTCGTCTCGACGCTGGCCGCCGCGGCCATCCGCCCCGACGTCGTCCTGCGGCCCACCTCCCCCGCCCTCCCGCGCCGCCGCCTGCTGGCCGCCGTCGCGCCGCGCGACCGGCGCACCCCGGCGGCGGCCGCGATGCTGACGGTGCTGACGTCACTCGCCGTCGGCTACCGCTGAGCTGGTGCGACGACGGGGCCGCCGCGTGCGCGCGGCGGCCCCGTCCCGGCGGGCTACTGCTCGAACGGCGCGAAGTACGGGTACAGCGGGGCGTCGGGGCCCCACGCTCCCGGCCGGCCGCGGGTGTCGGCCGTCGTGAAGACGGCCGGCTGCGACGCGGTGACGCCGCCGCCCGGGCTGTGCGCGGTGACGATCCACGCGTAGGTGGTGGCGGGCGCCAGCCCGGCCCACTCGACCGAGGCCACCGAACCCGACGGCACCGTCACCTCGCCGACCGGCTCCGACGGCGTGTACAGCGCGATCGCGTCGGTCTGGAACGTCGTCGTCCGGGTCTGCAGGTCGACCGGCAGCACCATGTTGTCCTCGGTGCCGTTGTACCGGCCGTCCTGGTCGTACTCGGTGGCCCCGAACTCCGCCAGCAGCGGCGAGTACGTGTCGACGATCAGCTCCGACCGCTCGACGTCGAACTGCAGCAGCCGGAAGAAGCTGGCGCCGAACTGCAGCTGGTCGTCCGGCTGGTAGCCGCCGATCTCGGTGAGCCCGAGCCGGTCCGCGGACACCGTGTAGAACTGGTAGTCCGCGAGCAGCTCGACCACGCCGTGCCCGATCTCGCCCACCGGCGGGCGGACGTTCGTCCCGACGCCGTGCCGGTGGCCGGCCAGCACCAGGAACACGTTCGGGTTGGTCGCGACGACCCGGTTGTAGAGCACCGTGCCGTCGGGCGCGGCGAGGGCGGCGTCGCGGCCGTCGGGCAGCGTCGACGGCATCACGTAGTCGTGCGTGAGCAGGATGCCGTTGCGGTCCGGGAACCGCTGGAAGATGGAGTTGGCCCAGTCGACCTCCTCCTTGGTGACGCCGAACGAGAGGCCGACGACGACGAAGTCCAGGCCACCGGCCGAGAACAGGTCGTAGTGGTTCTGGTTGTCGCCCTCGCGCCACGGACCGCCGTACTCGGCCTGCTCCCATTGGTCGTCGGCGGCGGCGTAGCGGTCCGGCCCGTAGTACTGGTTGTACAGCGACTCCGGGCCGGTCTCGCGGCCGCCCTGGTTGTCGTGGTTGCCGGCGACGACGCCGTTCGGGATGCCGGCGCCGTCGAGCACGCCCTGCTGCTCGGACGAGAACTCGAACTCGCCGATGACCTGCTGGCGCATCGGCTCGTCCAGCGGCGGCCGGGTGTTGTTCTCGATGATGTCGCCGGTGTGCGCCGCGTAGGCGACCTTGCGCTCCTCGGCGTTCTCGACCACCCAGTCGACGATGCCCTGGTAGGCCGACGCCCAGACGGCCCGCTCCTCCGGCGTCTCCTGCTCCACCGCGCCCTCGGACAGGTACTGGGTGTCGGTGAAGTGGACGATGGAGAACTCGTAGGTGTCCGGGTCGGCGAAGCCGTCCGGGTCGCCGTCGACGATGTCGTCGGCGAACGGGTCCTCGCCGGTCACCAGCACGTTCACCCGGTTGCGGTCGACGTACTCCGCCGTCACCGTCGCGGACAGCACCGTGTTGCCCTCGGCGGCGCCGCGGGCGCTGGTCAGCGCGTCCCACGTCTGCGTCCGCGGGTTCCACGCGTGCAGCGTCACCAGCCGCTGCGGGTCGACGACGCCCTCCCAGCGCAGGAACGGCGCGTCGACGTTCTTGCGCACGCGGATGTCGAAGCGCTGGTAGCTGAGATCGCGGCTGGCCGGCGCGGCGACCGTGCGGCCGTCGAGCGGGGCGAGGTCCTTCGTCTGGACCGGCCGCTCCCCCGGCACCCGCAGCGTCGTCGGCATCGTCGTGGTGCTGCCCTGCCAGGCGGTGGTCGCGGTGGCCACCTCGGCCTGCGCGAACGACGCCGTGACGTCGCCGCCGCCGGGCGTGGCCACCTCGGCGGACAGCGTGACGTCCGGGCCGAGGCCGGTGCTCCCGGACGCCGGGGCGAGCGCCGCCGGGACGTCCGGGATGCCGGCGCTGGTGAAGACGATCTCGCGGACCGCCGTGTTGCCGAGGACGTCGGTGCCGGTGACGGCGAGGGTGTGCTCGCCCGGGGCGAGGCCGGGGCCGATCGGGGCGCCGAGCGCGACGGCGGCGCCGTCCAGCGTGACGTCCGGGCCGGTCTGCACGCCGGAGGCGTCGGCCAGCTGGACGTCCAGCACCTCGGCCGATGTGATCGTCTCGCCCGCGGCGGGGGTGCTCGCCGTCACCTCGGGTGCGGTGTTGTCGGTGACCAGCAGCCGGGTCGCGACCTCGCCCGTGGTGGACGACGCGGAGACGGCGTGCTCGCCGTCGGCCAGCGCGGTGGTGTCGAGGTCGGCGCGCAGGCCGCGTGCCGGCGCGTCGACGAGGAAGTTCAGGTCGACCTCGCGCAGCGGGTTCACGGTGGAGCCGCAGTCGCCGTCGCCCATGCCGTAGCTGGGCAGCGGGCGCTGCTGCGTCGCCGTGCCCTCCGCCGGCGTGAGCACGACGTTGGTGACGGCGAAGTCGTCGCGGTTGTTCCCGCAGCCGGTCGCGAACGTGCCGGTCACGAGGTCGATGGTGTTCCAGCCCGGCTGCAGCCACTCGTTCGGGATGGTGACGTCGACGCGCTGGCTGACGTAGTCGCCGCCGAGCTCCACCTTCATGCCGTTGACCAGCAGGTAGTTGTGGTAGCGCGCCTCGATCGAGTTCGTGCCGACGTCAAAGCTGACGGTGGCGAGGCCGGACCCGAGGGTCTCGCGGACCGCCGCGCCGGGCGCGTCGACGACGTAGCGCAGCTCGACCTCGCGCAGCGCCGTCGTGCTGCTGCCGCAGTTCCCGTCGCCCATCGTGTAGGACGGCTCGACGCCCTGCCCGGCCGCGGTGCCGTCCGGGACGACCAGCTCGAGGTTCGCGACGGCGAAGTCGTCGCGGTTGACGCCGCAGGCCGCCTGCACGCCGCCGGTGACGAGCGTGATGACGTTGTCGCCGGGGACGAGGAACTGGTTCGGCACGGCGACGTCGACGCGCTGGCTGACGTAGTCGCCGCCCAGCTCGATCCGCTTGCCGTTGACCAGCAGGTGGTTGTGGTAGCGCGCCTCGATGGAGTTGCCGCCGACGTCGAAGCTGAACGTCGACACGCCGGTGCCGAGCGTCGGCCGGGTGACCGGTTCGGCGCCGTCGACGGTGAGCGCCGGCACCGCGCCGGGCGTTCCGGCCGGGAACGACGCGAACACCGGCTGGGTGCCGGCGGCGAGGGTGCCGTCGGCCGGCGCGACGTGCGGCGCGCCGGTCGGTGCGTTGTTCACCGTGACGGTGTGCGTGGTGGCCGCGCCGGAGGCGGTCCGGGCGACGATCTCGTGCGGCCCGTTCGCCAGCGTCGTCGTGTCGACCTCGGCCGTGAGCCCGGTGGTGCGCTGCGGGTCGCCGTCGACGACGAACGTCAGCTCCGCGCTGAGCAGCAGCGACGTGTTCGAGCCGCAGCTGCCGTCGCCGAAGGCGTAGCTGTACTCGTTGGCGTCGCCGTCCGCCGGGCCGCCGAGCAGGTCGAGGGTGAAGTCCGACAACACGAAGTCGTCGTGGTTGACGCCGCAGCTCGTGGTGACGGTGCCGGCGAACACCTCGACGGTGTTCGTCCCGGCCACCAGCTGCTCGTTCGGGATCTCCAGGCTGACCCGCTCGTCGACGGCGTCGCCGAGGTCGATCCGGTGCGCGCCGTTGACCAGCACGTAGTTGCGGTAGCGGGCCTCGGTCGAGTTGCTGCCGACGTCGAAGCTCAGCGTCGACACGCCCAGGGTCGGGGTGCCCTGGATCGGCGTGCCGTCGATGGCCAGGACGGTGACGTCGTCGTCGGCGGTGACCGGCTCGGACGCGACCGTCACGGCGCCCTCCAGGTACGCGCCGTCGGCCGGGGTCAGCGTCGGCGGCTCGGCCGGGGCGTCCCGCCTCTCCTCCTCGGCCGCGGCCTCCTCGGGCGCCGCCGTCACCGCGTACGAGGCGGGCCAGGTGGCGCCGGCGAGGACGGCGGCCAGCGCGGCCGCGGCCAGGCCGGCCCGTCTCTTCCGTCGGCCGGGACGTGGGGGCAGCGTCATCGACGAGACCTCTCTCTGGTGGCGGGGAGCGCCCTGAATCGTCCCGATCGCCGGGAACCTCCGCCGATCCGCTCGACGAAAGGGCGGTGACCGTTACGTGAACGCTTGGCCGCCGCCCGCGTCGTGAAAAACTGTCCGTCATGGACGGCGACCCGAAGACCGAGCCGCGGCCCCGTGGCCTGGGCGGGCCGGCATTGTTCACCGGAGTGCTCGCCCTCGTCTTCGCGTTCGTGCCGTTCGTCGGCGAGTTCGTCGCCGTGCCGGCCGCCGTCCTCGCGATCGTGCTGGGCCTGATCGGGTGGGACCGCGCCGAGAAGGGCCTCACCGACGACGGCGCCCGCGCGCTCACCGGCGGCGTCCTCGGCCTCGTCGCCGCCCTCGTCGTGCTGTTCGTCTATCTCGCCACCATGGGCCCGTCCTAACCGCACACCCACCCCGCTCGCCCCACCACCGCCGCTCGCCCCACCACCTTTCGAAGTTGATCATGGAGAAGGTCGGGCTCCGGGCGCCCGGGACCCGACCTTCTCCATGATCAACTCTGCCGGCAGCCGCGGCGTCGCGTGTTAGGTTAGCCTTTCCTCATCGCTAGCCTGGAGGTGGACATGCGCTGCCCGACGCCGGCCGAGCGGGCCCGGACACTGCTGCGCGGGCGGCTGCCCGGCCTGCTGTTCCTCGACGACGTCACGGTGCCGCTGCCCGTGCGGCACGGCACCGACCGCGCCGGGCGGCCGCTGCTGCTGATCCCGGCCGACGGCGGGCTGCGCGCGGCGCTGCGCTCGCGCGGGCCGGCCGCTCCCGGCGGCGTGCTGCGGGTCGACGACGTGCCGCCGTCGGCCGACGCGCCCAGCCTCGGCCAGGGCCGGGCCAGCGGCCGGCTGCACCCCGTCGGCCCCGGCGCGAGCACCGCGGCGGCGCTGGAGTTCGCCGCGTCCAACCCGCTGCCCAGCCTGCTCGGCGTCGGCACCGACGCCGTCCTCTACCGGCTCGAGGTCACCGGCGTGCACCTGCTCACCGACGGAGGCGGCGGCCCGCTCGACCTCGCCGCGTACGCCGCCGCCGTCCCGGACCCGCTGCACGAGGCCGAGCGCGACCTCCTGCTCGACCTCGCCGACCATCACCGCGACGAGCTGGAGCCGTGGTTCCGCGCCGCGCTGGCGTCGGCCGGCATCGACGCCGATCGGCCGCGGGCGGCCCGGCTGGACCGGTACGGGTTCACCGTCGACACCGGGCGGCCGCGGCGGCGGTGGGTGCGGCTGGACTTCGCCCGGCCGCTGGACACCGTCGAGGAGCTGGCCGAGCTGCTGCACCCGGTGCTGTTCCACCCGCACGTCAGCTGACGCAGACCACCCCGTCGTCCACCCGGACGACGTCGGCGTGCCGGGCGATGGTCTCCGGCCGGTGCGCCACCAGGATCAGCGTCCGCCCGGCCCGGACCCGGTCGACGGCGGTCTCGATGCCGGCCGCGACCGCGGGGTCGAGGTCGGCCGTCGCCTCGTCGAGGATCAGCACCGCCGGGTCCACCAGCGCGGCCCGGACGATGCCGACCAGCTGCTGCTCCCCCGCCGACAGCGCCGACCCGTACGGCCCGACGACGGTGTCCAGCCCGGCCGGCAGCCCGGCCAGCCACGCCGTCAGCCCGAGCCGCTCGACGGCGTCCAGCAGCTCGTCGCGGGTCGGCTCGTGCGGCACCAGCGCGAGGTTGTCCGCGAGCGTGCCGCTGACCAGGTGCACCTGCTGCGGGACGAGGACGATGCGCCGGCGCACCTCCGCCTCCGTCGCCGACGCGAGGTCGACCCCGCCGAACGCGACCGTCCCCGCGTCCGGCCGGTACAGCCCGCTGGCCAGCTTCACCAGCGTGCTCTTGCCCGATCCCGTCGGGCCGGCGATCACCACGTGCGCGCCGTGCGGGAACGTCACGTCGACGCCGGCCAGGACGTCGGTGCCGGCGCGGTAGGCGTAGTGGACGCCGCGCACCGTCAGGTCGCCGGAGGCGGGGAGCGCGGCGCCTTCGGACGGCGAGCGCTCCGCCGTCCGGTCCAGCAGGTCCAGCAGCCGGGCCAGGCTGACGGCGGTCGCCTGCAGCTCGCCGAAGACCTGCGACAGCCGCAGCACGCCCTCGAAGAGGTTCGCCGTCGCCAGCACGAACACCGCGACCGTGCCGATCGTCACCCGGTCCTGCCCCGCCAGCCAGGCGCCGGCCACCAGCAGCACCGCCACCGAGAGGCCCTCCAGGAAACCGATCAGCCGCAGCCGCAGCTCGACGTCGACGGTGTGGTCCTCGGCGGCGCGCAGCTCGGCGTTCTGGGCGGCGAACCGGCGCCGCCGCTCCGGCATGCCGCCCGTCAGGTGCAGTGTCTCGCGCGCGGCCAGCGTCTCGGTGAACGTCGCGGCGATGCCCGCCCGCCCCGCCGCCACCCGTCCGTACACGGTGGTCGCGTCGCGCCGGAACCAGCGGATCGCCAGCCACGTCGCCGGCAGCGTCACCGCCAGCGTGATCAGGGTCAGCAGCGGCGAGTACGACACCAGCACGGCCAGCGTCAGCAGCAACGACAGCGACAGGTTCACGACGTCGGGCAGCTGCTGGCGGACGAAGTCTGTGACGGTGGCGACCTCGCCGGTGGTGCGCTGCAGCAGGTCGCCGACCCGGTGCGACTCGATGAACCGCAGCGGCGCCGTGGCGATCCGGGCCACCGCGGTGTCGCGCAGGTCGCGCACGACCCGCTCGCCGGTCCGCGTCAGCAGCACCTCGGACGTGCGCAGCAGGAAGATCCGCGCGACGACCACCACCGCCAGCACCGCGACCGCCGTGAACAGCCCGGACCGCGACCGCTGCACCAGCTCGTCGATCGCCCGGCCGATGATCGGGGCCATCGACACCAGCGCGCCGGCGCTGAGCACGCTGACCGCGAGCGCCAGCAGCGCCTCCCGCCGGTACGGCCGGGCCACGGCGGCGAAGCGCCGGTACACGCCGCGGGTGGACGGCGCCTCCTCGAGGACGGGCGCGTCAGCCATCGATGCTCCCCGCCGTGACCGGGACCCGCAGGTCGATGACGCGGTCGGCGCGGTCGTGCAGCTGCGTCCGGTGCGACACGGCGACGATCGCGGTGTCGGGCAGTTCAGCCCGCAGCCGGTCCAGGATCGCCCGCTCCGTCCCGACGTCGATCGCCGACGTGACGTCGTCGAGCAGCAGCACGCGTGGCCGACCGAGCAGGGCGCGGGCCAGCGCCAGCCGCTGCACCTGCCCGCCCGACAGCGTCGTCCCCCGCTCGCCGACGGCGGTCTCGTATCCGGCCGGTAGCGCCCGGACGAACCCGTCGGCGCCCGCGATCCGCCCGGCCCACGCCACTTCCTCGCCGCTCGCGTCGCGGCCGAGCCTGATGTTGTCCGCGACGGTGCCCGTGAGCACCAGCGGACGCTGCGGCACGTAGCCGATGCGGGCCCACCACTCGCCGCGGTCCGCCCGGCCCACGTCGACGCCGCCGTACCGGACGACCCCCGCCGCGGGCTCGTCCAGCCGCGCGACCACCCGCAACAGCGACGACTTGCCGCTGCCCACCGGACCCCGCAGCACCACCAGCTCACCCGGCGCCGCGGTCAGTCGCAGCGGCGGGGTGGGTTCGCCGCCACCCCCGGTCCGCGCCGCCAGGTCGTCGAGCAGCAGGTCGCCCCGCTCCGGCAGCACGGCATCGCCCGTCGTCGGCGGAGTGTGTCGGTGCCCGCCCGTAGGGTGGGCACCCTCCCTAGAGGGGCGGGTCATACCTACCTCCGCCGAGCCGTTCGCGCCCCCGCCCGCCTCGCCGGCCGCCGCGCCCCCGCCCGTGCCGAGCACCTCGGCGATCCGCGTGCCCGACACCTCGGCCTCGCGGCGGTTCGAGACCAGCAGCACCAGGAAGCTCAACGCGATGGTGAGCATGGTCATCCACGACGTGTAGGCGATCAGCCCGCCGATGCTCAGCCCACCCGACAGCACCGCCAGCCCACCCGTCAGCAACCCGGCCGCGATCGCCAGCCGCGGCACCGACGGCGGCACCGACGCCCACCAGGCGGCGAGCCGGGCCAGGGCCAGCGTGTGCACCGTCACGTCGCCGCTGGCCGCCGCGTGCCGCCGCACCAGGCGGCCGGTGCCGCCCAGTCCGCGCACCGCTCCCGCGGCGGACAACAACTCCTCCACGGCGCCGGACCGGCGCGAGTGCGCCCCGGCCAGCCGTTCGGCCGCGGCGGCGTACCGCGGCGGGAAGATCAGCTGCGTGACGACGACGAGCGGCGCCATGACGGCCGTGACGATCAGCAGTCGCGGGTGCAGCGTCGCCACCGCGGGCACCACGACGACGATCGTGCTCAGGGCCAGCGTCCAGTAGGTGAGCTTGTCGACCCAGTCGGCCACGGCCAGCACGTCCCGCTCGGCCCGCGAGGCGAGGTCGCCGCGGTCGAAGCGGGCGGTCACGGCGCCGTCGACGTCACCGGCGCGAGCGAGCAGGCGCGTGCGCAGGTCCTGCGCCGTCGCGTTGGCCGCGCGCCGGGTCAGCCGCTCGCCCACCGCGCCGCCGGCCAGCACGACCAGCGCCAGCCCGGCGACGGCCAGGGCCCAGCCGGCGGTGCGGCCCGGCGCGCCGGCCTCCAGCCCGTCGTCGACGGCGCGCTGCACGAGCGCGGGCGTGGCCAGGTAGCCGAGCTGTCCCGCCAGAGCGGCGAGCAGGCCGGCGACGAGCACGCGCCGGCGCCGGCGGAACACCTCCCGCAGCAGCCGGCGGCCAGGGGCGCGGGTCCGATCCGCCATACCGGGAACGTCCTCTCGAGGGGTCGCAGCGTCACCGCCAGGTTAGGGTCGGCTAACCTGGTGTGGTCCAACCCAGCGGTCACCTCACATCAGGCCGCGGACGTCCACGGTCGGGAGGTGCGGTGTTCGCGCGCGCGTTCGGTGGCGGGCTCGACGGCGCCGAGGAGTTCTGGCTCACCCGGTTCGAGCTGCCCCGGCTGAGCGGCTTCACCGTCCACGAGCACGCCGAGCACCAGCTGTCCTGGGTGGCGCACGGCCAGCTGGTGGTGGAGGCGGGCGGGACGTGGCTGCTGCCGCCGTCGCAGGCGGTGTGGATCCCGGCCGGCACCCCGCACGCGCTGCGCGCGACCCGCCCGACCCAGCTGTACTGCCTCTACCTGTGGCCGGCCGACTGCCCCATCGCGTGGACGAGCACCACCGTCGTCGCCGCCGACCCGATGCTGCGGCAGGTCATGCTCTACCTCGCCCGGCCGGACCTCCCCGACGACGCCGCCCAGCGGGCCCGCGCGCTGCTGGCCGATCTGCTGCGCCCCGATCTGCCGCAGCAGCCGCGGGACGTCCCGATGCCGGCCGGCGGGCCGGCGCGCGAGCTGGCCGTCGCGCTGGTCCGCGACCCCGGCGACCCGCGCGGCCTGCGCGAGTGGGCCGCCGCTCTGCACGTCAGCGAGAAGACGCTGCGCCGCTCGTTCGTGGCCGGTACCGGCATGACGTTCACCGACTGGCGCACCCAGGTGCGGCTGCGGGCGGCGCTGCCGCTGCTGGCCGACCGGCTACCGGTCGCGGCCGTCGCGGCACGGGTGGGCTACCGCAGCGTGAACGGGTTCATCAACGCGTTCCGCCGTCACTTCGGGCGGACGCCGGGAAGCTACGCGGCGCTGCTCGGCGCGTGATGCTCGTGTGCCAGGCCCATCCGCTCGGCCCGGCGCATCAGGTCCAGTCGCTCGTCCAGCCAGCCGTCCATCGCCGTCTGGATGCGCAGCAACTCACCCGGGTCGTCGCAGCGCCGGCGGTAGTCGGCCAGCCACCGCAGCGTCTCGTCGACATAGCGGAGCTTCGCCGCAATCGGCCACGTCATCGGCTCCCCCCTCACCCTCTCTGGGGCCAGGTTCCCCGTTCCGCGCCGAACACACCTCCTCCGCGGCGGGTGAGATCGAGGCGGCGTCGGGTCGTCGCCGGAGCGGTGCCGGCGCACCGAGAGCCCGGCCGTCGACGAGTCGCTGATCCGGCTCTCCGTCGGCATCGAGGACGTCGGCGACCTCTGGGCCGACCTCTCCGGCGCGCTCGCCACCATCTGACCGCCACATCGCCGCAGGCCACGGGCTGTACCGCGGCGCCTTTGCAATGAGCACCTATACGCATCCCCGCCGGGGCGATGCGTATAGGTGCTCATTGCAAAGGGGCGCGGCGCCCACACCCCACCGGGATGATGCGTATCGGTGCTCATTGCAAAGGGGCCCGGCGGGGCGCTGCCCGCCATGCCGAGGCGCAGGGCACCCGCGGGAACCGGACGCCGCGACCTACAGGCCGAGCGTCTCCAGCCGGGCGATGTACTCGTCCTCCTGCTCCTCCTCATCGGCGTCGGTCTCCCAGGGGGCGAGCAGCCACGCCTGGGTGGCGTCGTCGAGGGCGGCCAGCCGGCGGTTGTACTCGTCGCCGTTGTCGGTCCAGTAGCCGACCACCTTGTACGCCGACGACGGCAGCTTCAGCTCGTGCCGCAGGTAGCGGCGGGCGTCGCGCAGCACGGCGGTCTCGCCGGCCACCCACACGTAGCCGGAGCCGGCCGGCAGCTCGGCCGCGCGCAGCGCATCGGACAACCGGCTGGCGCCGTGCCCGTTGCCGCCGTACAGCCAGGCCACCTCGACGCCGTCGGGCAGCGCGACCCGGTGCGCCGGCGTGGGCACCTCGAGCACGGCGCGGGTGCGCACCCGCGCCGGTGTGGCCTCCAGCAGACGGACCGCGGCCGGCAGCCCCGCGGCGTCGGCCAGCAACAGCTGCCAGCGCAGGTCCGCGGGCGGGTCGTACATGCCGGTCGGTGTGTTGACGGTGACGACGTCGCCCGGCGCGGCCGCCCGCGCCCACGTGGCCGCGACCCCGCCGTCGTGCACGACGAAGTCGATCACCAGCTCGCCGCGGGCGCGGCGGAACTCCCGCACGGTGTAGGTCCGCATCGGCGACGGCTCGGCGCCGTCCGGGTACGTCCACCGGCCGCGCTCGTCGACGACCGGCAGCACCGGCTCGGCGCCCGGCGGCGGGAAGAAGATGCGCAGGTACTCGTCGCCGACGCCGGTGCTGGCGAACCCGGACAGGCCCGCGCCGCCGAACACCACCCGCACCATGTCGGCGCAGAGCGGCCGCGCGTCGATCACCTCCGCACGGAAGAACCGCATCGGCGCTCCTCGAACCCGACGGACAAAGGTGAGGAAAGCCTAACCTGCCACCTCCTGGTACGCGATGCCCGCACCGAGGCACACGTCCTCGCGCCAGCACGGCGCCACCAGTTGCAGGCCCACCGGCAGGCCGGTGCCCGGCGCGCGTCCGCACGGCACCGTCAGCGCCGGGTGCCCGGACACGTTGAACACCGACGTGTTGCGCGCCACCACCGTGGCCAGCACGCGGTCGCGCCCGCCCAGCGGCACCGCGTCGACGCCCTCGGGCGGTGCGACGATCGCCGACGTCGCGCAGGCCAGCAGGTCCACGTCGGCGAACAGCGCGTCGACGGCGCCGGCGAGGACGGTGCGGCAGCGCAGGGCGTGCAGGTAGTCGACGGCGGACAGCGACCGGCCGCCGGTGAGCAGCTGCGCGAACACCGCGCCGTAGCCGTCGAGGTCGTCGCCGGCGTCGTGCAGAGACGCCGTCTCCGCCGCGACCAGGATGCGCTTGATCGCGTCGGGGTCGATCTCCTCGATCACCGGCAGGTCGACCGGCACCAGCGTCGCGCCCAGCCCGGCCAGCACCTTCGCCGCGGCGTCGACCAGGGCCAGCACCTCGTCCGACGCGACCCGGAACCAGCCGCCGAGCACGCCGACCCGCAGCCCGGCCAGCGGCGCGTCGCCCGCCGCCGAAGCCGGCCTCCCCGCCATCGCCGTCGTGGCAGACGCCCCGGCCATCGCCGTCAGCGCGGCGCCGGCCAGCGCCACCGACGAG
This sequence comes from Jiangella alba, assembly GCF_900106035.1. Taxonomy (GTDB): domain Bacteria; phylum Actinomycetota; class Actinomycetes; order Jiangellales; family Jiangellaceae; genus Jiangella; species Jiangella alba. Next base: position 2,906,833 of record NZ_FNUC01000003.1, read on the forward strand.
GCCAGCGGGCCGGTGTGGTCCATCGTCCAGGTCAGCGGCGGGATGCCGGCACGCGGGACGCGGCCGAGCGTCGGCTTCAGCCCCACGGCGCCGCACCAGGCGGCCGGCACCCTGATCGAGCCGCCGGTGTCGGTGCCGACGGCCAGCGGCAGCAGCCCGGCGCCGACGGCCGCGGCCGGGCCGGACGACGACCCGCCGGAGCGGCGGCCCGGGTCCCACGGGTTGCGGGTGCGGCTGTTCGGCCCGGACGCGAACTCGTACGTCGCCAGCTTGGCCACCAGCACGGCGCCGGCCGCCCGCAGGTTGCGCACCGCCTGCGCCGTCGTGGCCGGCCGGAAGCCCGCGTAGCGGCGCGAGCCGAACGTCGTCGGCGACCCCTCGACCTGCACGACGTCCTTGACGCCGAACGGCACGCCCTCCAGCGGGCGGGCCGCTCCGGCGGCGAGACGCCGCGCCGACTCCTCCGCCGCGGCCAGCGCCTCGTCGGCCAGCAGCACCTCGACGGCGCCCAGCTCACGGCCGCGCCCGTCGAGGTCGCCGAGCACCCGCTGGACGGCGCCGACCGGATCCGGATCCACGGCCGCCGCCCCCGTGGGGACGAGAGGCGGCGGCGCGGCCCCGACGACGTCGCCGAACGGCACGACCGGGTCGGGAAACAGCGGCAGCCGGTACCGTCGCAGCGCGGCGACGTCGGACCGCACGTCGGGGTGCGACGGCGCGCTCACACCTCCATCCGCCAGTCCGACGGCGCCGCGACCCACTCGCCGGACCCGGCGTCGGCGATGATGTACATGTACTCCCCCGGGTTCACCCGCGAGAAGCCCGGCCGCGTCTGCAGGATCGCCGACTTCTCGTACGGCGCCCTGATCTCCTGCAGCGTGTCGCCGGTGTGCGCGTCGACGATCCGCGACAGCAGCGTGCCGCCGTCCACCACCGCCGACAGCCCCTCGATGCCGACCGACGGGTAGCAGAGGCCGCCGTGGTCGGCCCGGATCAGCACCCGCTCGCGCATCAGCAGCTGCTTCTCCGGCAGCTCCGGCTCGCCGTCGATGATGCCCAGCCCCTTGAGGAAGTTGTCGATGCGGGTCTGGGTGAGCGCGGCGAAGCCCTCGGGCATGACGTTGCCGCCCTGTTCGGCGACGATCGACAGCTTGCCGAGCGACTTCACGTACTGGTCGATGGTGCCGGCGAACGGGTCGACGTCGTGGACGAAGACGAAGTCGGTGCCCATCAGGCGGGTGAAGTCGAAGATCCGCTTCTGCTCCGGCGTCCGGTCCGAGTTCACCAGCGTGTAGTTGATCGAGGTGTCGCCGGCGCAGTGGTAGTCGATCATCGCGTCGATGTGAGGGATGATCTCCTCGCTGATGACGGCGGCCATCTTCTGCGTGATCCAGCCCTGCCGGGTGCCCGGGAACACCCGGTTCATGTTGTTCATGTCGGTGTTCCAGCCCTGGCCGGTGGCCCGGGTGCCGCTCTCGAACGCGACCGGGTTGGCCACCGGCACCCCGATGACGGTGCCGGCCAGCTGCTCCGGGTCCAGCCGGGCCAGCGCCGTGTTGACGGCCTCGGCGCCGAAGATCGCGTCGCCGTGCACGTTGGCGATCAGCAGCAGGGTCGCGCCGGGCGACCGGCCGCGCACCACCTGCCCGCTGATCCCCAGTTCCTCGCCGGAGCTGCGCCGGGCCACCGGCAGCCGGAACCGGGACCGGGAGCCGGGTGCGACGGCGGCGATCTCGTCGGATTGGGTCAGCGTGGTCATCGGGTCTCCCCTTCGGTGTCGGGCGCGTAGCGCCGCTCGAGATGGGACAGGTAGGCCTCGGTGCCGAGGTCGGCGCCGGTGGCGCGCGGCACCAGCTCGGCGAGGGTGAACGTGCGGCCGGGCGCGTGCACGTGGCGGCGCAGCCAGCCCAGCATCGGCGCGAAGTCGCCGGCCTCGGCGCCGGCCTCGAGGTCGACGCCGTCGCGGCGCATCGCGGCGGCCAGCTGGGCCGACACCAGGTTGCCGATGACGTAGCTGGTGAACAGCCCCATCCACCGGTGGCACCAGTGCGGGTCCTGCAGGGCGCCGTCGCGGTCGGACGCGGGCGCGGCGCCGAAGTACTCGGCGCTGCGCGCGTTCCACAGCTCCGGCACGTCGTCGACGTCGAGCGTGCCGGACAGCAGCGACGTCTCGATCTCCCAGCGCAGCAGGATGTGCAGGTTGAAGGTCAGCTCGTCGGTGGCGATGCGGATGACGCTGGTCGGGCGGGCCACCAGCGCCTCGTGCAGCGACTCCGGCGTCACCTCGCCGGGGTGGTCGCCCAGGTATGGCGCCAGCACCCCGTGCGCGAACCGGGCGAACTCGGGGGTGCGCCCGACGATGTTCTCCCAGAACTTCGCCTGCGACTCGTGCAGCCACGGCATGACGCCGCGCGCCGCCGACGTCCCCCACAGCTCCGGCGCGATGCCCTGCTCGTAGAGCGCGTGCCCGATCTCGTGGACGGCGCTGGTGAGGATCTCGTCGAACGGGACGTCGTCGCGCAGCGTGAAGCGGACGTCGTTGGCGCCGGACGGGCTGGTGAACGGGTGCGGCGACACCGCGAGGCCGCCGCGGTTCCAGTCGTAGCCGATGCGCTCGGTGAGGTCGCGGACGAACGCGAACGCCGTCTGCCGGTCGAGGTCGGGGAAGCCGACCCGGGGCCGGCCGGCGTAGCGCTGCTGCCGCAGCGCGTTCAGCCGCAGGACCGGCTCGCGCAGGCCGGCCAGCAGCGCGTCGGTGGCCGCGTAGGACAGGCCCGGCTCGTACGCCGACAGCAGCGCGTCCATCGGGTGGTCGGGGTAGCCGACGGCGTCGGCCAGCCGCAGGTTGAGGTCGACCAGCCGCCGCAGCCACGGCGCGAAGTCGGCCCAGCGGCCGGCCGCACGGGCGTCGCGCCAGGCCGGGAACGCCTCGGCCGCGACCACCTGGAAGTCGGACAGCACCTCGACCGGCCGGGTGCGGGCCGCGTCGTGGTCGCGCCGCGCCGTGCGCGCGACGGCCCAGGCGGCGAAGTCGTCGTCCGGGTCCGGTCCGTGCCGCTCGACGGCCGCGACCAGCTGGTCCAGGCGCGGGTCGGCGATGCGGTCGCGCATGCGCCGCTCCATCAGCCCGATCTGGCGGGCGCGGTCGGCGGTCGCGCCGTCCGGGAGCACGGTCTGCTGGTCGTAGCGGAGGTGGTCGAAGATCCGGCGGTAGTCCTCGGTCTCGGCGAGGTACTCGCGCAGGTCGGCGATGGGGGGTGCCACGTGCGGTCCTCCTGGGTCTGGGTCAGGCGGGACGGTGCCCGGCGGCCGGCTCGTCGGCGCCGGCCACGCGCTGGCGGAAGTACTCGAGGACCTGGTCGCCCGTCTGGCAGAGAAACGCGCTGACCAGGGCGGCCACGGCCTCGGCGTTGCCGTTGCGCACGGCGGTGGTGGCCTGGCGGTAGAAGATGTTGTTGAGCGTGACGTGCTCGGGGTCGTCGCGCAGCCCGTGCGGCACCGACGAGATGCGGGCGCGCAGCTGCCGGACGACCTCCAGCGCGGTGCGGTTGCCGGACGCGTCGTAGAGGATCTCCCGCCACCGCCAGGCCGTCTGGAACATCAGCTCCCACTCGCCGCTGGCCGAGAGCTCCAGGACCTGCGCGAGCAGCGCCTCCATGCGTTCCACCTCGGCCGGGCCGAGCCGCGGGACGGCCGCGCGGGCCATGTCCGCCTCGATCAGCGCGCGCAGCCCGTACACCTCCCGCACCGTCTGCCGCGACATGCCGCTGGACACCGCGCCGACGTTCGGCACGTGCCGGACCAGCCCGCGGCCGGCCAGGACGCGCAACGCCTCGCGCACCGGCGCCCGGCTGACCTCCAGCTCCTTGGCGATCGCCAGCTCGCGGATGCGGGCGCCCTCGGGGAACCGGCCGTCGATGATGGCCCGCTCGATCCAGTCGGCCACCGTCTCGGGCAGGGTCGATGACTCCGTCAGGGCGTCGGTCGTGACCATCTCGTTCCCGTCTCGCGTGGAAATGATTGTCGACAATAAGACCCGACTCGCCGCCGACGCAAGACCCGCGCCCGGAGGTCTCGGCCGGACGCCGGAGCGCGCATCGGGTTCGTAAAGTCTGCGTGACGTCATTGACAGCCCGCACGCTGTTTCCTAAGCTCACGGCAATCGCACCGGCCGTCGGCCGCACTCGATCGCCGTCCGGCCCCGCGCGACGCCGCCCCCTCGGACCGAGGGTCAGCCCTCGCGTTCATACGCCTCCTCGCCCCGACGAGAGGCCACATTGACTCACTGTAGTGTCGACAATCTCTCCTGATGTGGAGGTCAGGCACATGGCACCCGAACTCAGTCGACGGTCGCTGCTGACCATCGCCGGCGGACTCGGCGCCGGCTACCTGCTCGCCGGGTGCGGCAGCGACGATGAACCGTCGGCCACCGGGGCGTCCGGTGGCGGCGGCGAGCTCGTCGTCCGCACCTGGAGCGGCGTCTGGGAGGGCGCCGTCAACGCGATGGCGTCCGGCTTCGAGTCCGCGAGCGGCATCTCGCTGCTCAACGACCCGGGCAGCGACACGCTCACACTGCTGGAACAGCGGCCGGGCGAGCACGACGTCGCCTGGCTGATCGGCACCGACTCCACCCGCGGCATGACCGACGGCACCCTCGAGCCGATCGACACCAGCCGGATCGAGCGGTTCGGCCAGATCAACTCGCGGCTCTCCGACGGCATCACCCACGAGGGCGAGCTGTCCGGCGTCCCGATCAGCTACACCGCCACCGGCATCATCTACAACCGCGACCGCCTCGGGTTCGAGATCACCAGCTGGGAGGACCTCTGGCGCGAGGAGCTGCGCGGGCAGCTGTGCATCCAGAACGCGCCGTCGATCGGCGGCCTGTTCCTCGTCTTCACCGGCGCGCGCGTCTTCGGCTCCGGCCCGGACGACTACGAGGCCGGCTGGAAGGCGATCGAGGAGCTGGCGCCGAACGTCCAGTTCCTCTTCAACACCAGCAGCGACGGCGTCAGCAAGCTGGCCTCGGGCAGCGTGCTGGCCTGCGTCACCATCGCCGACCAGGGCGTGCCGCTGCGCGAGCAGGGCATCGAGACCGTCATCCCGGAGGAGGGCACCACCTACAGCATCCAGAGCCTCACCGTGCCGGCCGAGACGAAGAACAAGGACGCCGCCTACGAGTTCATCAACTTCATGCTCGACCCGGACAACCAGGTCGAGTGGGCCCGCAACGGCAAGGCGGCGCCGTCGACCACCGACGTCACGCTCCCCGACGACCTCGCCTCCGAGCTGATGGAGACGCCGGCCGTCGCCGAGAGCCTGTGGCCGATCGACTGGTACGAGTTCGGCCAGCAGATCCCGGACTGGACCACGCGCTGGCAGAGGATCTTCGGCTCGTGACCCGAGCACGCTCCCCCGAGGACGAGGCCACGCTGGGACGGCGCGGCAGCTGGCTGCTGGGCGGCCCGATGCTGGTGTTCGTGGTGGCCATGTTCGGCTACCCGGCGTACCTGGTGCTGCGCACCAGCGTGGCCAGTGGTGACGGGCTGGACTCCGGCGGGTTCAGCCTCACCCACTACGTCACGTTCTTCACCGACTCGCTGTACCTCGACGCGTTGCTGAACACGTTCGTCATCGCGGTGGTCTCGACGGCGATCACCGCGGTGCTCGGGCTGCTGTACGCCTACGAGATCACCCGGCGGCCGGGGCTGCGCACCGTGCTGCTCCTACTGCTGGTGCTGCCGCTGCTGGTGAACGGCGTGGTGCGGATCTACGGGCTGCAGCTGGGGATGATCTCGCTGGACCGTGTGCTGCTCGACCTCGGGCTGCGCGACACCCCGCTCGGGCTGCAGTACTCCTTCGCCGGCATCATCATCGCGCTGGTCATGTTCCAGTTCCCGTTCATGGCGCTGGCGATCTACGCGGGGCTGTCGCGGCTGGACGTCTCGCTGGTCGAGGCGGCGCAGACGCTCGGCGCGCCGCGGCGGGCGGTGCTGCTGCGGGTGGTGCTGCCGCTGGCGGTGCCCGGGCTGGTCGCGGGCAGCGTGCTGACGTTCGCCGCCGCGGCCGGCACCTTCATCGTCCCGGCCATGATGGGCGGCGGACGGGTCAACACCATCCCGCAGATGATCTACACGTCGGTCAGCCAGACGTCGCAGTGGGCCACCGCCTCGGCGTTCGCCGTCGTGCTGGTCGCCATCCTCGCCGTCTCCATCCTCTACAGCCTGCGCCGCGGCCTGCGTTCGACGGCGGGAACGAGGTGAGCGCGATGGGACGCGAGCGCGTCCGCTACCCGGCCTTCGCCATCTGCTTCACGCTGCTGCTCCTGCTGCCGCTCGTGGTGGTCGTCGCCACGGCGGTCAACCCCGGCGCGTACATCAAGTTCCCGCCCGACGGGTTCACGCTCGACTGGTTCACCACCGCCGTCGAGACGCCGCGGTTCCAGTCGTCGCTACTGCTCAGCCTCCGCATCGCCGTCATCGCGTCGGTGGTGGGGCTGGCCCTGACGATCCCGACGGCGGTCGCGATCACCCGCGGCCGGCGACGGATGCGGCCCTGGGTCAGCACCGCGACCGTGCTGCCGCTGATCACGCCGGACATGCTGCTGGCGCTCGGCCTGCTGATCATGCTGGTGCAGATCGGGATGGCCAGCAGCCTGGTCGGGCTGGTGCTCGGCCACGTCCTCATCGGCATGCCGCTGGCGGTGCAGGTGCTGGTGGCCGCGCTCAGCGGCGTCGACGAGAACGTCGAGCAGGCGGCGCAGACCCTGGGCGCCTCGCGGGCCACCGCGTTCATCCGGGTGACGCTGCCGGCGATCCTGCCGGCCATCGGGTCGGCGGCGGTGTTCCTGTTCATCTTCTCCTTCGACAACGTCTCCATCTCGCTGTTCCTGTCCGCACCGGGCCAGACGACGCTGCCGATCACGATGTTCCAGTACCTGGAGTACAACTCCGATCCGACCGTCTCGGCGATGTCGACGATCCTCATCGTCCTGTCACTGGTCGTCGCCGTGGTCCTGTCGCGGCTGGGTGGCCTCTCCCACCTCGCCGGCTCGCCCACCAGGAGATCGTCATGACGTTCACCCACCAGTCCGGCACCGTCCCCGCCACCACGGAGGCGTCCGCGCCCTACCTGCGGCTGCGGGCGGTCACCAAGCAGTACCCGACCGGCGGCGGCGTCGCCGGCGTCGACCTCACCGTCGCCAAGGGCGACATGCTGGTGCTGCTCGGCCCGTCCGGCTGCGGCAAGACGACGCTGCTGCGCACGCTGGCCGGGCTGCTGCAACCCGACTCCGGCGCCATCGAGCTGGACGGCCAGGACCTCGTCTCGGTGCCGACGTTCCGGCGCAACATCTCGATGGTGTTCCAGACCTGGGCGCTGTTCCCGACCATGACCGTGCGCGACAACGTCGCGTTCGGGCTGAAGATGCGCCACGTCGGCAAGCAGGACCGCGCCGAGCGGGTGGCCCGGGCGCTGGAGCTGGTCGGGCTGACGGAGTTCGCCGACCGGCTGCCGCGGCAGCTCTCCGGCGGGCAGCAGCAGCGGGTCGCCGTGGCCCGCGCCATCGTCGTCGAGCCCCGGCTGATCCTCATGGACGAGCCGCTGTCCAGCCTCGACCACCGCATCCGCGTGCAGTTGCGGGCGCAGCTCAAGGACCTGCAGCGCGGTCTCGGCCTGACCGGCGTCTACGTCACGCACGACCACACCGAGGCGCTGGCGCTGGGCGACCGCATCGCCGTCATGGACGCCGGGCGCATCGTCGAGCTGGGCCGGCCGGTCGACGTGTTCGCCCGGCCCACCCGCCGCTACACCGCCGAGTTCCTCGGCCTGGCCAATGTGGTCGACGTCAGCGCCGACGGCGACGGCTACCGCACCGCGGCCGGCGCCCGGATCCCGGGCGACGTCACCGCCGGCCGGTCCGACGTCGTCGCCGTCGCGCTGCGGCCCGACTGCGTGCGGCTCAGCCAGACCGACGACGGCGGCACGCCGGGCGTCGTCCGGGTGGTCGAGTACCAGCCCGGCGGCGTCCTGCACGACGTCGAGCTGACCGGCGGCGCCCGGCTGCAGGCGCTGACGCCGGTCGGGCTCAGCTACTCGATCGACACCCCGGTCTTCGTGACCCCCGAATGGAGCAAGGCCGTACCCCTGGCCGACTGAGCGAAGGAGCGTTCGTTGCGGATCGACTTCCACACCCACATCTGGAACACCCAGCTCGACGAGGTGGACACGTTCGTCCAGAACATCACCGCGCTCGGGATCGACAAGGCCGTGGTGCTGCCCATCGCGCCGTACATGTCGAACCAGGCGGTGGCCGACCTCGTCACCAAGGCCGACGGCGCGATCGTCGGGTTCGCCTCCGTGGTCCCGTTCGCCGAGACCACCGGCATCCCGCGGGAGGACCCGCTGGAGACGCTGGCGCACGCGGTGAACGTGCTCGGGCTCAAGGGCCTCAAGCTGCACCCGCTGATCCAGGGGTTCGCACTGAACGACCCCGGCCTGGTGCCGGTGGTCTCCGCCGCCGGCGACCTCGGCATCCCCGTCATCTTCCACACCGGGCCGTCGAACGGCCGGGCCGGGCGGCTGGAGAACGGGCGCGTCGAGCTGCTCGACGACCTCGCGGTCATGTGCCCGAACACGGTGCTGGTCGCGGGGCACGCCAACCCGATGAGCGACGCGCTCTACCTCGCCCGCAAGCACCCGAACGTCTACCTGGAGACGTCCATCTCGTGGGCGCGGTGGGGCGCGCTGATCCCCGGCCTGGTGAAGCAGGTGGTCACCGAGGCCGGCCCGGACAAGATCCTCTACGGCAGCGACTTCTCCCTCGACCGCGACCAGCGCGTCATCGACACCGACGCCGTCTTCACGTCGTCCGGCCTGTCCGCCGGCGACCTCGAGCTGGTCTTCGGCGGCAACGCCGCCCGGCTGCTGGGGCTGTCGTGACCGCCGCGCTGCTGACCGGACCGGCCCAGCTGCTCGACGTCGCGCCCGGCGCCCGGCGGCTGTTCCATCTCCCCGTCGCCCGGCGCGCCTCGGGCGAGGACCTGCGCATCGCCGTCCACGTCGCCCGCGGCGCGGCCGGCGACGGGCCGGTGCTCGGGCTGGTGGGCGCCGTGCACGGCGACGCGATCTTCGGCTCGCACATCATCCGGCTGGCGATGGAGCGGCTCGACCTCGCCGGGCTGGCCGGCACCGTCGTCGCCGTCCCCGTCGCCAACCCGGTCGCGTTCGAGTCCGGCACCCGGACCACCGGGCAGGGCTGGAACACCGACATGAACAACCTCAACCGGGTCTTCCCCGGCGCCGCCGACGGCTGGGTGACGCAGCAGCTGGCGGCCGCGCTGTCGGAGAACGTGCTCGGCCGGCTGGACGCGCTGATCGACTACCACTGCGGCGCGAACACGTCGATCAACTACACGCTGGTCAGCGGCGACTCCACGCCGGAGCAGAAACGCGCGTTCGACTTCAACCGGCTGATGGGCTGTGACTTCATCTACGTGCACGACGTCAACCCGTACTCCGGCACCATCACCGGCTACGCGGCCGAGCAGGGCGTGCTGTGCGTCGTCGCCGAGCAGGGCGGCAACGTGCTGCCCGACGGCTTCGACGAGCTGGCGCTGACCCGCATCGACAACTACCTCAAGGCGCTGGGCATGATCGACGGCGAGCCGGTGCTGCCGGAGCGCCAGCTGGTCATGCGCGGCGGGCGGACGTTGCAGCGCGTGGTGCACGGCGGCCTGTTCTACCCGGCGGTCGGCATCGAGGCGCTGTCGGCGACGGTGCCGGGCGGCACCGTGCTCGGCCGCGTGGTCGACCCGCACTCGTTCGAGGTGCTGCAGACCATCACGGCGCCGTACGAGCGGTCCGCGCTGTTCCAGATGCGGCCGTCGTTCGGCCAGGTGAACCCCGGCGACTACGCCTACATCATCGGCGACGCGACGCAGGCCGCCGAGCTGCCCCGGCTGACCGACTGGAGGTTCCCACTGCCGGCCTGACGACCCGGGCCTCCCATGATCATCAACCTTTTGAGCTGTCATGACAGCTCAAAAGGTTGATGATCATGGAACCGGGGCGAGCAGGTGGCAGCGGGCGAACCCGTCGCCGGCCGGGTGCGGCGCCGGCTCGGTCTCGTCGCAGACCGGGCCGATCCGCACCGGGCAGCGGGTGTGGAACGAGCACCCCGGCGGCGGGTCCTCCGGCCGCGGCGGTTCGCCCTGCAGGACGATCCGGTGGCGCCGCTCCGCCAGCCGGACCGCCGGCGCCGCCGACTCCAGCGCCTGCGTGTACGGGTGCCGCGGCGCCGCGAACACCGCGTCGGTCGCCCCGGTCTCCATCACCTCGCCGAGGTAGAGGACGGCGACCCGCTCGCAGAAGAACCGCACCACGCCGAGGTCGTGCGAGATGAATAGGAACGCGGTGCCGAGCTCCTCGCGCAGGTCGGTGAGCAGGTTGAGGATCTGCGCCTGCACCGAGACGTCCAGCGCCGACACCGGCTCGTCGGCGACGATCAGGCGCGGCCCGGCCGCGATCGCCCGGGCGATGCCGACCCGCTGGCACTGCCCGCCGGAGAGCTGGTGCGGGTACAGCTCCGCCACCCGCGACGGCAGCCCCACGCGGTCGAGCAGCCGCGCGACCTCGGCCCGTCCGGCCGGCAGCCCGTGGGTGCGCAGCGGCTCGGCGACGGTGCGGTGGATCGGCAGCCGCGGGTTCAGCGACGCCCGCGGGTCCTGGAAGATCATCTGCACGTCCCGCGACAGCGCCCGGCGGCGCCGCTCGGACGCGTCGGCCATCTCGGCCCCGAGCAGCCGCAGCGACCCGCCGGTCGGGCGCAGCAGCCCGGCGACGATGCGGGCCAGCGTCGACTTGCCGCTGCCGCTCTCACCGACCAGCCCGACCGACGCGCCCGCGCCGACGCTGAGGTCGACGCCGCGCAGGGCCTGCACCTCGCCACCCCCGCCGCGCAGCCGGAACGTCCGGGTCAGCCCGGACGCCGCCAGCACCGGCGGGTCCGCCACCGGGGTACCCACCGCCACCGCCGCCGACTCCGTCATCGTGCCTCCTCCACCAGTCCGGTCCGGGGCGACGGCAGCTCGCCGGCGCGCAGGCAGGCGACGCCGTCGACCAGCCGCGGGTCGGTCGTCCGGCAGGCGTCGACGGCGTACGCGCAGCGCGGCGCGAACCGGCAGCCGGCCGGCATCGCGTCGATGCCCGGCACGCTGCCCGGCACCGTGGCCAGCCGGTCGGCGCCCTGCCCCATCGTCGCCAGGCACTCGACCAGCGCCCGGGTGTACGGGTGCCCGGGCGCCGACAGCACCCGGTCGACCGTCCCGGTCTCGACCACCCGCCCGGCGTACATGACGTAGACCCGCTGGCAGAACTCCGCGACCAGCCCGAGGTCGTGCGAGATGAACAGCATCGCCATGCCCTCGTCGCGGACGAGGTCGCGCAGCAGGTCCATGATCTGCGCCTGGACGGTGGTGTCCAGCGCCGTCGTCGGCTCGTCGGCCACGAGGAGCCGCGGCTCGCAGGACAGCGCCATCGCGATGAGCACCCGCTGCCGCATGCCGCCGGACAACTCGAACGGGTAGGACCGTGCGACCCGGTCCGGCGCCGGAATGCCGACCCGGGCCAGCAGCTCCAGCACCCGGGCCCGCCGCGCCCGCCGGTCCAGCGCGGTGTGCGCCTTGAGCACGTCACCCAGTTGGTTCCCGACCGGCAGCACCGGGTTCAGCGCGGTGAGCGGGTCCTGGAAGATCATCGCGACGTCCCGCCCCCGCAGCGGGCGCAGGCCGGCGCCGTTGGCGAGATCGTGCGACGTGCCGCCGAGCGTGACGGTGCCGCGGGCGGTCAGCCCGGGCGCCAGCAGGCCGAGCAGCGAGTACGCCGTCACGGACTTGCCGCACCCGCTCTCCCCCACCAGCGCCACCGCCTCGCCCGGCGCGACGGTGACGTCGACGCCGTCGACGGCGCGCAGGGCGGGGTCGGAGCGCAGCGAGACGACCAGGTGGTCGAGGGTCAGCAGCGGCGCGTTCATCGGGACCTCCGCGGGTCGGCGGCGTCGCGCAGCCCGTCGCCGGCGAACAGCAGCGCCATCAGCAGCACCGCGATCACCACGCCGGGCGCGACCGCGAGCGCCGGTGCCTCCAGGGTGTAGTTCGCGCCCTCGGCCAGCATGTTGCCCAGCGACGCCGACGGCGGCTGCACGCCGAGGCCGACGAAGCTCAGCCCGGCCTCGCCGACGATGGCGAACGCGAAGATCAGCGTGAGCTGCACCGTCGTCGCGCCGAGCACGTTGGGCAGCACGTGCCGCAGCACGATGCGCCACGGCCGCACGCCGGTGACCCGGGCGCTCTCGACGTACTCCTCCTGCCGCACCTGCAGCACGACGCTGCGCACCACCCGCGCGAGGTAGGCCCCGTAGCCGGCCACCAGCGCGATGATCGTGCTCTGCATGCCGGCGCCCATCGCGGCGATCAGCCCGAGCGCCAGCACCAGCGACGGCAGCGCCAGCCCGACGTCGATGACCCGCGCGACGACGACGTCCAGGGCGCCGCGTGCGTACCCGGCCAGCAGGCCCACCGGCAGCCCGATCAGCGCGACGCCGGCCGTCGTCGCCAGCCCGATGAACAGCGACGAGCGCAGCGCGTAGAACAGCCGGCTGAGCTGGTCGCGGCCGAAATCGTCGGTGCCCAGCACGTGGCCGCCGCCGGGCGGCTGCAGCGTGTTGCGCAGGTCCTGCGCGTTCGGCTCGTACGGCGCCAGCAGCGGCGCCGCGACGGCGGCCAGCACGAGCAGCGCGACGATCGCCCACGCGATCCGCTGCCCGGTGCTGCTGAGCAGCCGCCGCAGGAACGACGGACGGGGCGCCGCCACCGCCTCGACGGTGTCAGACACGGCCACGCGATCGCCTCACTCTCGGGTCGACGACGGCGTACACGACGTCCATCAGCAGGTTGACCGCCACGAAGATCACGACGATGACGAGGATGCAGGCCTGCACCACCGGGTAGTCGCGCGACAGCACGCCCTGCACCACCAGCCGGCCCATGCCGGGCAGCGCGAACGCGTTCTCGACCAGCAGCGCGCCGCTCATCAGCGCACCGGCCTGGATGCCGAGGATGGTCAGCGTCGGCAGGAACGCGTTGCGCAGCGCGTACCGGCCGTACACCCGCCACTCCGGGATCCCGAAGGCCCGCGCGGTGCGCACGTAGTCCGAGCTCAGCGTCTCGACCAGCCCGGCCCGGTTGGTCTCGAACACCAGCGCCGCGAACCCGGCGCCGAGCGCGATCGCGGGCAGGATCATGTGCACCAGGTGGTCGGTGAGGCTCTCCGACACCGGCACGTAGCCGAAGATCGGCAGGTACCCCTGGAACAGGATGATCAGCAGCAGCGCCAGCCAGAAGCTGGGCACCGCGATGCCGGTCGATCCGACCAGCCGGGCGGCCCGGTCGGCGGCGGCGCCCTGCCAGCGGGCCGCCACCACGCTCAGCGGGATGGCCAGCGCGACGGCCAGCAGGAACGAGTAGGCCGACAGCTGCGCCGTCACCACCAGCCGGTCGCCCAGCAGGTCGGACACCCGCTCGCCGAGCACCAGCGAGGTGCCGAAGTCGCCGCGGAACGCCGCGCTGATCCAGTCCCAGTACTGCACCGGCAGCGGGTCGTCCAGGCCCAGCTCGCGCCGGGTCAGCTCGATCTGCTCGTCGGTGACGTTGCCGCCCGGCCCGGCCAGGATCCGGGCCGGATCACCGGGGATCAGCCGCATCAGCAGGAAGACCGCCGACGTCGCACCGACGGCGACCACCAGGGCCTGCAACAGGCTCAGCGCGACGCGCCCGGCCGTGCGGGCCGGGCGGCGCGCCGTCAGCTGGAGAGCCAACACCCCTCCGTCGAGTGGGTGCCGCCGGCGTAGAACGTGAGGCCCTTGACGTTCGGGCTGGCCGCGATGATCTCCTTCGGCCACACGGTGAACGCGGCGTGCGCGTTCTCGGCGACGTTGCGGGCGATGTCGTGGTACATCTCGGCCCGGATGCCGGGGTCGCCCTCGGCGCGGGCCTGGTCCAGCAGCGAGTCCAGCTCGGGGTCGGCGAGGCCGAACACGTTGAGGTCGCCGCTGGAGTGCGCCAGCGGGTACAGCACCTCGTCGGGGTCGACGGTGCGGGTGGTCTGCCCGCTGTTGAACATGGTGAAGTCCTTGGCCGTGTAGATGAGGTCGGCCCACGAGCCGAAGTCCTGCTTCTCCAGCTTGATGTCCAGCCCGATCTCCTGCAGCTGGGCGGTCATCGCGTCGGCCTCGGAGCCCCACGGCGCCTGCGTGAACGAGTCGAACCGCACGGTCGCGCCGGTGTCGAAGCCGGACTGCTGCAGCCAGCGGCGGGCCTCGTCGGGCGCATAGCTCTGCGCGACGACGTCGGACAGGTCCTGGTAGGCGTCGCCGATGGCCGGCGAGAACGGGCCGCTGGCCGGCTCGGCGTAGCCGTTGTAGACGCCCTGCGCGATGCCCTCGCGGTCCAGCGCGGCGGAGAACGCGCGCCGCACGTCCGGGTTGTCGAACGGCGCCCGCGCCTGGTTGAAGGTCAGGTAGTTGAAGGTGTTGCCGACGAACTCGTGGATGACGACGCTGGGGTCGCGGGTGACCTGCCCGACCTGCGCGGGCACGACGCCGATGAGGTCGAACTCGCCGTTGAGGAAGGCCTGGATCTGAGTGCTGGTGGTCGGGATGATCGTGAACGTGATCGCGTCGAGGTGGTTGGTGCCGGCCCAGTAGCCGTCGAACCGCTCGAGCCCGATCCGGTCGCCCGGCCGGTACTCGCTGAACTGGTAGGGCCCGGTGCCGACGGAGGCCTTGAACGGGTCGGTCTGCGCGTACTGCTCGACGGCCGTGGGCGACATCATCATCACCCGGCCGCGGCGCAGCGACCCGAGGAACGCGGCGGCCGGCTGGGCCAGCCGGAACTCGACCTGGTGGCCGCCGAGCACCGTCACCGACTCCAGGAACGGCGGCAGGTTCACCGCGTCGGACCCGGGTGCCATCAGCCGGTCGAAGTTCGCCTTGACGGCGGCCGCGTCGAACGGGGTGCCGTCGTGGAACTCGACGTCGGTGCGCAGGTCGAACACGTAGCGGGTGGGCTCGGGCTGCTCCCACGAGAGCGCCAGCTGCGGCACCACCTCGCCGTCGACCACCTCGACCAGCCCGTTGTACGCGAGCGTCGAGATGGCCGCGGTGCCGACCGAGCCGGCCGCCCGGGTGCCCATGTCGAAGGCGGGCGCGATCGGTTCCTGCGTCAGCGGGATGCGCAGCTCGCCGCCGCGCTGCGGGGTGCCCTCGTCGGTCGGCGCGCCCGCGCCCGCCGGACGTGATCCGCCGCCCCGGCCGCCGCACCCGGTCAGCGCGAGCGCGCCGGCGGCGGCCCCCGCGACCAGGACCTGCCGTCTCGTGAGGATGTGCTCGGCCATCGGCCCTCCCATACGTGCACTCGACCCTTGCTCGGATGGGTTAGGTGTAATACCTTACGCCTAACATGTCAATGGTTGCGGACCTGACTACGGTGGAGGTCCCGATCACGATCAACGACTTCGTCAGAGGCGGTTCATGGCCACCGAAACCCCGCGGTTCGACGAACTGCCGCGCACGAAACTGCGCGACGCCGCGACGGACCAGATCAAGGCGCAGATCATCGCCGGCACGCTCGAGCCCGGCGCGCTCTACTCGATCAGCACCATCTCCGAGCAGCTGCGGGTGTCGGCCACCCCGGTCCGCGAGGCGGTGCTCGACCTCGCCAAGGACGGCCTGGTCGAGATGGTCCGCAACCGCGGGTTCCGGGTCCGCGTCCTCAGCGACAAGGACCTCGACGACATCGTCGAGCTGCGGCTGGCGCTCGAGGTCCCGGCGATGGAGCGGCTGGCGTCGCAGCGTCCGGCCCTCGACGTCGAGCCGCTGCGGTCGCCGGCCCGCGACCTCGTCCGGCTGGCCGAGGAGGGCGACATGGTCGGCTTCGTCGCCCTCGACCGGCAGTTCCACCTCGCGGTCACGGCGCTGCTGGGCAACGACCGCTACGTCGCGATGGTGGCGCTGCTGCGCGACCAGATGCGGCTGCTGGGCCTGTCCGGGCTGGAGGGCGACAGCCAGCTGGTCGCGTCGGCGCGCGAGCACGAGCAGCTGCTCGACCTCATCGCGGCCGGCGACGCCGACGGCACCCGGACGCTGATGACCCAGCACCTGCAGCACGCCCGGGGACTGTGGGCCGGCCGGCCCGAGGAGCCGGCCGATGACTGACCCCGCCGGCCCCGCGTACCTCGACCCCGCCGCCGTCCGTGCCGCCCTGACCATGGGCCAGGCGGTCGAGGCGCTCGGCCCGGCGCTGGCGGCCGTGGTGCGCGGCGAGCTGGACCAGCCGCCGCGGCTGGTGCTCGACGGCGGCCGGGTGCTGGTCATGGCCGCGACCCACGGCGGCACCGGCGACACCGTCGTCAAGACGGTCAGCGTCAGCCTCGACCACGGCGGCCGGGCGCCGGCCATCGCCGGCACCGTCCTGTGGCTCGACGGCGGCACCGGCCGGGCCGCGTTCACCGCCGACGGCGCCGAGATCACGGCCCTGCGCACCGGCGCGGTGGCCGGCCTCGCCACGTCGCTGCTGGCCGCGCCGGACGCCCGCCGGCTGACGGTGCTGGGCTCGGGCCGGCAGGCGGCCGCGCAGGTCGACGCGATGCTCGCGGTCCGCCCCATCGACGACGTCACGGTGTACAGCCGCACGCCCGCGCACGCGGCCGCGTTCGCCGGCGCGCTGACCCGCCGGGCCCCGGGCGTCGCCGTCCGCACCGAGGCCGACGCCGACGCCGCGGTGGCCGCCGCCGACGTCGTCTGCTGTGCCACGTCCGCCCGCGAGCCGCTGTTCCGCACGTCGTCGCTGCCCGAGCGGGTGCACGTCAACGCCGTCGGCTCGTTCCGGTCGGACATGAGCGAGCTGCCGCCGGACCTGCTCACCACCGCGTCCGCCGTGGTCGTCGACGACGTCGCCGGCTGCCTGGACGAGTCCGGCGAGGTGGCCGCCGCGCTGCGGGCCGGCCTCGACCTCGCGGCGCTGCGCCCGCTCGGCGAGCTGGCCGCGGCGCCGTCCCACCCCACCCACTCCGGCCGCACCGTCTTCAAGTCGGTCGGCTGCGCCGCCCTCGACTGGGCCGTCGCCGCCCGGCTGGCCGCCCGCGTCACCGCACCGCTGTCCTGACCCCCGCCCCCGTCCGGAGGTGTGCATGCCCGCGCGAGATCTGCACGACTCCGCCGTCGTGATCGACGGCACCTGTCCCGGCTACTACTGGATGCAGAACGTCGACGACTGGCGCAAGGGCGGCACGACCTGCTGCGTCGTCACCGCCGTCGCGTTCGAGGACGTCCGGCAGGCGGCCACCGCGATCGCCGGGCTGTTCCGGTTCGTCCGCGAGCGGCCGGACGACCTCGTGCTGGCCACCACCGCCGCGGACATCCGTGCGGCCAAGGCGGCCGGGAAGCTGGCCGTCGTCCTGCAGTTCCAGGGCACCGCCGCGCTCGGCTACGAGCTCGACCTCGTCGAGTACTACTGGCGCCTCGGCGTGCGGGTCGTGCAGCTGACCTACAACCAGCGCGGCCCGGTCGGCGACGGCTGCGAAGAGCCGTCCGACGCCGGGCTGAGCGCGTTCGGCCACCGCGTCGTCGGCGAGCTGAACCGCCTCGGCATGCTGGTCGACGTCTCGCACACCGGCGAGCGGACCAGCCTCGACGCGGTCGCGGCGTCGTCGGCGCCGGTGGTGGCGTCGCACTCGAACCCGGCCGCGCTGCACGCCAGCGCCCGCAACGTCTCCGACGAGCTGATCCGGGCGCTGGCCGGCACCGGCGGGCTGGTCGGCATCAACGGGTTCTCGGCGTTCCTCGGCGGCGACCGGCCCGGCCTGGACCGCTTCGTCGACCACATCGCCCACGTGGCCGGCCTCGTCGGCATCGAGCACGTCGCGCTCGGCCTCGACTACACCGTCCGCGACGCGCCGCGCGAGCTGTACGACCAGTACGTCCGCGACGGCATCTGGTCGGCGGCCACCTATCCCCCGCCGCCGTGGTCGTTCCCCGGCGGGCTGGACACCGCCGCGGAGTTCCCCCAGCTCACCGACCGGCTGCTGGAGCGCGGCTTCGGCGAGACCGACGTCCGGGCGGTGCTCGGCGAGAACTGGCTGCGCGTGTTCGACGCGGTCTGGAGTTCCGGAACCACACAGGAGGCACGATGACCCCCGTCATGGACGACATCGCCGCGGCCCTGCGGCGGGCCGGCACCGACGCCGCGCTGCACGTGCGGCCGGTCGACGGTCCGGGCGAGGTGGCGCTGAACCCCGACGCCGTCAGCGTCGCCGCGTCCACCTACAAGATCGCCGTGCTGCTGGAACTGGCCTGCCAGGCCGCCGAGGGCACGCTGTCGCTGACCGCGCGGCAGCGGGTGCCGGCCGGACGGCGCAGCCTCGGCCCGACCGGCATCTCGGCCATGCTCGACGACGTCGACCTCTCGCTGCGCGACCTCGCGCTGCTGATGATGCAGGTCAGCGACAACACCGCCACCGACGTCGTGCAGGAGGTCGTGGGCACCGACCGCATCACGGCGCGGCTGAAGGGGCTCGGCCTGGCGAACACCTCGTTCCCGCACGACTGCGCGAAGCTGGTCGGCGACGTCCTCGACGAGTTCGGCGGCTACCCGCACGAGATGGACCGCCCGCGGCTGCGCGCCGCCGTCGCCGCCAGCCCGTCCATCGCCGGCACCGTCGGCAACACCACCACGCCGCGCGACATGACGACGCTGGTCAGCGCGATCTGGCGGGACGAAGCCGGCCCGGCCGAGGCGTGCGAAGAGGTGCGCCGCATCATGGCGCAGCAGTACGCGCCGCACCGGCTGTCCACCGCCTACCGCGACGGCCCGGCCATCGCCGGCAAGACCGGCACCTTCCACGGCGGCATCCGCAACGAGGTCGGCGTCGTCGACTTCGGCGGCGGCGACCGGTACGCCGTCGCCGTCTACCTGCGCCAGCACGAGTACGACCTGCGCGACGGCGCCGCCGACGCCGTCATCGGCGAGGTGGCCCGGCTGGCCGTCGACCACCTGCGGGCGGGTGGGGCGGCATGAGCGTGCTGCGGCTGTCCGACGTGTCCTGGGCCGCGATGCGGGCCGCCCTCGACGCCGGGCGGCGGACCGCGGTGTTCGCCGTCGGCTCGACCGAGCAGCACGGCCCGCACCTGCCGCTGCGCACCGACGCGCTGCTCGGCGACGCGCTGGTGACCCGGCTCGCGCCGCGCCTCGGCGAGGTCGTCGTCGGCCCGACGGTCCCGTTCGGCGTCGCCACCCACCACATGGCCTTTCCCGGCACGATCACGCTGGACACCGAGACGTTCCAGGCCGTCGTGCTGCAGTACGTGCGCAGCCTGGCCAGCCACGGCTTCGAGACCGTGCTGGTGGTGCCGAGCCACGGCGGCAACTTCGGGCCGCTCGCGCAGCTGCTGGAGTCGACCGGCGGGGAGGTCGGAGGCGCGCGGTTCGTCCCGTACACCGACCTCGCCGCGTTCGTCGCCGTGCTCGAGCGGGTCGGCCGCGACGACGGCATCCCGCCCGAGGTCAGCGGGTCGCACGCGGGCGAGGCCGAGACGTCGATCGTGCTGGCCGAGCGGCCCGACCTGGTCGACATGAGCGCCGCCGTCCGCGGCTTCGACGGCGTCTTCGACGACGAGGTCGCCCAGCGGATCTTCACCGGCGGCACCGCGGCGCTGTCCGCCAACGGCGTCCTCGGCGACGCCCGCCCGGCCGACGCGGCCCGCGGCGCCCGCTACCTCGAGGCGCTGACGGACCTGCTGGCCGGATTCTTCGCCCCCGTGCTGGAGGGCCGGCCGTGAAGACGACCTACGACCACATCGTCATCGGCGCCGGTGCGCTGGGCTCGGCCGCCGCGTACCGGCTGGCGGCGGCCGGGCACACCGACGTGCTGGTGCTGGAGCAGTACGAGCTGGGGCACACCCGCGGCGCGTCGGAAGACCACTCGCGGATCATCCGGCACACCTACCACTCGCCCGTCTACACGGCGCTCACCCCGGCCGCGTACGCCGCGTGGGACGAGGTCGAGGACGAGACCGGCCTGCGGCTGGTGTTCAAGGTGGGCGGCCTGGACCTCGCCGTCGCCGGGACTCCCGGCGCGCGCGAGCTGGACACCTACCGGGCGTCGCTGGCGCCGCTCGCCGCCCAGGGCGTCACGTGGGAGGACCTCGACGCCGCCGAGATCCGGTCGCGGTGGCCGCAGTGGCGCATCGGCGACGACGTCGTCGGGCTGTTCCAGGCCGACGGCGGCATCCTGGACGTCCGCCGGGCCACCGCCGCGCACATCGCGCTGGCCCGCGCCCGCGGCGTCGAGTTCGCCCCCGGCACCGCGGTGCTCGGCCTGTCGTCGTCGCCCACGCAGGTCACCGTCACGACCAGCCGCGGCTCGTTCACGGCGGGGTCGGTCGTGCTCTGCGCCGCGTCGTGGACGCCCGCCCTGCTGCCGAGCCTGGGCGTCGACTGGCCGATCACGCTGAGCCAGGAGCAGGTCAGCTACTTCGCGACGCCGAACCTGCGCGACTTCGCCCCGGACCGGTTCCCGATGTGGATCTGGCACGGCGACTCGTTCTTCTACGGCTTCCCGGTCTACGGCGAGGTCGCGGTGAAGGCGGCCCGCGACATGGCCGGCCGGTTCGTCACCCAGGAGACGCGTTCGGAGCTGCCCGATCCCGCCGAGACCGAGCGGGTGGCGGCGTTCCTGCGCGACCAGCTGCCCGGCGCCGTGGGCCCGGAACTGGTCAGCAAGACCTGCGTCTACGACATGCCGCCGGACCGCGAGTTCATCCTCGACCACGTGCCCGGCCACCCCCGCATCGTCGCCGCCGTCGGCGGCGGGCACGCGGCCAAGTTCGCCTCGCTGCTCGGCGAGATCCTGGCGTCGCTGGCCGTGGACGGCACGAGCCCGCACCCGATCGACGCGTTCCGCGCCGACCGGCCCGCCCTCACCGACCCCGCCTTCGTGCCGTCGTTCCGGCTGTCGTCGTGACCGGCCACTACGCGGAGCTGGTGCGGTGGGCGCACGACGGCGAGGTGTTCGGCGCGGCGTTCCTGCGGGCGCTGGCCGGTGGGTCCGCCCACGCGGAGCACCGTCGGCAGCTGGCGGCGCTGCTGGAGCTCGAGGAGCGGACGCTGGCCCTGCTCGCGCCCGTCGTCGCCGCCGAGCTGGGCGCCGTCGACGACACCGCGGCCCGGTCCCGGGCGGCGGCCTACGCGGCCCGGGTCGCGGCCGCGCCCTGGGACGCGTTCCTCACCGACCTCGCCGACGGCGCCGAGCGGGCGATGCCGCGCTTCGCCGAGCTGGTCGCGGCCGCGCCCCCGGAGCAGCGCGACCGGTTCGAGCGGCTGGCCGAGCACGAGCGGGTGGTCGGCGAGTTCGCCCGCCTGTCGCTCTCCGGCGACATCCCCTCCGCCCTCGCCGTCGTCGACGCGCACCTGCGCTGAGCCAGCCGCGACTGTGATGGTTGGCGGTTTGCTGGCCCCCTGGCACCACCAAACCGCCAGCCATCACGCCGGCCGGCCGAGCTGCGCTGGACCGGCTTCCGCGGCGCCGCGCGGCCCTGAGTGTCAGCCGCGACGGGCCTGGCGCAGCTCGTGCGCGACGGCCCACGCGTCGGACAGCGGGCCGAGGTGGCCGAGCTTGTCGGGGTTGACGACGGAGCGGATGGCCTGGATGCGGCCGTCCAGCACGTCCAGCGACATCGTGGCGATCAGCGCGCCGTCGCGGTCCTCGACGACGGCGCCCGGCTGGCCGTTCAGCGTGCGCGGGCGCAGCTTCGCGCCCACGGTGTCGAGCAGCGGGAGGATCGACGTGACCAGGCGGGCGACGTTGTCGGCGCCGAACACGCCCTTCGCCAGCGCGGGCGCCTTGCCGCCGCCGTCGCCGACCATCTGCACGTCGGCCGCGAGCAGCTCGCGCAGGCCGTCGACGTCGCCGTCGCGGACCGCGTCGAAGAACCGGGCCGCCAGCTCGTCGCGTTCCTGCTGGTCGGCCGCGAACCGGGGCCGGCCGTCGTCCATGTGGCGGCGGGCCCGGACGGCGAGCTGGCGGCAGGCGGTCTCGGACCGGTCGACGGCCGCCGCGATCTCCGGGAAGCCGAAGCCGAACACGTCGCGCAGCACGAACACCGCCCGTTCCAGCGGGCTGAGCCGCTCGAGCAGCAGCAGCGCGGCCATCGACACGGAGTCGGCCAGCTCGGCGGAGCGGGCCGGGTCTTCGTACGGGTCGGTGGCCAGCGGCTCGGGCAGCCACGGGCCGACGTACTCCTCGCGCCGCACCCGGGCCGAGCGCAGCACGTCGATCGACACCCGGGTGACGACGGCGGAGAGGTACGCCTTCACCGACTTGGGCTGGGTGGTGGACGTCTGGTAGCGCAGCCACGTCTCCTGGACGGCGTCCTCGGCCTCGCTCACGCTGCCCAGCAGCCGGTACGCGATGGAGAACAGCAGCGGCCGCAGGTCCTCGAACTCCTCGGCCGGGGTCATGCCGCTTCCGCCTTGAAGCCGGCGCGCCAGCTGGGGTACCGCAGCTGCCAGCCGAGATCCCGCTTGGCCTTCGCGTTGGAGAACGGCCGCGCCTGTGTCATGGCCGCCACCCCCATCTCGCCGGCGAGCGGCCGGACCAGCCAGGCCGGGACCCGCAGCGGCCGCTTCGCCCCGACGCACGCGGCGAGGTACGGCAGCCACTCGCGGACGGGGGCCGGTTCGTCGTCGACGATGTTGTACACGCCGGTCGCGCGTTGCTCCACAGCCAGCACGGTAGCGCTCGCCGCGTCGTCGATGTGCACCAAGGAGAAATAGCCCGCGCCGCCGCCGATGACCGGCATCCGCCGTTTGCGGACGAGATCGATCTGGTCCTCGATGCCGCCGCCGGGGCCGTAGAAGACGCCGTAGCGCAGCGCAGCGCCGCCGGCCTTCCCGACCGCGTCCTCGACGTAGCGCAGCGGCCGGGCGATGACCCGCAGCTTCGCCGGCAGCTGCTCCGGCGGCAGCGGCTCGTCCTCGGTGATCGGGCCGGCCTCGCGCTGCGCCGGCCAGGTGGCCAGGCTCTGCGCGACGACGTGGGTGACGCCGGTCGCCGCGGCGGCGGCCAGCAGGTGGTCGGTGCCGTCGGTGCGCAGCCGGTTGGTGACGGCGCCGAACTTCTCCGGGTGCCGGTAGTCGGGCTTGCCGATGTAGTCGGGCGCCAGCGCGGTCATCTGGTGCACGATCGTGTCGGGCCGGGCGTGCGCCACCGCCTCGCCGACGGAGGCCGCGTCCAGCCCGTCCATCAGCACGCCCTCGGCGCCCAGCCGCTCCAGCAGGCCGAGCCGTTCCGGGCTCGTCGTCGTCGCCGTCACCTGGTGGCCCCGGGCCACCAGCTGCGGCACCAGGCGCCGCCCGATGGCTCCGGTCCCGCCCGCCACGAACACCCGCATCGCGTCACGCTCCTCGTCCGGTCGTCACTCCCGTTCCCGAGACGAGACAGCGCGGCGTGCCGTGACATGGGCGACTGCGGCGGCCACCAGCGGCAGCGCGACCAGCAGCAACACCGGCCAGTCGCCGGTGCGGGCGTACGGGGTCAGGCCGGTGCGCAGCGGCACCTCCTGCTCGAGCAGTTCCTGCGTGCCCAGCCCGCTGAGCTGCGTCACCGACCCGTCGGGCAGGACGATGGCGGAGTAGCCGGTCGGCGCGGCCTGCAGGACGGTGCGGCCGAACTCGCGGGCGCGCAGCCGCGACGCCGCCACCTCGATGGCCGGCACCTCCTCGCCGACGTACGACGACGCGTTGGTGGGCGCGAGCACCAGCTGGCCGCCGTCGCGGACGCCGTCGGCGACGCGGTCGGCGAAGAACACCTCGTAGGAGATGACGATGGCCAGCGGCCGGCCGGCCGCCTGGACGACGGCGTCGGTCGTGCCGACGATCGCGTCGCGCGGGACGAACCGGGTGTCGTCGCTGAGCCGCTCGAACAGGCCGCGCAGCGGGATGTACTCGCCGAACGGGACGCGGTGCCGCTTCTCGTACCGGTCGACGATGTGGCCGTCGGGTCCCCAGACGACGGAGGCGTTGCGGAACCCGTCGCCCTCGCGTTCGGTGAGGCCGACGACCAGCGTGGTGCGCAGCCGCCGGGCCTGCTCGGCGAACGCCTCGTCCAGCGCGGTGCCGGCGACCGGGCCGTCGACGTCGGCGACGTTCTCGGGCAGGAGGACGACGTCCGGCTCGCCCTGCACCTGCCGCAGCGCGTCGAGGTGGCGGTTGGTGGCGTCCATCGAGTCGACGAAGATCGCCCGCAGGCCGCGTGGCCCGCCGCCCTGCACGATCACCGCGTCCAGGCTGCCCGCGCCCTGGGTGGCGGCGGCGCCGCCGAGCGCGAGCGGCAGCCCGGCGGCGACGACGGCGGTGGCGGCGGCCACGACGCGGGTGCGGTTCGGGCCCGCGACGACCGCGGCCAGCGCCCCGCCGGTGAGCGCCGCGAGCGCCGTCACGAACAGCGCGCCGCCCAGCGGCGCGACCGCCAGGAACGGGCTGTCGGCCAGGCTCAGCCCGAACGCCGGCAGCGGGAACCCGCCGAACGGGAAGCGGTACTGCACGGCCTCCAGCGCCACCAGCGCGGCCGGGGCGACCAGCCACCAGCCGGGCCACCGTCCGGCCGAACGGCCCGGCGACACCACCGCGACCAGCGTCAGCAGCGCCGTCTCGAGCACGGCGACAGCGACGTAGCCTGCCGAGTTGAAGTCGATCAGCCAGCGCAGCGCGACGACGTAGTGCACCGCGCCGCACAGCGCGCCCAGCCAGAGCCGGTCGCGCAGCGAGCGCCCGGCCAGCGCCAGCACGAACCCGGCCACGCCGAGCGGGAACAGCGGCCACCAGTCGCGCGGCGGCAGCGCCAGCCACCACAGCAGCGCGACGGCCACCATCAGCCCGGCGCTGACCGCGCGCCGCTGGATCACCACGGCTCGCTCCGGCAGTCGGCGTCGCAGGTGGCGGCGTCGTAGGCGGCGGTCGCGACCGGCGCCGCCAGCACGGCCAGCTGGATCGCCAGCATCGCGGCCAGGCCGGTCACCGCGCCCGCCATCGCCACCGGGGCCAGCGGACGGCGCCGCGGCACCGTCCGCTCCAGCAGCCGCTCGACCCGGGTGACCATGCCGACGGCGCCGATGCCGATGCCCGCCTCGGGCGCGGCGCCACGCCCCAGCTTCAGCAGCGCACCGGCCACCACCAGCGGCGACGTGCTGCGCGCGGCGGCGTCGTCGGCGTGCAGTTCGGCCAGCAGCCGCAGCGAGCGGTGGCTGTCGCGGGCGCCGGGCAGCCAGCCGGCCCGGGCGAACGTCGCCGCCACCCCGAGCAGCCGGGCGTGCCGCGCCCGCAGGTGGGTCCGCTCGTGCGCCAGCACCGCGGTCAGCTCGGCCGGGTCCAGCGCGTCGCGGGCCGCCGACGTCAGCACGACGGCGCCGGGGCGGCCGGGCACCGCGTAAGCGGCCGGCTGCGCGACGTCGACCACGAGCACGCCGGGCAGGCCGACCGGGCGGGCCACCAGCCCGAGGTCGGCGAGGTGCCGGCGCCGGTCCGCCGCCGTCCGCCGGCCGCTGACGACGACCGCCAACACCGCGCCGGTGACCACCGCGGCGGCGACCCCGCCGACGACGGCGTCGAGCGGGCGCCCGCCCAGGTGCGCGTAGCTGCGCAGCAGCGCGTCGGTGTGCCCGGGCAGCCAGGCGTGCAGGGCGGCCGCGATCGGCGGCAGGTGCAGCACCAGCGACAACGCCGCCGCGAGCACCGTCCCGTAGGTGGCCGGCAGCACCAGCGCCCAGGCCAGGATGCCGGCCCGCGGGTAGCGCAGCGGCCAGCGGGCCGACGCGAGCAGCGCCGGCAGCGTCCACGCCGCCACCAGCCCGGTGACGGCGACGACCAGCGCCGTCACGGGGGCGGCCCGTCGGCGCCGGAGCGGCGCCGTTCCAGCGCCTCGGCCAGCCGCCGCACGTCGGCGTCGTCCATGCGGTCGGCGAAGCGGATCAGCACGGCCGCGGGGTCGGGCGCGCCGGACAGCGCCGCGCCGACGAGGTCGGCCGCGAACTCCTCGCGGGTGGCGGCCGGGCGGTAGACGTTCGCGCGGCCGGCCGGCTCGCGGGTCAGCATGCCCTTGCGGCACAGGTTGTCCATGACCGTCTGCACGGTGGTGTAGGCGACCGTCCGGCCGGTCAGCAGGGTGTCGAGCACCTGGCGCACCGTCCTGGGTTCCGGCGCCGCCCAGAGGACGTCCATGACGTCGGCCTCCAGCGAGCCGAGCTTGTTCCGCGGCACCCGTTCACCTCTCTCCGTCCGGCCCGGGTGATACTACTATCCCGGATAGTAGACGCCCGAGGAGAGCCATGACGAAGGACCTGAAACGCTCGCTGCTGCTCGTCGCCGGCTTCGTCGTCGCGCTCGTCGTGCTCCTGGCATTGAACCGGACCGGCGGCGGCGACGACGAACCGGCGGCCGCCACCCCGACCGGCGGGGGCGGCAGCGTCGAGGTGCCCGTGGTGCGCGACGACAGCCACGTCCTCAGCCCGGCGCCCGACGGCGCGCCCGTCCTCGTCGAGTTCCTCGACTTCGAGTGCGAGGCCTGCCGCGCCGTCCATCCCGGCATCGAGCAGCTGCGCCAGGAGTACGACGGCCGCGTCGCGTTCGTCGCCCGGTACATGCCCGGCCCCGGCCACTTCAACGCCGAGAACGCCGCCGTCGCCGTCGAGGCCGCCGCCCAGCAGGGACAGTACGAGGCGATGTACGACCGGATGTTCGAGACGCAGGGCGACTGGGGCGAGCAGCAGGTGTCCGCGGCCGACCTGTTCCGCACGTTCGCCGGCGAGCTCGGCCTGGACCTCGCCGCCTACGACGCCGCCGTCGCCGACCCCGCGACCCTCGACCGCGTCCGCAGCGACCTCGACGACGGCCTCGCGCTCGGCGTCGAGGGCACGCCGACGTTCTTCCTCGACGGCGAGCGCATCGAGCCGCAGTCCCTCGACGACCTGCGGGCCCTGCTCGACGCCGCACTGGCGGACTGACGCGGACGCCGCCACCGTCCTCGTCCGCGCAACGCCCGGCGAATCGCCGGTCTCGTGCGTCCGGCACTCAACGGCAGGCCCACGCATCCCGCGGCGGAACCGGATCCCCTTCCCAGGCGTCGACCGCGGCAGCGTCGACGTGCTGGAAGATCGGCGCACCGCGGATGCAGAGACCCCAGAACAGGATGCGCCGGCATCGGCGGCATTCCAGGTAGCTCACGATCGTGTACTTCAGGTCCGACTCGGCCAGTGCCATCATGTCGACGAGCGGGACGTCACCACGCAGCTCAAGCATGCGACCGGACTCGACGCGCTCGATCAGTGCATCGGTCGTCGCGTACGGATCGATGCTGTGCGGGCCCGGAGCCGATACTCGCGCGGTATCGCAGGTCGGGCAGTCGGTCACCGTGCCATCCTGCCACCGGCGCTGACGGCGGGCCGGCCGCCGGCCCGGCCGGCGCCGCGATCAGCCGTACGTGACGCCGTAGCGCAGGTGGGTGACCTGCTCGCCCTGCACCACCTGCAGCAGCTCCAGCGTCGTCCGGTCGTGGCGCAGGTGGTCGAGGTAGCGCACGCCGTCGCGCATGAGGATGGGGACGAGGTCGACCCGGATCTCGTCGAGCGCGCCGAGGTCGATGCACTGCTGCGCGATGTTCGGGCCGGCGACGCCGATGTCCCTGTCGCCGGCGATGGCGCGGGCGCCCTCCAGGGCCTCCTCGACGCTGCCGACGAACGTGAACGGCGCGTCCGGCACCGGCGGCCAGTTCTCCGGCGGCGGCCGGTGCGTCACCACGAACGTCGGCGAGTCGTTCGGCGGCCGGCCGCCCCAGCCGTTGGCGTGGTCGAAGATCCGCCGCCCGGCGATGAAGACGCCCTCGGTCTCGTTCTGGTGCCAGTAGGCGGCGCTGGCCTCCGACATCCGGAACGTGATCGGGTAACCGGCCGGCCGCACCTCGACGTCACCGCTGGTGAACCAGTCGAACAGCGCGCCGACGGAGTCGTCGGGGTACGCGACGAAGCCGTCGAGCGACATGGTGAAGCTGGAGAAGACGACACCCATCAGAGCCTCCCGCTCGGGTCCGCGTGCCCGTCGCAGATCAGACCACACCGGGCCGTGGAACTCATCGCTCCAGCATCACCCCGGCCATGGCGTCGCCGGTCACCGCGACAGCGACTAGCGGACTGGATGGGGGCGGTGTGCTCGGCGCTCCGTTCGCTGGCCGACCGTTCGCCGTATTTGCCACGTTGGCCGTCCCCCTGGCGCCCATTCTCTTAGCCGGAAGCACGCGCCTCAAGCGGACCCAATTGGCGCTTCGCGCGGGCGAAGGTCCGCCTGACCCGCGCGCTCCCGGCCAAGAACAGGCACCTATCAGGGGACGGGGGAAGGCTGGGCACCGCCTCGGCCACGCCGGCCGTCGCTCCGGCCCACCGTGGCACCCACCATCGAGTTGATCAGTCGCCGGGGGTGGGTTCACGCGCGGCGGCGGCACCTCACCCGCGCCAGGACTGCACAACCGCCACCGAGGACCGTCATCCGGCACTACGGCGGGTGAAGTGCCGGCCAGACGAGTGAAGCCAACGGTGCCGTGCCACCCACAACCACCCGCAGCCGACAACCGGCACCCGGAGCCGACTTCGATAGCCAGCATCACGCGAACAGCCCACCAACGACACCCCATACGCGACTTCCGTTATCGAAGACCGGCCAACCGCCGTCGGCACGAACCCGGGCAACGGTGCACCGGGCACCGGACGGCAGGCAGCCAACGGTGCACCGGCGAACGGCCAACGGTGCGGGGTTAGCCGCCACCGAAAGTGCTGATGACGGCGTCACCGATCATGAAGATCCGGCCATCACCGGCGATGTCGCGTGACCGGCACGGTGACGTCTGCGTCGTCACGGTGTCGCCGTGTCGCCCGTCCCGGTCTTGCCGGGCGGCGACAAGCGGTGATCTCCGACGCGTGCTGGCACCGGCGCCACCATGTGCCGCCCTGGTCAACACGCTGCTGACGACGACCGGCCCCACCGCCCGGGAGCTGACCGAAACCATCCACCCTTTCAGTCGTCATAGCAGCTCAAAAGGTTGACGATCACAGATGGAGGTCATCACTGGTCGTCACGGTGACGCCGCCGACAACCCTCAGAACCCGGACCAGCTGTCCACAACTCGTCGTCACCCTGAGCGACGGCAGGTCACCACACAGAACGGCGGCTAACACGGGTGCGGACCGTTCACCGGGCGGGATGTGCCCGCACTTCCCCGTCCCCCTGATAGCTGCCCGTTCTTGGGCCGCGGTGCCGCGGCCAAGAGAATGGACAGCAGGGGGACGGCCAACGGCCGCATAGCGGCGAACTGGCGCAAGGCGGCCGACGAGCGGCTGAACCTCGGCAAGGCGGCAGGCCGCCGGACTCAGCCGGGCCGGCGCTCCTGCCGCAGCACCGCCTCGTAGCGGTCGCCGCGGTAGACCGCCTCGGTGTAGTGGACGACGCGGCCGGCGTCGTCGCGGGCGACGGTGTGGACGCGCAGGGCCGGCTCGCCGGTGGCGAGCTCCAGCAGCCGGCTGTGCAGCTCGTCGAGCAGGACGGCGACGATGCGCTGCTCCGTCACCCACAGTTGCACGCCCCACTCGCGCTCGAGCACCTCGTACAGCGACGCGTCGGTGAGGTCGACCTCCTCGAGGCCGGCGAACCGGGCGGCCGGCAGGTGTGCCCGCTCGACCGCCATCGGCACGTCGTCGCCCGTGCGGACGCGCTCGATCTGCACCGTCGCGGCGTCGTCGGCGATCTCCAGCTGCTGGGCGACGGACCGGCTGGCCCGCGCCTGCGCGCTGGTGAGCATCCGCGACCCCGGCCGCATGCCGCGGTGGCGCATCTCCTCGGTGAACGACGTCACCGACGCCGACTGGCTGACGCTGACCCGGCGGTCGGCGACGAACGTGCCGCTGCCCTGCACGCGGTACGTCAGGCCCTCGCCGCTCATGCGCTCCAGCTCGCCGCGGACGGTCTGCCGGGCGACGCCGAAGCGGCTGGCCAGCACCCGTTCCGACGGCAGCAGCGAGCCCGGTTCGAGCGTGCTGACCAGCTCTTCCAGCAGCCGGCGCAGCTCGCGGCCCTTCGTGGCCCGGCCCGGGAGGTTCTCGGGCAGCAGGCCGGCCACCGGCTCGGAGCGGGCGCGGCTCATGGCCGGCCGCCGCCGGTGGTCTGACGTTCCGCGAGGAGATGCATGGCGGCACCAATCTAGCGGCGGTTCGGTGTCCGGGGCAGCACCGGCATCAGCCGACCCAGTCGAAGATCACGCCCATGGTCGTGCCCCGCTCGGTGGTCACCAGCCGGTAGGCCGCCGCGCAGTCCTCGGGTGCGAAGTGGTGCGTGTTCAGGCCCTCGGCGCAGATCCGGCCGGTGGTGATCAGCCCGAAGAAGGAGCGGTAGGTCTCGGCCTCGACGTCCAGCCGCAGCGGGCCGTGCGCGCCCCGGATCTGCAGGCCGCGGGTGATCACGTCCTTGGTGAGGTGCTGCTCCGACGGCGCGCCCGGGTCGCCGAGCAGCACGACCGTCCCGTGGTCGCGGACCAGCCCCAGCGCCTTCGGCAGCATGTCCGGCCGCCCGGTGGTGTCGATGACGACGCGCGGCGCCTCGCCGAAGCCGGCCGCGAGGATCTCGTCGGCCCGCTCCCCCGGGTCGCCCTCGACGACGGCCGTGGCGCCGCCGCGCAGCGCGAGCTCGAGCCGCTGCGGCGCGATGTCGGCGACGATGACGGACTCGGCGCCGGCGGCGACGGCCCAGCGCACCGACATCTGGCCGATCGGCCCGGCGCCGATCACCAGCACGCCGTCACGCAGCCGGTGCTCGGCCGCCTCGGCGCCGACGTAGGCCACCTGCGCGAGCGTGGCCCACGGCGCGAGGTCGGAGGCGATGTCGTCGGGCACCGGGAAGCACTCGACGGCGTCGACGACGGCGTGCGAGGCGTGCGAGATGCGGGCCATGATCCGGTCGCCCGGCACCAGGCCGGTGACGTCGGCACCGACCTCCTCGACCACCGCGGTGGCCGTGTAGCCGGGCAGGAACGGGTACTGGACGTAGTTGTCCCAGTGCGAGCCCGGCTCGAACGAGCCCTTCAGCGCGGTCGTCTCGGTGCCGGTGCTGATCAGCGAGTACTCCGTGCGCAGGCGCACCTGCCCCGCCGCGATGCCCGGGAGGTCGAACGGCTCCAGCTCGACCTTGCCCGGACCGGGGAAGACGACGCGCTGGCCGCGGCTCGAAAGGTGGTGAGGGGACATCGGCGCTGCCTCTCATGAAGGTCGGGTGAGCGGATCGGATGGCCGGAACCGTACCACAAAGTGGCCTAGTCCACTTTTCTCCCACATCTTGACAGTCCCCTCGCGCTCTGCAATTTTGGTGAGTGGACTAGGCCACCTTACGTGTGGACTGGGCCACTCGGCTACCGCCCATCCGCGGCCTTCAGCAGCCACGCTGGTCCCTGGTGGACCGCGCCCATATCCAGACGGAGGCGTCATGACTCGCACGGCGACGCGCTCGACCCGCTCGACCCGTACCCGGCTGTTCCGCTGTCTCGTCCCGCTGCTCGCCGTCGCCCTCGCCGGCGCCTGCGCCGGGAAGAGCCCGTCGGACGACGGCGGCGGCGACGATGCCGGCGGCAGCAGCGGCAACGAGCTCTCGGCCGACTTCCCGGCCGCGGCGGACGGCGACATCTCGTCGTTCACCGTCGGTATCGCCGCCGGCCAGGGCCGCTACGACCCGCTGCTGGCGACCACCAGCGTCATCGTCGTCAACTCCTACGACTGCCTGCTCACCTGGAACGACAAGGGCGAGCTGGTGCCCGGCCTGGCGGAGTCCTGGGAGCAGACCTCGGACACCACCTACGTCTACCATCTGCGCGAGGGCCTGAAGTTCTGGGACGGCTCGCCGGTCACCGTCGACGACGTGATCTTCTCCCTGAAGCGCAACGTCGACCCGGCCGTCGCCAGCCCGTACGGCGTCTACTACACGGCCTTCCAGGACGTCACCGCCACCGGCCCGAACGAGATCACCGTCACGCTCAGCCGCCCCGACCCGTACTGGCGCTACGCCAGCGCCATCGCGACGACGGTCATCCAGCAGCAGTTCGCCGTCGAGAACGCCGAGAACCTGGGCACACCGGGCGTGATCCCGATCGGCACCGGGCCGTACCTGCCCAGCGAGTACTCCCCCGCCACCGGCGCCGCGCTGGTCCGCAACGAGCACTACTGGGGCGAGCAGCCGGCCGTCGAGGAGCTGGTGTTCTCCGTCGTCCCCGACCCCGAGTCGCGCCGGCTGGCGCTGGAGTCCGGCGCCATCGACGCCACCTGGGACGTCCCGCTGGAGCAGGCCCGGCTGTGGGACCAGATCCCGAACGTGCGCATCGGCTACGGCCCCGGCGGCAACACCAAGATCTTCAGCTTCGACGTCACCGCGCCGCCGTTCGACGACGTCCACCTGCGCCGCGCCATCGCCTACGCGATCGACCGCGAGGGCATCGCGAACTCGGTGTTCAACGGGCACGCCGAGCCGGCCCGCGGGGTGGTCCCGCCGGAGATCTTCGAGATCTTCTTCGACGAGCAGCAGCTCGCCGACTGGTACGACTCGGTGCCGGCCTACGAGTTCGACATGGACAAGGCCAAGGAGGAGCTGGCGCAGTCGGCGTACCCCGACGGCGGCCTGACCATCGAGCTGCCGTTCCAGGCGTCGCAGACCGTCGACCAGGACATCCTCGCCACCGTCCAGCAGAACCTGCGTGAGCTGAACATCGAGCTGACCTACCAGAGCATGCCCGACACCCAGTACTTCGCCGAGCTGTACCGGCACGAGGACCTGGGGATGCAGCTGTTCTACTTCGGCCCGACCTACCCGGACCCGTTCACGTACACCTTCTACATGATGGCCGAGAGCCAGGCCGTGCCGAACGCGTTCAACTTCGCCAACTTCCACAGCGACGCGTCGGAGGAGCTGATGGCGATCCAGGAGACCGACCCCGACCTGCAGGCGCGGGTCGAGGCGGGCGCCGAGCTGGTGCGCATGGCGGCGGACGACGCGGCTTACGTCGGCATCGCGTTCCTGCCGTTCCCGGTGGCGCTGAACCGCGAGTACACCATCGACGGCGACTTCAGCATCTGGACGTTCGCCAACTGGGCGTCCCGCATCCGGATCGCGGAGTCCTGATCTTGAGTATCGCCTGGTACATCCTGCGACGGCTCGGCGTCGGCCTGCTGCTGCTGGTCATCGCGTCGTTCTTCGTGTTCTGCCTGCTCTACATCAGTCCCGGCTCCCCCGAGCAGGTGCTGCTCGGGGGCCGGCCGTCGACCCCGGAGATCATCGGCACCATCCGGGAGAAGTACAACCTCGACGACCCGTTCCTGGTGCAGTACGGCCAGTGGCTGCTGGACGCGTTCCGGCTGAACTTCGGCGAGTCGATCGTCACCGACCAGTCGGTGACGACCGTCCTCGCCGACCGGGCCGGGCCGACGCTGGCGCTGGCGGTGGCCGGCCTGGTGCTGACGATCGTCGTCGCGGTGCCGGCCGGCATGTACGCCGCGGCCAAGCGCAACACCAGCGGCGACCGGCTGGTCAGCATGCTCACGCTGCTGGGCAGCAGCGCGCCGACGTTCGCCGTCGGCGTCCTGCTGCTCTACGTGTTCGGCGTCTCGCTGGAGTGGTTCCCGGTGTTCGGCAACGGCACCGGGTTCACCGGCCACCTGCACCACCTGGTGCTGCCGGCCTTCGCGCTGGCGGTCACCCAGATCGCCTACGTGACCCGGCAGACCCGGGCCGCCGCGCTGCGCGTCTACGACCAGGACTACGTGACGTTCGCGCGGTCGCGCGGGCTGGGCCGGACGCTGATCTGGCGTCGGTACGCGCTGCTGAACAGCAGCCTGCCGATCGTGACGGCGACCGGCCTGCTGCTCGCCTACACCCTCGGCGGCGCCGTCCTGGTGGAGGTGACGTTCTCCCGGGAGGGTGTCGGCTCGCTCATGCTGCAGGCGGTGCAGAGCAAGGACATCCCGGTGGTGCAGGGGCTGGTGGCGTTCGCCGCCATCACCGTGACGCTGGTCAACCTCGGCGTCGACCTCGTCAACCTGGCCATCGACCCGCGGCTGCGCAAGGAGGTCACCGGATGAGCGCCATCGCCGGACAGGACGCCATCGGCAGCACCAGGACGGAACGCCGTCGCCGGCGGATGCCGGTCAGCGTGCTGCTGGCCGCGATCTTCGCCGTGCTGGTGGTCGGCCTGGCCGTCTTCGGGCCGCTGCTGGCGCCGCACGACCCGGCCGCGCAGTCGCTGCAGACCGGCGTCATCGGGCCGACGGCCGACCATCTGCTCGGCACCGACCACCTCGGCCGCGACATTCTCTCCCGGGTGATGGCCGGCGCCCGCGACGCCGTCATCGGCCCGCTCATCATCGCGGTCTCCGCCACGGTGATCAGCCTCGTCTTCGGCATCATCGCCGGCTACCGCGGCGGCGTCGTCGAGGCGGT
Source organism: Jiangella alba (assembly GCF_900106035.1). Classification (GTDB taxonomy): domain Bacteria; phylum Actinomycetota; class Actinomycetes; order Jiangellales; family Jiangellaceae; genus Jiangella; species Jiangella alba. The sequence goes on from NZ_FNUC01000003.1 coordinate 2,941,452, forward strand.
CGTGCTGCGCGTCGGCGACCTCATGTACGCGGTGCCGGCGATCCTCGTGTCGATCGTCGTGATCGGCGTGCTCGGCGGCGGCTACTACCTCGCCGTCGCGGTGCTGGTGCTGCTCTCCGTCCCGGCCGACACCCGCGTGGTGCGGGCCGCGGTGCTGTCCGAGCGGCACCTCCCCTACATCGAGGCCGGTCAGACGCTCGGGCTGTCGCGCTGGCGGATCATGACGGTGCACATCCTGCCCAACGTCATGCCGACGGCGGTGGCGATCGCGCTGCTGGAGTTCGTCTACGGCCTGATCACGCTGTCGTCGCTGTCCTTCCTGGGCCTCGGCGCCGAGGCCGGCTCGCCGGAGTGGGGCCGCATGCTGGCCGACAACCGGACGCTGCTGGCGGAGAACCCGAACGCGGCGCTCGCGCCCGCTCTGCTGATCATGGCCACGGCGGCCGCGGTGATGCTGCTCGGCGACTGGATCTACGACCGCGTCAGCGAGGAGTCGACCAAACGTGACTGACCCCACGACGACCGCGCCGGCCCCCGGCGACCAGCAGTCCGGACCGCCGCTGCTGGCCGTCCAGGACCTCGTCATCACCCGCTGGCCCGGCGGCCCGCCGCTGGTCACCGGCCTGGACCTGGAGCTGCGCCGGGGCGAGACCATCGCCCTGGTCGGCGAGTCGGGTGCGGGCAAGTCGCTGTCCGCCCGGGCCGCGATCAGGCTCGTCCCGACCGGCCTGCACGTCAGCGGCGAGGTGCGCTTCCAGGGCGAGGACCTCAACCGCATGGACGAGGAGGCGGTCCGGGCCGTCCGCGGCGGCGGGGTGGCGATGCTGCTGCAGGACCCGTTCACCATCCTCAATCCGCTGATCCGCACCCGCACCCACCTGATCGAGACGCTGCGCTCGTCCGGACGGCGCATCAGCGGCGCCGAGGCCGCCGACGAGGTGGCCCGGCGGCTGGCCGAGGTGGGCATCACCGACGCCTCGGTCGGCGACAAGTACCCGTTCGAGCTGTCCGGCGGCATGCGCCAGCGGGTCGCGCTGGCCTGCGCGCTGGCCAAGGACCCGGCGCTGCTGATCGCCGACGAGCCGACCACCGCGCTGGACGCCACCACGCAGCGCGACGTGCTGCGGCTGCTGCGCTCGGTGCAGCAGGCACGCGGCATGGGCGTGCTGATGATCACCCACGACCTGCGGGTGGCGTTCTCGATCAGCGACCGCGTCTACGTCATGTACGCCGGCGGCGTGGTGGAGCGGGCCCGGCCGGGCGACTTCCTGGCCGCCCCCGCCCACCCCTACACCGTCGGCCTGATCCGGGCCGAGCCGCCGACCGGCTACCGCCGCGACCAGCTCGACGGCATCCCCGGCCAGGTGCCCGCGCCGGAGACCGTCATCCACCAGTGCGCGTTCGCCGACCGCTGCTCCTGGGCGACGCCGGAGTGCACGACCGCCCGGCCGCCGCTGCTCGCCGTCACCGACGAGCACGCGAGCGCGTGCCGGCGACGCGAGGAGATCGCCGGCGAGCTGCTGGCCGAGCTGCACGCCGCCTGGGAGCCGTCCGCCGTGCCGGAGCCCCCCGCCGGCGAGACCGTGCTGCGGGTCGCCGGCCTGCGCAAGAGCTACCAGCGCGACCGGTCGGCGTGGGCCGTCGACGGCATCGACTTCACCCTCGGCAGCGGCCGCAACCTCGGCATCGTCGGCGAGTCCGGGTCCGGCAAGACGACGCTCGCGCGCTGCCTGCTGGGCCTCGAGGAGCCGACCGAGGGCACCATCGAGCTGCTCGGCACCGACGTCAGCCGGTACCAGTCGCTCGGCCGCGAGCAGCTGCGCCGGGTGCGCGGGCAGCTGCAGTGCGTCTTCCAGGACCCCTACTCCTCGCTCAACCGGTCGCACTCGGTCGGGTTCATCCTGCGCGAGGCCCTGAGCCGCCGCTCCCCCGAGGCCGGGCCGGCGCCGTCGGTCGAGGAGCTGCTGGAACGGGTCGGGCTGGCGGCGCGGTACGCGAGCCGCAAGCCGGTCGCGCTCTCCGGCGGCCAGCGGCAGCGGGTCGCCATCGCGCGCTCGCTGGCCATCGCACCGAAGGTGCTGCTCTGCGACGAACCCGTCGCGGCGCTCGACGTCTCCGTCCAAGGACAGGTGTTGCAGGTGTTGCGTGAGGTCAGCGAGTCGGGGACCCAGTTGTTGTTCATCACCCACGACCTCGCGGTCGTGCGGCAGATGACCGACGACCTGGTGGTGCTCGAACGCGGGAAGATCGTCGAGTCCGGCCGCACGGACGCCGTGCTGGACCAGCCGTCGCACCCGTACACGGCCCGCCTCGTCGGCGCCGTGCCGACCGGCGACGCGGAGTGGCTGTCGTGACGGCCGTGCGGTGGGCCGTCCTCGGGACCGCCCAGATCGCGGCCGGCGAGTTCCTGCCCAGCCTGCTCGCCGAGGGCGGCGGCCGGGCCGAGCTGGTCGCCTCGCGCGACGAGCGGCGGGCCGCGGAGTTCGCCGCCCGCCACGGCGTCGCCCGGCACACCGGCGGCTACCAGCAGGCGGTCGACGACCCCGGCGTCGACGCGGTCTACGTCGCGCTGCCGAACGCCCTGCACGCCGAGTGGACGACGGCGGCGCTGCGGGCCGGCAAGGCGGTGCTGTGCGAGAAGCCGTTCGCCACCGACCTGCCGCAGGCCCGTGCCGTCGCCGCCGAGGCGCAGCGCGCCGCCGCGCCGGCCTGGGAGGCGTTCGCGTTCCTGTTCCACCCGCAGACCCGGCGGGTGCTCGAGCTCGTCCGGACCGGCGCCATCGGCACCGTCCGGGAGGTGCACGGGGCCTACCACTCGGAGCTGGACACCGCCGGAACCATCCGCGGCGACGCCGCCCTCGGCGGCGGCGCGCTGTTCGACCTCGGCGTCTACCCCCTGCGGCTGACCCGGCTGCTGCTCGGCGACGAGTTCACCGTCGTCAGCGCGGACCAGCGACTGGCGCCGTCGGGCGTCGACCTCGCCACCACGGCGGTCGTCGACTTCGCGACCGGCGCGCGGCTGCACTTCGAGACCAGCTACACGCAGGAGTACGCGCCGGCGGCCCGGATCGTCGGCGACCTCGGCGAGCTGCGCATCGCCGCTCCCTACGCCACCGGCCCCGAGGACACCCTCGAGCTCGACCTGGTCGGCGAGGGCACCCGGGTCGAGCACTGGGGCAGCGACCGGCCGCTGTTCACCGACCAGCTCGCCCACATCCACGCGGCGCTCTCCGGCACCGTCGCGGCCCGGCACCGGCTCGGCGAGGACGCCGCCGGAACGCTGGCGCTCGTCGACGCGATCCGGGCCGCCGCACCTGAGACGAAGGGACATCCATGACCGCTGCGAACACCAGGCTCGACGAGGCGGAGATCCACCGGCTGGCGCTCGGCTGCATCCTGGCCAGCTGGACCGGGCCGGTGCCACCGGCCCGCATCGAGCACCTGCTCGCCGACGGGCTCGGCGGCGTCGTGCTGTTCGAGAACAACATCACCGGCGACGACGCGGCCACCCGCGCGCTGACCGACCGGCTGCGCACCGCGGCCGGCCGGCCGATCGTCATCGCCGCCGACGAGGAGGGCGGCGACGTCGTCCGCCTGCCCTGGACCGAGGGCTCCGGCCCCGGCCAGGCCGCGCTCGGCCACCTCGACGACATCGAGACGACCGAGCAGGTGTACGCGAGCCTCGGCGAGCGGCTGGCCCGGTGCGGGCTGACCGCCGACCTCGGCCCGGTCGCCGACGTCAACACCAACCCGGACAACCCGGTGGTCGGGCTGCGCTCGTTCGGCTCGGACAGCGCGCTGGTCGCGCGGCACGTCGAGGCCGCGGTCCGCGGGCTGCAGCGGGCCGGCGTCGCCGCGGTCGTGAAGCACTTCCCCGGGCACGGCAACACCGGCATGGACTCCCACCACGACCTGCCGGTGATCGACTCCGACCTCGACCACCTCGACCGGCACGAGCTGCCGCCGTTCCGCGCCGGGATCGAGGCCGGGACCCGCGCGGTGATGACGGGGCACCTGTTCGTGCCGTCCGTCGACCCGGACCGGTTCGCCACCATCAGCCCCGCGCTGGCCCGGACGCTGCTGCGCGAGCGGCTCGGGTTCACCGGCACCGTCGTCAGCGACGCCATGGAGATGGGCCCGCTGGCCGGCGGCCTCGGCATCGTCGAGGGGACGGTCCAGGCGCTGATCGCCGGCACCGACGCGATCGAGCTCGGCTTCGACGAGCACGTCGAGGTACTGGCGGCGCTGCCGGGCGCCGTCTACGCCGCCGTCGCCGACGGCCGGCTCGACCTCGAACGACTGCGCGACGCCGCCGCGCGCACCGCCGCGCTCGCCGTCGTCGTCCCGGACGGGACCGGTGCGGGCGACCACCCGCTGGCCGCGTCGGCCGCCACACGCAGCCTCGAGCTGCACGGCGACGTCGCGACCGAGGGCAAGCTGCTGGTCGTCGAGTGCCACAGCCCGAACAGCATCCCGACCGGCGACCTCGACTGGTCGCTGGCCGAGCCGCTACGGGCGCGCGGAGCGGAGGTCACGCTGCTGCGGGTGACCGACGACGCCACCGCCGCGGCCGCCGTCGACGAGCTGCGCACGTCGGGCCTGTTCGCCGTCGTCGTCACCCGGGACCCGCAGTGGTACCCGTGGCAGCGGGAGGTGCTGCGGGCCGCGGCCGCGCGCACCCGCGTCGTCACCGTCGACACCGGCTGGCCGAGCCCCGCCCATCCCCCGGCGTCGATCCGCACCCGCGGCATCGGCCGCGGCCTGCTGGCGGCGGCTGCGGACCTGCTGGCCGGCAGCCCGGCCGCGTGATCCGGCGGCGGGGCCGCGCCGGAGGCGGTGCGGCCCCGCCGATGCCGGCCGGCCGGGTCTAGGATGGCGCGGCGTGGGGCTGACCTTCACCGCTGTCGCCGGCGAACTCCCGCTGGTGCAGCGGGTGTGGTCGGCGAGCTGCCACGCCGCCACCGGGTTCGCCTCGGCGGTCAAGACCTCCTCGCTGATCTCGTTCGCGCGGCGCGGCGGCCAGGTGACCGTGCACGTGCACGGCCCCGAGACCGTGGGCACGTCGATGACGTGCGAGGAGGGTTCGGAGTACTTCGGCGTCGAGCTGCGGCTCGGCGCGTACCTGCCGCTGCACCCGCCCGCCGGCCTGACCGATCATCGGGACGCGCTGTTGCCGGTCCTGTCCGGCCACCGGTTCCTGCTGGACAACCGCGAGTGGGAGCTGCCCACCGTGCAGAACGTCGACGTCTTCGTCAGCCGGCTGGTGCGTGCGGGGCTGCTGCTCTTCGACCCTCTCGTCGCCGACATCCGGCACGGGGAACGGCCCCGCGGAATGTCGGAGCGCGTAGCGCAGCTCCGGTTCCGCCGGGCCGTCGGCCTCTCGCACCGCAAGGTCGTCAGCATCGAGCAGGCCCGCCACGCCGCACAGCTCCTCATGGCGGGCAGGTCGATCGCCGACGTCGTCACCGCCTGCGGCTACTACGACCATCCGCACCTCACCCGGGCGATGCGCCGGGCGACCGGCCACGCACCGAGCGAGTTGAGGTCCGGCATTCCGTTCCTGGCGTTGTGATCCCGGCTTCGGTTCGATACAAGACGGACCGATCGGCCGGATGATTCACTCCGGGGATGCGGAAACTGATCGAATACGATCACCTCTCGATCGACGGGCGGATGTCCGGCGACGCCTGGTGGGCCGGGCAGTCGGAGGTCGTCCCCAACGACCGTCACTTCGCCTACCAGCTCCAGTTGCTGTCCTCGGCAGTCGGCCTCGTGCTCGGCCGGGCGACCTACGAGGGCTTCGCCCAGGCCTGGCCGGCCCGCACCGGCGACGTCGCCGACACGATCAACGCGCTGCCCAAGTACGTCGCCTCCACCACGCTCACCGAGACCACCTGGAACGCCGAGGTGCTGTCGGGCAACGCGGTCGACGCGGTCGCGCGGCTCAAGGAGGCCGGCGACGGCACCCTGGTGAAGTACGGCAACGGCCCGTTCAGCCGGGCGCTGGTCGAGGCCGGTCTGCTCGACGAGCTGCACCTGAGCATCTCCCCGTTCGTCGCCGGGTCCGGCGAGTCGCTGCTGGCCGGCCTGGGCACCACCGCCATGGAGCTGACGGGGGTCACCGAGCTCGGCAACGGCACGGTGGTGCTGGCCTACGCACCGGGCCGGTAGCGACGTGGCCGATCATCGACGGATGGACGAAGGAAACGACATGACGCAGGCCGCACACGCCTCGGTGAACGGCATCGACCTCTACTACGAGATCCTCGGCGCCGACAGGCCCGGTCCGCCGCTGGTCATGCTGCACGGCGGCATGCTCACGTTCCACCTGAGCTTCGACGCGTTGCTGCCGGCGCTGACCGCCGAGCGCAAGGTGATCGGGATCGAGCTGCAGGGGCACGGGCACACGGCCCTCGGCGACCGGCCGTTCTCCATCCGGCAGTGCGCCGAGGACGTGATCGCGCTGCTCGACCAGCTCGGCATCGACCAGGCCGACTTCCTCGGCTACAGCCTGGGCGGGCTGGTCTCCGCCGACGTCGCCGTCGTGGCACCGGACCGGGTCGGCCGGCTCGTGGTGGCGGCCTCGCACTTCCGGGCGACGCGGTCCGAGGCCTACTACCCCGAGATCACCGAGCTCGACCTGGACTCGCCGCGGATGCCGACCGAGGAGGAGTCGGCGGCCATGGTCGGCGCCTACGAGGAGGCGGCGCCGTCCACCGAGGACTTCTTCCGGTCCGTGGGCCAGGTCCAGCCGGCGGTGCACGACTTCGAGGGGTGGACCGACGACGAACTGGCCCGGCTCACCATGCCGGTCCTGATCATCGTCGGCGACACCGACTTCGTCCGCCTCGAGCACGCCGTCGAGATGAAGCAGCTGGTGCCGGACGCGCAGCTGGCCATCCTGCCGGGGACGACGCACATGCGGGTCATTCGGCCCGACCTGGTGCTGCCGATGGTGACCGCGTTCCTGCGGCGGTGACCGCCCGCGCCGTCAGGGCCGCAGCTGCGCCTGGCGGTAGTCGCGCGGCGACATGCCCTTGAGCTCGCGGAAGCGGCGGTTGAAGTTCGACAGGTTCACGTAGCCGCTGCTCGCCGCGATCTCGATGACCGGCGCGTTGGTGTTGGTCAGCAGCCGGCAGGCCGTCTCGACCCGCAACTGGTTCAGGTACTCCGTCAGCGTCCGGCCCATCGCGCGCCGGAAGAACCGGCTGAACGACGTCGGCGCCATGTGCACCAGGCCGGCCACCTCGGTCAGCTCGACGTGCCGCGTGTGCACCTGCTCGAGGTGCCGGCACACCTTGTCGACCCGCTCGCGGACCGCGGGGTCGGGCGCGGAGATGTAGCCGGGGCCGGTGATCGGCACGCCGCCCGGCGCGACCGCGAGCAGGTGCAACGCCTCCAGCAGCCGGGCCGTCTGCAGCGCGGCCGGCTGGTCCATCAAGGTCGCCAGGATGTCGCGCACCGGCGGCGGCGCCGGGCTGTAGACGATGCCGTGGACGGACGCGTCCAGCAGCGTCGCGATCTGGTCGAACTGCGGCAGCGCGAAGAAGTCCGGGCCGAGGAAGTCCGCGGGGAACTGTGCGCAGGCGGCCTCGGCCGGATGGTCCGGGTCCTGCGCCGACGTGAAGGTGTGCGGCAGGTCCGGCCCCAGCACCAGCAGATCGCCCGTCCGCAACGGCTCGACGGTGGTACCCACATAGCGGGTGCCACGCCCCTGAGTGATCAACGCCAGCTCGTACGCCTGATGGTAGTGCCAGCTGAAGTCGAACGACTCTTCATGCAGGACAAAGGTGCTGAACGTGGTCCCATACGGGATTCCGGGACGTTCGTGACGCGGGTTCACAGCCCGACTGTAGCGCCGTCCAGCCGATCTTGACGGGGCAACTGAGTACTGGTTTTGGGCAAGCGGCAGGTGGCTGGGGTCAGCCCGCGACTGCGAGACTCTGAGGCACTTCCGGTCCGTGACCGACGTCACTCAGAGGAGTTGAGGGCCCATGAGCAGCACCGCCGACGCCGTCCGTGCCGAGCTCGACCGGCAGTATCCGCTGCCGGAGACCGCCGCCGCGGACTTCGCCCGCGACGGCTTCGCCCACCTCTCCCGGGTGCTCTCCCCCGCGGCCGTCGCGCACGTCGAGCCGGCTGTCACGTCCGAGGTGCTCCGGCTGAACACCCAGCACCTCCCGCTGGCCGAACGCGACACCTACGAGCGCGCGTTCCTGCAGGTCACCAACCTCTGGGAGCACAACGAGACGGTCCGCGATCTGGTCTTCTCCAGGCGCCTCGCCGGCATCGCCGCGCGGCTGCTCGGCGTACACGCCGTCCGCCTGTACCACGACCAGGCGCTCTACAAGGAGCCCAGCGGCGGCATCACGCCCTGGCACGCCGACCAGTTCTACTGGCCGTTGTCCAACGACCGCGTGTGCACGATCTGGCTGCCGCTGCAGGAGACCCCGCTCGAGATGGGGCCGCTGGCGTTCGCCCGCGGCAGCCACAACCTCTCCTACGGCCGCGACCTCCCGATCAGTGACGAGTCCGAGGCGCGGATGCAGGAGCTGCTCGCCGAGCAGCGGTTCGAGGACGTCGTCGAGCCGTACGCGCTGGGCGACGCCAGCTTCCACCGCGGGTGGACGTTCCACCACGCGGGCGCCAACCGCGGCACCGTCCCGCGCCGCGTCATGACCGTCATCTACCTGGACGCCGACGTCCGCGTCACCGAGCCGGTGAACGACCACCAGGAGGAGGACCGCGTCTGGATGCCCGGCGTCGAGGTCGGGCGGGTGCCGGACACCCCGCGCAACCCCGTCCTGTACGACGGCACTCCTCCATCGCGGGGAGGTGCGCATGCGCAGTGAACCTGCCCACGTCATCGTCGGCGCCGGCCTGGTCGGCGCTCGAGCGGCCCAGGCGCTGCGCGCGCAGGGCTGCGACGAGCGGATCGTGCTGATCGGCGACGACAACGCCGGCACGTCCGCGCGGCCCGCGCTGGCCGCCGGCGCGCAGCTCGGCATGAACGGCCGGGCGGCGGTCCGGCGGCGCGACGGGCGCTGGTTCGCCGACGGCGACATCGAGGTGCTGCTCGGCCGGCGCGTGACGGCGCTGGACCGGGTCGCCCGCTCGGTGCTGCTGGACGACGGCGACCGCGTCGACTACACGACGCTGCTGCTGGCCACCGGCGCGGCGCCGCGACGGCTCGCGGTGCCGGGCGCCGACCTCGACGGCGTGCACCACCTGCGCTGGGTCGAGGACTCCGGCCGGCTGGCGTCGGTGCTGCAGGGCGGCGGCCGGATCGTCGTGGTCGGCGGCGGGTGGGCCGGGCTGGAGACGGCGGCCGCGGCCCGCGAGCACGGCTGCGACGTCACCGTGCTCGAGTCGCGGCCGGTGCTGCTGCAGGACGAGGTGGGGCCGGAGCTGGGTGCGTTCTTCGCCGGGCTGCACCTCAGTCACAGCGTCGACCTGCGGCTGGGCCGGTCGGCGGTCGCGTTCCGCGGCGACGGCCGGGTCACGTCCGTGCGCACCGACGACGGCGCCGAGCTGCCGGCCGACGCGGTCGTCGTCGCCCTCGGCGTCTCGCCGCGGGTGGAGCTGGCCGAACGGGCCGGCCTCAGCTGCCGCGACGGCATCCTCGTCGACGAGTCGCTGCGCACCGCCGACCCGCACGTCTACGCCGCCGGCGACGTCGCACGTCCGGCGAGTCCCTTCTATGGCGCGCCGCTGCGGATCGAGCACTGGGCGAACGCCATGCACAGCGCGCCGGTCGCGGCGGCGGCGATGCTCGGACGGGCGACGGCCTACGACCGGCTGCCGTCGCGGTTCACCGACCAGTACGGCGTCGGCGTCCAGTTCACCGGCCGTGTCTCCGGCTACGACCAGCTCGTCCTGCACGGCGACGTCGCGGGCCCGGAGTTCCAGGCGTTCTGGCTGACCGGGCGCCGGGTGGTGGCCGCCATGCAGGTCAACCTCTGGGACGACGACCTCGCCCCGGCCGAGGAGCTGATCCGCTCGCGCCGCCCCGTCGACCCCGAACGGCCGGCGGACGCGCTGCGCCACGACCTCAGCGACCAGCCGATGTCCGCCGTCCATCAGGACACCCTGGTGTAACTCCCGGGCGGCCAGGTGCCGCGATCCCCACCCAGCCGAGTACTGCGACCCCCGCCCGCTTGGTGTCGTGACCCCCGCCCGGCCGGCTGCTGTAACTCCCGCCCGGCCCGGTGTTGCGACCCCGCCCAGCCGAGTGCTGCGATCCCCGCCCGCTTGGTGTCGTGACCCCGCCCGCTTGGTGTCGTGACCCCGCCCGGCCCGGTGTTGCGACCCCGCCCAGCCGGGTGCTGCGACCCACACCCGGCTAGTTGTCGTGACCCCCGCCCAGCCGGCTCCTGTAACCCCGCCCAGCCGGGTGCTGTAACTCCCGCCCGGCCGGGTGCGGCCCACCGGCCCGGTGTTGCGACTCCCGCCCAGCCGGGCGTCGCGACCCCCGCCCGGCTGGCGTTTGGGCCTCCGGCCGGCGGGGTGATGTCACGCCGGCCGGCCGGCGAAATGCGTTGGCCCGCAGGTTTCCGGCGACGGTATGGTCCCGGCATGACGCTGCTCCGGGGCGCGCTGGTCACGCTGCGCCCCGCCGCGCCCGCCGACGTCGAGCGGTTGGTGGCCATCCGGTCGACGCCCGAGGTACACCACCGCTGGGGCGGCGACGACCTTCCCGCCGAGCTCGCCGCCGACCTCACCGACGACGACCTCCACCTGTACGTCATCGAGGTCGGCGGCCCACCCACCAGCGGCGCGGCGACCGCCAGCCCGGCACCCCGCGGCGAGGTGGTCGGCGCCGTGCAGTGGTCGGCCGAGCAGGACCCGCAGTACCGGCACGCCGGCATCGACATCTACGTCGACCCGGCGCACCACGGCCGCGGCCTCGGCACCGACGCCGTCCGTACCCTCGCCCGCCACCTGATCCGCGACCACGGCTACCACCGCCTCGTCATCGACCCGGCGGCCGACAACGCCGTGGCCATCGCCTGCTACGCGAAAGTCGGCTTCCGGCCGGTGGGCGTGATGCGCCAGTACGAGCGCGGCCCGGACGGCACCTGGCACGACGGCCTGCTCATGGACCTCCTCGCTGCCGAGTTCGTCGACCGCCCCTGACCGGCCGCGTCACACCGTCGCGACCAGCGCGTACCGCTCGTCGTCGACGGCGCGGCCCCACAGCTCGGGCTCGCCGGTGAGGTCCTCGACCCGCAGCTCGGCGACCAGCGGGCGCACCGCGTCGACGAGGTCGGCCGCGCGCACGCCGCCGTCCCACGGCAGTGGCTCGGCACCGTCGACGTAGGCGGTCACGGGGCCGGCCGCCGCCCACCGGCCCTCGACGAGGATGAGCGTGCCGCCTGGGCGCAGCCGGCCGGTCCAGTCGCGCAGCGCCGCGGCCGGGTCGGGCAGCGTCCACACGACGTGCCGGGCCAGCACGACGTCGAAGGCCTGGTCCCCCAGCGGCGGGCGGCCAGCGTCGCCGGTCAGGAACCGGCCCGGCAGCCCGGCCGCGGCGAGCTTCGCCTCGGCCAGCCGCACCATGGCCGGTGCGAGGTCGACCCCGGTGACCCGATGCCCCAGCTCCGCCAGCAGCAGCGACAGCGACCCCGTGCCGCACCCGGCGTCGAGCGCGTCGAGCGGGTCGCCCGGCGCGGACGGCGCCCAGGACGCCAGCCGGCGCGCCCACGCCGTGCGCGTCACCGGGTCGCGCAGCCCGTGGTCGTTCTCGGCGTCGAACTCAGCGGCGGCGGTGTTCCAGAACTCCTGGATGGGTGAGGTGTCGTGCGGCATGGGCGGCTCCCGGTTCGTGCGTCTGGTCGGCCCATCATCGCCGCCGCCACCGACAAGGTCGGCCGGTTGACACGTCGGCCACCGCAGGCCGATACTCAACCAATCGGCTTATCAACCAATCGGTTGCGTATCGGAGGACGGATGGACGACGACGGCCTGAGCCTGGTCTTCGGCGCGCTCGCCGACCCGACCCGGCGCGCCATCCTCGCCCGGCTGGCCGAAGGGCCGGCGCCCGTCACCGAGCTCGGCCGGCCGTTCGACATCAGTGCCCAGGCGGTCTCCAAGCATCTCAAGGTGCTGGAGCGGGCCGGGCTGATCAGCCGCACCCGGCAGGGCCAGTGGCGTCCCTGCCGGCTGGAGGCCGCGCCGCTGGAGCGCGCGAGCGGCTGGATCGAGCAGTACCGCGCGGTCTGGGAAGACTCCCTGGGCCGCCTCGAGCAGGAGATCGACCGGATCCGAGGGAGGCAGGACGATGCCACGCACGACTGAGGTGCTCTTCGAGCCAGGACGGCAGGACATCGTCGTCACCAGGGGCTTCGCCGCGCCGCCCGACGCCGTCTTCGCCGCGATGACCGACCCGGCGCTGATCCCGCGCTGGTGGGGCTCGCGCCGGTTCGACACCACCGTCGAGGAGATGGACGTGCGCCGCGGCGGCAGCTGGCGGTTCGTCACCCGGCACCGCGAGGGCCCCTCGACGCCGTACACCTTCCGCGGCGTCTACCACGACGTCGTCCCCGGCTCGCTGATCGTGTCGACGCTGCAGTTCGAGATGGGCGGGCCGGGACACCTGCAGCTCGTCACCGACACCTTCGAGCCCGACGGCGACGGCGGCACCCGCTACCTCAACGTCGCGCTGTTCCAGTCGGTGGCCGACCGCGACGGCTGGATCCCGACAGGCATGGAGACCGGCATCCGCGAGTCGCACGACCTGCTCGACCAGCTCCTCGGGGCGACGCGATGATGGACCTCACCGTCACCCGCCGGTACGACGCGCCGCCCGCCCGGGTGTGGGCCGCCCTGACCGAGCCGGACCTGGTGAGGCGCTGGTGGGGCCCGGACGGTTTCACCGCACCGGTCGCGCGCATGGACGTGCGCCCGGGCGGCGTCTCGCTGGTCGCCATGCGCTCCCCCGGCGGCGTCGAGCTGTACACCACCTGGACGTACGGGGTGGTCGAGCGGCCGCACCGGCTCGAGTACGTCCTGCGCTTCTCCGACGCATCCGGCCGGCCGGTCCCGCCGTCGTCGCTCGGGCTGCCCGACGGCATCCCCGAGGCCGGCGTGCCGCACGAGCTGACACTGGAGACGTCGGACGGCGGGACGGAGCTCACCGTCACCGAGCGCGGCTACGCGGACGCCGGCGTCGTGGCCGGGTCACGGCTCGGGCTGGAGCAGACGCTGGCCAAGCTCGCCGCCGTGCTGTGAGCGGCGGGCTCTGCGCCGCAGCCGGCGCTGTCCGGGCCCGGTGAGGCGTCCGGGCTCTGCGGAGAGTCAGGCCCTGCGCCGCAGCCGGCGCCGGCGCCGTCCGGGCGCGACTGCGGTGACCCGGCTCCACTGCAGCCGGCCGGTCACCCGGACGACAGCGCGGGCCGGGATATCGTTCCGGGCCGGTTCGAAACGCAGCTTCGAGCCGTGCTCATCCAGGTCGGTGGCCTCGACCCGGACGTCGTCCGGGACGATCAGCCGGAGCCGGCTGTGCGTGAGGTCGGCGTCGATCAGCAGCTGCGGCCCGGGCAGGACCACCTCGGTCAGGTCGAGCACCAGCGACGAGTGCACCAGCGTGACGACGAGGTGCGTCGGCACATCCCACCGACCGGAGCGCTGCATGCGGGCGTGCGTCCCGGTGATCGTGACGGGCTCACCGGCAGGCCTCGTCGCAGAAACGGGCTCGGCCGCGGCCAGGACGGCGTCGGCGCCGGGCAGGTGCACCAGCGCCGCCTCGAGATCGCCACGGGTGCGTGCCCCCAGGACCGCGCCGAGCCGCTCGTCGATCTCCTCGAGCCCGATGCGACCGTCGCCGAGGGCCGTGCGGACGAACTCGGCGGCCCGCTCCCGGTCGGCGTCGGACACCCGTTCCAGCGCCCGCTCCTCGCGCCGTGCCACGTCGTCGCCCATGACGCAGAACTCTACGCAGGCGGCCGCGCGCGGACCTCCGCGGCTCAGACGGGGAGCCGTGCCCCAGCCGGCGCCTCGGACGCCTCCCCAGTCAGACCGGGAGCCGTGCCCCAGCCGGCGCCTCGGACGCCTCCCCAGTCAGACCGGGAGCCGTGCCCCCGCCGGCGCCTCGGACACGTCCCACAGTCAGACCGGGAGCCGTGCCCCCGCCGGCGCCTCGGACACGTCCCACAGTCAGACCGGGAACCGCGCCCCCACCAGCCACTCGGACACGTCCCTCAGTCAGACCGGGAACCGCGCCCCCACCAGCGCCTCGGACACGTCCCACAGTCGGCGGGCGTCGTCGGGGTCGCGCAGCGGCGCCCACAGGTCCTGCCGGGCGGGCGCGCCGCCGAGGCCACCGCGTCGCCGCGGACCGTAGAACTCGCTCCCCCGCGCGCCGGGACCGGTCGCGGCCAGCAGCGCCGGCAGCGCCGCGCTCTCGACGGTGCCGGTGAGGCCGAGCCGCGACAGCACCCGGATCAGCCGGACCGAGCTGGTGTCGCGCCGTCGCCCCATGCCGGGCTGCGCGGCGAGCAGGTTCGTCGGCGAGACCCCGGGATGGGCCAGGTTGCTGCTGATGCCCCAGCCCGCGGCCGCGCTGCGCCGGTCGAGCTCGTGCGCGAACAGGCCGACGGCGATCTTCGACTGAGCGTAGGCCTTGCGCGCGTCGTAGCCGCGTTCCCAGTCGAGGTCGTCCCAGTTGATCGCGCCGCTGCGCGCGGCGACGCTGGTCTGGTGCGTGACGCGGGCCCGACCCTGCCGCAGCAACGGCAGCAACCCCAGAGTCAGCGCGAAGTGCCCGACGTGGTTGGTGCCGAACTGCAGCTCGAACCCGTCCGCCGTCACCTGCCGGCTGGGCGGCGTCATGACACCGGCATTGTTGATCAACAGGTTGATTGGGCGGCCCTCCTCGACGAGACGGTCAACTATGGACGTCACCGAATCCAGTGATGACAGGTCGAGGGCCCGGGTGCTGACCTTCACGCCCGGCACCCGGTCGCGAATGCGTCCGGCGGCCCGCTCCCCCTTCGCCGCGTCGCGCACCGGCATGATCACCTCCGCGCCTGCGCCGGCGAGCCGCGTCGCGATGACCAGGCCGATGCCGTCGCTCGCGCCGGTGACGACGGCGAGCCGGCCGGACTGGTCGGGGATCGCGAGGTCGATCGTGCGCGCCATGAGCAGTTCTCCTTCGTCGGTGTCCTCCTCATGCTGCGAGCCCGGCACGATCTGAGCCACGGCCTGACGATCCGTGGTTACGGCGCCGCGCAGGCGGTAGAAAAGGTCGCATGCTGATCGACCGCGCCGGGCTGGCGGCGTTCCTCCGCAGCCGCCGCGAGGCGCTGCAGCCCGAGGACGTCGGTCTCCCGCGGGGACGGCGCCGCCGGACCAGCGGACTGAGGCGCGAGGAGGTGGCCGCGCTCTGCCATCTGTCGGCCGACTACTACGCCCGGCTCGAACGGGAGCGCGGCCCGCATCCGTCCGAGCAGCTGATCGCGTCCATCGCGCAGGGCCTGCACCTGTCGCTCGACGAGCGCGACCACCTGTTCCGGCTCGCTGGGCACCACCCGCCGGTACGCGGGCCGGCCAGCGAGCACATCAGCCCCGGCCTGCTGCGCACCCTCGACCGCCTCGCCGACACCCCCGCGGAGATCATCACCGAGCTGGCCGAGACCCTGCGCCAGACGCCGCTCGGGGTCGCGCTCACCGGCGACGCCACCCGGTACACCGGGCCGGCCCGCAGCTTCGGCTACCGCTGGTTCACCGACCCCGCCGCCCGCGACCGGTACGCACCCGGCGACCACGAGCAGCTCTCCCGGGCGTTCGCCTCCGGCCTGCGCGGCGTCGTCACGCTGCGCGGCCCCGAGTCGAGAGCGGCGCGCATCGCCGAGCGGCTGCTCGCACGCAGCGACGAGTTCCGGAGGCTCTGGGACGAGCACGAGATCGGCGTGCGCCCCAGCGAGGTCAAGCGCTTCGTGCACCCCGAGGTCGGCCTGCTGGAGCTCACCTGCCAGACGCTGCTCGACCCGGACCAGTCGCACCGTCTGCTCGTCTACACCGCCGTTCCGGGCAGCGAGAGCTACGACAAGTTACGGCTGCTCGCGGTCGTCGGCGCCCAGACGCTGGCCGCTCAGGGCGACACCCTGACGCTGCCCGCTCACGACGACGCGCCGTAACGGGCGGAGAGAGCACCACAAGCTACGGCTGCACGCCGTCGTCGGCGTCCAGACGCTGCCCGCATGATGGCGTGCCGTAGCGGGCGGAGAGAGCACCACAAGCAACGGCAGCTCGCCGCCGTCGGCACCCGGACACTGCCCGCTCACAACACGCGCCGTAGCGGGCGACGAGAGCACCCCCGAGCTACTGCTGGTCGCCGCCGTCGGCACCCAGACACGGCCCGCTCACAACGACGCGCCGTAACGGGCGACGAGAACACCACAAGCCACGGCTGCTCAAGGTCGTCGGCACCCAGACGCTGCCCACTCAGGGTGGCGTGTCGTAGCGGGCGGCGAGCGCGAGGGCGCGGTCGCGCAACGCGGTGCGCAGCGACGGCGGCGCCAGCGCCTCGGCGTCCGTCGCGAGCTGCCACAGCGCCCACTCGGCGTGCCGGGCGTCCTGGAACGTCACCGTCATCCGCAGCCAGCCGCCCGCGCCATCCGCTCCATCCGCGCCATCCGCGCCGCCCGCACCGCCCACGCCATCCGCCTCGGCCGCCTCGGCCAGGACAGCCAGTGCGGTGCCGGCCAGCTCTTCCCGCCGCGACGGCCGCAGTCGCAGCTCGACGGCGACCTGGTCGCCGCCGGCGCGGAAGCGGGTGCTGCGGTCGCGCCAGATCCGGTCGAGGTCGACGTGGTCAGGACGCTCCGCCGGTTCGGGCAGCTCCTCGGCCGCCAGCACCCGCGACAGCCGGTAGGTGCGGTCCTCGCCCGATCTCGTGGCCAGCAGATACCCGCGGTCGCGGACGGTGACCAGCCCGATCGGGTCGACCGTCCGCCACGCCGGCGGCCGGCCCGCCGCCGCGTAGTGTAGGCGCAGCTTGTGCCCGGCGAACACCGCGCGCCGGACCTCGGCCGCGACGTCGCCGGGCACCTCGTCGACGGCCGCCCGGCGGGCCAGCAGGTCCGTCTCGGGCTCGATCAGCATCCGCCGGGCCGCGTCGCTCGCCGTCGCCTGGGACCCCTCCGGCAGCGCGTCGACCACCTTGCGCATGGCCGACGCCAGCGCCGAACCGAGCCCGAACACCTGCTCGCCCCGCCCCAGCCCGGCGACCAGCAACGACAGCGCCTCGTCGTGGTTGAGCCCGGTGAGCTCGGTCCGGAACCCCGGCAGCAGCGCGAAGCCACCGTGCCGGCCGCGTTCGGCGTACACCGGCACCCCGGCCGCCGACAGCGCCTCGATGTCGCGCAGGACGGTGCGCGTGGACACCTCCAGCTCGTGGGCCAACGTGGCCGCGGACAGCCGTCCGCGCTGGCGCAGCAGCAGCACCAGCGACACCAACCGGTCGGCGCGCACAGGGACGTTCTACCAAATCACGACACCGACTGTCGTGGTTCGGCGCCTGGTCGGCAGAATGGGAGCTCTCGTCCCCCTGGAGTCGCGATGACGCACCTGCCGGTCGCCCTCGGCGCCACCTGCGACCTCCACCAGACCTCGGACGACGGCCGCACCGTGAGCTTCTCCGTGAGCGAGTTCGTCGAGCTCGAGGGCGCGCGGCGGGTCGTTCTCCGCGGCGACCTCGGGTTCACGGCCGGCTGGAACTCGCCGGCCCCGATCTGGACGTCGTACACGGAGGAATCCCTCACGCAGGACGTCCTGAACGTCGTGCTCCCCGACGAGGACGGCACCGGCGAGGACCACCCCTGGGACTGGCTCGCCGAGCTGGCCCGCGGCCGCGGCGTCGTGGTCACCGCCGACCAGCTGCGGCGCCTGCCGTACGAGGTCGAGCTCACCGATCGCGTCCGGCGCCTGATCTCGACCGGCCGGACCTAGCCGCGCCCGGGGACGAACTCGCGCGTGGTGGGGCCGGCCAGAGTGCTCCGGCCGGCCCCACCCGGCGATACCCGATACGGCGCCGGCCAAACCGCGCGCCGCGACATCAGGCGTCGCGCGGGAGGTCGCCGCGGGCCGTCGCCGCGCGACGGTCGACGGCGCCGCGCGCCGGGCTCAGCCCAGCTCCAGGATGAGGTCACCCGCCTCGACCCGCCGGACGGCGCTGACGGCGAGCCGGCGGACGGTGCCGGCCTGGCCGGCGGTGATGGCCGCCTCCATCTTCATCGCCTCGATGGTGGCGACGGTGCCGCCGGCCTCGACGACGTCGCCCTCGGCGACGGTGAGGGTGACGACGCCGGCGAAGGGCGCCGCGACGTGGCGCGGGTTCGCCGGGTCGGCCTTCTCGGCGGGCGTGTGGTCGGAGACGATCGAGCGGTCGCGGATCTGCAGCGGCCGGAGCTGGCCGTTCAGCGTCGCCATGACGGTGCGCACGCCGCGTTCGTCGGCCTCGCCGATGGCCTGCAGCTCGATCAGCAGCCGCACGCCGGGCTCGAGGTCGACGGGGTACTCCTGGTTGGCGCGCAGGCCGTAGAAGAACTCGCGGGTCGACAGCACGCTGGTGTCGCCGTAGGCCTCGCGGTGCGCCTGGTGCTCGCGCGCCGGCCCGGGGAACAGCAGCCGGTTCAGGGTGTCGCGCCGGTCGGCGGCCAGTCCGGCGCGGTCGTCGTCGGAGAGGTCGGCGGCGACGGGCGTGTACGGGCGGCCGGCCAGCGCCTTGGTGCGGAAGGGCTCGGGCCAGCCGCCGGGCGGGTCGCCCAGCTCGCCGTGCAGGAACCGGATGACGGAGTCGGGGATGTCGTACGCGTCGGGCGAGGCGGCGAAGTCGTCGGGCGACACCCCGGCGCCGACGAGGTGCAGCGCGAGGTCGCCGACCACCTTCGACGACGGCGTCACCTTGACCAGGCGGCCGAGGATGCGGTCGGCGGCGGCGTACAGGTCCTCGATCTCCTCGAACCGGTCGCCCAGCCCGAGCGCGACCGCCTGGGTGCGCAGGTTGGACAGCTGCCCACCGGGGATCTCGTGGTGGTAGACGCGGCCCGTGGGCGCGCCCAGCCCGGACTCGAACGGCGCGTACAGCGTGCGGACGCCCTGCCAGTACGGTTCGAGGTCGCCGACGGCGCGCAGGTCGAGCTCGGTCGGACGGTCCGACGCCTCGGCCGCGGCGACGATGGCCGACAGCGAGGGCTGCGACGTCGTGCCGGCCATGGACGCGACGGCGCCGTCGACGGCGTCGACCCCGGCCTCGGCGGCGGCGAGGTACGTGGCCAGCTGCCCGCCGGCGGTGTCGTGGGTGTGCAGGTGCACCGGCAGCTCGAACTCGCGGCGCAGGGCCGTCACCAGCCGCGTGGCGGCGGGCGGGCGGAGCAGCCCGGCCATGTCCTTGATCGCCAGCACGTGCGCGCCCGCGGCGACGATCTGCTCGGCCAGCCGCAGGTAGTAGTCGAGGGTGTACTGCGTCTCGCCGGGGTCGCTGAGGTCGGCCGTGTAACACATCGCGACCTCGGCGACCGCCGTCCCGGTCTCGCGGACGGCGTCGATGGCGGGGCGCATCGGCTCGACGTTGTTGAGCGCGTCGAAGATGCGGAAGATGTCCACCCCGGTGGCGGCGGCCTCCTGCACGAAGGCCGTCGTGACGTCGACGGGGTACGGCGTGTAGCCGACGGTGTTGCGGCCGCGGAGCAGCATCTGCAGGCAGATGTTCGGCACCGCCCGGCGCAGCGCCGCCAGCCGCTCCCACGGGTCCTCGGCCAGGAACCGCAGCGCGACGTCGTAGGTGGCGCCGCCCCAGCACTCCAGCGAGAGCAGCTCGGGCACCGTGTGCGCGACCACCGGCGCGGCCGCGACCAGGTCCTTCGTGCGCACCCGGGTGGCCAGCAGCGACTGGTGCGCGTCGCGGAACGTGGTGTCGGTGACGTGCAGCGACGGCGACGAGCGCAGCCAGGCGGCGAAGCCGTCCGGCCCCAACTCGTCCAGCCGCTGCTTGGAGCCGGCCGGCGGCGGCCCGGTGGGCGCCGGCGGCAGCTTCAGCGCGGGCTCGGCGGCGAGCGGCGGCTCGCCGTGCGGCCGGTTCACGGTGACGTCGGCGAGGTAGCTGAGCAGCCGGGTGCCGCGGTCGGCCGACACCCGGCCGGCCAGCAGGTGCGGGTGCTCGTCGATGAACGACGTCGTGACCCCGCCGGCCCGGAAGTCGGGATCGTCGAGCACGGCCTGCAGGAACGGGATGTTGGTGCGGACGCCGCGGATGCGGAACTCGGCCAGCGCCCGGCGGGCCCGCGCCGCGGCGGCGTCGAAGTCGCGGCCCCGGCAGGTCAGCTTCACCAGCATGGAGTCGAAGTGCGGGCTGATCTCGCTGCCGGCGTGGGTGGTGCCGCCGTCGAGCCTGATGCCCGAGCCGCCCGGCGAGCGGTACGCGCTGATGGTGCCGGTGTCGGGCTGGAAGCCGTCGGAGGGGTCCTCGGTGGTGATGCGGCACTGCAGCGCCGCGCCCCGCACGGTGATGGTGTCCTGAGCGAGGCCGAGCTCGGCCAGCCGCTCCCCCGCGGCGATGCGGAACTGCGCCTGCACCAGGTCGACGTCGGTGACCTCCTCGGTCACCGTGTGCTCGACCTGGATGCGCGGGTTCATCTCGATGAACACGTGCCGGCCCGCGGGGTCGAGCAGGAACTCGACGGTCCCGGCGTTGCGGTAGCCGATGTGCCGGGCGAACCGGACGGCGTCGGCGCAGATGCGGTCGCGCAGGGCGGGGTCGAGGTTCGGCGCGGGCGCCAGCTCGACCACCTTCTGGTGCCGCCGCTGCACCGAGCAGTCGCGCTCGAACAGGTGGATGACGTCGCCCTGCCCGTCGGCGAGGATCTGCACCTCGATGTGCCGCGGGCTCACCACGGCCTGCTCGAGGAAGAGCGTGGGGTCGCCGAACGCCGCCGCGGCCTCGCGGGCCGCGGTGTCGAGCGCCTCGGGCAGCTGCGCGGCGTCGTTGACCTGGCGCATGCCCCGGCCGCCGCCACCGGCGACGGCCTTGACGAACAGCGGGAACCCGATCTCCTGCGCGGCCGCCAGCAGCTCCTCGCGGTCCGGCGACGGCGCCGACGACCGCAGCACCGGGACGTCGGCCTCGCGGGCCGCCGCCACGGCGTGCGCCTTGTTGCCCGTCAGCCGGAGCAGCTCGGCCGGCGGCCCGATGAACGTGATGCCCGCCTCGGCGCACGCCTGCGCCAGGCCGGCGTTCTCGGAGAGGAACCCGTAGCCCGGGTACACCGCGTCGGCGCCGGACTCCGTCGCCGCCCGCACGATCTCGCTCACCGACAGGTAGGCCCGCACGGGGTGCCCCGGCTCGCCGATCTCGTACGCCTCGTCGGCCTTCAGCCGGTGCAGCGAGTTGCGGTCCTCGTGCGGGAACACCGCGACGGTGCGAACGCCCAGCTCGTACGCGGCACGGAACGCACGGATCGCGATCTCGCCGCGGTTGGCCACGAGCACCTTCCGGATCATGCCCACCCCTTATCGTCGGTTGGCGGCACTGTATCGAGCGGCCCTAGCGGTACAGGGCTCCCGGGGTACGCCCGAACGCGGCGCGGAACGCGGTGATGAACGCGCTGGCGGACGAGTAGCCGCACGCGGCGGCCACGCGGGTGACGGTGTCGCCGCGGGCGAGCATGAGGACGGCGCGGTGCAGCCGCAGCTGGTGGCGCCAGACGGCGAAGCTCATGCCCACCTCGTCGTGGAAGAGCCGCGAGAGGGTGCGCTCGCTCGCTCCGACGCGACGGCCCAGCGCGGCCAGGGCCGGCGACGTGGTGAGGTCGGCCTCGATGACGGCCTGCACGTCGCGCAGCCGCGGATCGCGCAGCACCGGGAGCATGGTCGGCGGCTCCGGCGCCGGCTCGACGTGGTCGACGAGGACGCGCAGCAGCCGGCGGGCGGCCGGGGTGGTGGCCGGCCCGTTCCGGGAGCAGGCGATCATCAGCTCGCGGACCAGCGGCGACACCGGTACCAGCGACGGGACGTGCCCGGCGGGCGGCATGAGCCCGGCGGGGACGCCGACCAGGTGCACGGTGGTGGCGCCGTGCACCTGCCAGTGATGGATCGTGCCGCCGGGCACCCAGACGGCGCGGACCGACGGCGTGTACCACGTGCCGTCGGCCACGATCACCTCCAGCACGCCGGAGCTGGCGCAGATGAGCTGGTGGTCGTCGTGACGATGCGGAGTGACCTCGTCGCCGGCCGAGAGGTGGCGGGTCTCGGTCGGTGCGACGGGGACGTGGCGGATTCCTGACATCACTCGTCAGTCTAGTGAAAGCGCGCCGCCGCGGGCCCGGTGACGCTGGAGGTATGACGTCCCCCGAGTCCCGCCGCGGTGCGCGCCTGCTGGCGTACGCGCACCTGACGGTCGACTTCCACCAGGGCGCGATGGCCGCCCTCGTTCCCTTCCTCGTGCTGGAACGCGGGTACACCCATGCCGCCGCCGCGGGCGTCGTGCTGGCCTTCTCGCTGTCGTCCTCCGTCGTGCAGCCGCTGTTCGGGGCGCTGGGCGATCGGTGGCGGATGCCGTGGTTGATCCCGGTGAGCGTCGCCGTCGCCGGAGCCGGCCTCGCCGCCGTCGCCGTGTCGGAGGCGCTCTGGCCCACGGCGGTCGCGGCGGCCGTCTCGGGCGTCGGCGTGGCCGCGTTCCACCCCGCCGGCGCCGGGCGCGCCCGGGAGCTCAGCGGCGACGACCACGTCGTCATGTCCTGGTTCTCCCTCGGCGGGAACCTCGGCTTCGCGTTCGCCCCGCTCGTCGTCGCCGCGACGGTCGGCCTGCTCGGCCTGCGGGCCGGCCCGCTGCTCGCGATCCCGGCGATCACCGGCCTCGTCGCCGTCGCCCTGATCGGCCGCGGCCACGCCCCCGCGTCGGCCGGCCCTCGGGTGGCGCGAGCGCGGGCGGGCCGCGACGACTGGCGCTCGTTCGCCCGCATGTCGGTGGCGATCGCGTGCCGGTCCGTCGTGTTCGTCGGGACGGGCTCGTTCCTCGTCCTGTTCATGCACCAGCACCGCGGCGCCGGCACCACCGTCGCGGCCGCCGCGCTGGTCGTCTTCTATCTCGGCGGGGCGTTCGGGACGGCCATCGGCGGGTACCTCGCGCGTCGTTGGCCGCGCACGACGATCCTGCGCTGGGCCTACCTCGTCGCCGGCCCGGTGGTCGCCGGCATGCTGCTGGTCCCCGGACCGGCCGCGTTCGTGCTCGTCGCGCTGGCGTCGCTCGTGCTGTACGTGCCGTTCTCGCTGCACGTCAGCCTCGGGCAGGACTACCTGCCCCGGCACGTCGGCACCGCCAGCGGCGTCACGCTGGGGCTGGCCGTCTCGGCCGGCGGGCTGGCCACGCCGGGCATCGGCGCCCTGGCCGACAGCGTCGGCCTCGCCCACGCCCTGCTCCCCCTGGCCGCGCTGCCCGCGCTCGCCTTCGTCGTCCTGCTCGGCCTGACCGACCCGCTCGCCGCGTCAGGTGGTCGCGGTGGCGCCCGCCGCCCAGGAGGCGAGCAGCTGGAGCCGTTCGGCGGACGGGGAGCCGGGCTCGGCGGTGTAGACGAGGAGCACGAGGCCCGGCTCGGCGGTGATGGCCAGCTCCTCGTAGGCGAGGGTGAGCTCGCCGACGAGCGGATGGCGGAACCGCTTGGTGCCGGCGCCGTGGGTGCGGACGTCGTGGCCGGCCCAGAGGCGGCGGAAGGTCTCGCTGCGGGTGGAGAGCTCGCCGACGAGGTCCTGCAGCCCGCGGTCGTGCGGGTCGCGGCCGGCCTCGGCCCGCATGATGCCCACACACATCTCGGCGAACAGCTCCCAGTCCGGGTAGAAGTCGCGGGCGGCGGGGTCGAGGAACTGGAAGCGCGCGAGGTTGGGCGTGCGTCCCCCGTCGCCGATGACCGGTGAGTAGAACGCGCGGCCGAGCGCGTTGGCGGCGAGCAGGTTCTGGTGCGGGTCGCGGACGAACGCCACGCCGTCCTTGATCGCGTCGAGCGTCCACTGCAGGCTCGTGCGGGACGCCGCCCTGGCCGGCACGCGGCGACGGGCCCGCCCCGACGTGGGCACGCCGTCGGCGGCGCGGGCGAGGTCGAACAGGTGGGCCCGTTCGGTGTCGTCGAGCTGCAGCGCCCGGGCGAGCGCCTCGAGCACCCCGGACGACGCGCCGGCGATCTGGCCGCGCTCCAGCCGCGCGTAGTACTCGACGCTGAGCCCGGCGACGGCCGCGACCTCGCTGCGGCGCAGCCCGGGCACCCGCCGGCGGCCCGTGGCCGGGAGACCGGCCTGGTCAGGGGTGAGACGCGCGCGACGGGTGGTGAGGAACTCGCGCACCTCCTGCCGATTGTCCACACCCCGAGCCTAGGCCGGTCGAGGCCTCTGATGGGTGCCCTGCTGGTACACCCATCGTCAGTGACTTCCTGCCCGGCCGGCGATCGGGTGGACTCGATGTCATGCGTCAAGTAGTCATGTACGGACCCGGGGACGTCCGGGTCGAGGAACGCGCCGACCCCACCATCCTGGAGCCGACCGATGCGATCGTCCGGCTGAGCGCCACCTGCGTCTGCGGCAGCGACCTGTGGCCCTACCGCGGCGCCGAGCCGGTCGACCACCAGGTGATGGGACACGAGTACGTCGGCGTCGTCGAGGAGGTCGGCGCCGACGTGCGCACCGTCGCGCCGGGCGACTTCGTCGTCGGCTCGTTCTGGGCCTCCGACAACACCTGCGAGATCTGCCGGGCCGGGTACCAGGCGTACTGCGTGCACCGGGTCCTCATGGGCACCATCGGCACCCAGGCCGAGCTGGCCCGCGTCCCGCTCGCCGACGGCACCCTCGTCGCCACCCCCGGCCGGCCCGACCCGGATCTCGTCCCCTCGCTGCTGGCCGCCTCCGACGTCCTCGGCACCGGCTGGTTCGCCGCCGTCGCGGCCCAGGCCGGCCCGGGCCGGACGGTCGCGGTCGTCGGCGACGGCGCGGTCGGGCTGCTCGCGGTGCTGGCCGCCCGGCAGCTCGGCGCCGAGAGGGTCATCGCGTTCAGCCGGCACGCCGATCGTCAGGCCCTGGCCCGCGAGTTCGGCGCCACGGACATCGTCGAGGAACGCGGCGACGCCGGCGTCGCGGAGGTCAAGGCCCGCACCGGCGGCCTCGGCGCCCACTCCGTCATCGAGGCCGTCGGCACCCAGGAGGCCATGATGCAGGCCATCCACGCCACCCGCCCCGGCGGCCACGTCGGCTTCGTCGGCGTCTCCCACGACGTCGCCATCCCCGGCGACGACCTGTTCATGGCGGGGGTGCACCTGCACGGCGGCCCGGCTCCGGTCCGCCAGTACCTGCCGCACCTGATCCAGCTCATCTGGGACCGCGAGATCGACCCCGGCAAGGTCTTCGACCTCACCCTGCCGCTCGACCGGGCGGCCGAGGCGTACCGGGCGATGGACCAGCGCACCGCCACCAAGGTCCTGCTCACCCCATGACCCGTGTCCCGGCGACTGCTGGGTGGCCGCCCACTCGGTGAGCCGACCGCCCGCTCGGTGAGCCGGCCGCCCGCAGCGGCTGGCGCCGGCCCGCCCATCGGGTGCGTCGGCCCGCCCACTGGGTGGGCCACCCCTCCCGGCCGGGTGGGCCCCACCTTAGGCGCAGGCACCGACAACCGTGCGCCTCGAGTCCGCTGGCGGCACGGTCACTGCCACCGTCGAGGCCGTCCCGGCTGATCCACCGGGACGGCGCCCGGTCGGCTGCGGCACGGCGTGGGATCATGGGCGCTCCTGCCGCCGTCGCCCGGGAGGCCGAGGCCCATGGCCCGCGAGAGGCTCGACACCGCGCCGCTGACCCGTCGCGCCACGTGGCCGCGGTGGCGCCGGTTCCGGGCCGAGGCCATCGCCGGCCGGCACGGCGCCGATCTGGCCGAACCCCGCTGGTGGAGGCGGTCCGCGTTCGCGCTGCTGACGACCCTGCTCGTCGTCGGCGCGCCCGTGCTGCCGGTGGCCGTGCTCGTCACCGAAGGCGCCACGGCCCTGGGGCTGTCCGTGGCGGCGCTGTGGACCGCGGGCATGGTGGCGGTCGTCGTCATCAGCTGGTGGTCGCGGCACGACTCCTGGGGGCCGCGCGCCCGCACCCGGCTCCGCCTCACCGAGTTCGCCCGGGCCAACGATCTGCGCTACCAACCGGCGGCGGGCGGGCCCCGGCAGAAGGCGCACATCTTCGGCTCCGCCACCCGGCGCAGCCACCTGGACCGCTTCGAGGCGCCGCACGGCTTCGTCGTCGCGAACTACCAGGAGCTCTTCGACGACGGCGCCTCCGAGTCCGACAGCTTCGAGGCCGGTTACGTGGTGTTCACGCTGCGCGAGTCCTACCCGCACACCCTGGTGACGACGCGGGCCACGCACCGGCCCCGCCGGCTCCGCGACGTCGATCCGGTGGACGGCCCCGACGGCACCCGGGTGTGGAGCACCAAGCCCGAGTACCCGCTGCTGCAGCGGCTGCTGCTCGACACCGGCATCGTCGGCCACGCGCACGGCTTCGGCCGGTCGGCCGAGGTCGAGATCGTCGGCGACGAGCTGTTCCTGCTGACCGGAGGCTTCCTGCGGCTGCGCTCACCGCGCGTGTGGCGGCGCCTCGACGCCGCGGCCGAGGCGCTCGCGCCGTTCCTCGCCCTGCCCGACGGCGGCGGCCGGCCCAGCGGCCCCGTCGTCATCGCCGAGAGGTAGGAGCGCCTACCCCAACGGCCCCGCGTACTGCCGTGGCTCGGGGTCGCGCAGCGGGCCGAGGGACGACCCGAGCCAGCCGGCCGGGGTGAACGACGCGTAGAGGCGGGGCAGCGCCTCGCGCAGCGCCCGCTCGTACTCGCGGGGGTCGTCGCGGACGAACACGAGGGCGTTCGGGTCCTGGCCGGTCAGGTCGAACGTGTAGAGGCCGGTCGGATGCGAGGCGGCCCGGCACGGGACCAGCTCGTTGCGCACCACGACGTCCCCGGGCGCGACGTCAGAGCCGGCGACGATCTCGTGCGTGCCGTCCGGGTGCCGCACGAGCGCCGAGCCGGACACCTCGATCCAGGCGGCGGTCTCCCACACCGCGTGCCGCCGCCCGTAGACGCGCTCGGCGACCTCGGCCGGCGGGTCCTCGTCGAGCGCCCGCAGGAAGTCGATCCGCGTCGACACGCCCAGCCCGTAGAGCAGGTAGCGCTTCAGCGCCGGGTGCAGGCCGTCGATCCAGCGCAGGTCGTCGAACCACCAGAGCGTGTTGTGCGCGCCGTAGGAGAAGCAGTCGACCTCGGTGGCGCACGGGTACAGCGCGAGCGGCAGGCCGGAGTCGACCAGGCGGATGACGGCCAGCGGGTCGAGGTAGACGTTCCACTCCAGGTAGTCCAGCGACGTCGAGCCCGCGCTGAGGTGGATGCGGGCGACCTTCTCGCGGACCAGCGCCGGGTCGCGGTTGAAGGCGACGGCGATCGGGCGGGCCGATCCGAACGACATGAGGTGGACGGGCGTGTCCGACGCCCGCAGGGTGTCCAGCAGCAGCTCCGGCCCGGTCTGCTGGAACGGCGGCACGTCGCGCAGCTGGTCGTCGACGGTGCGCATGCGGGCGAACGGCGAGATCCCGTACGGCACCTGCCGGCCGAACAGGGCGTTCAGCTGCGTGACGGGGATGACGCCCGGCTCCCGCGGCCCCGGGTAGCCCGGCACGCCCTCGCTGACCGACTCGCGCTTCTCGGCCGACACGTCCAGGACGATCGCCCGCAGGTCGACGCGGTCGAGCCCGAACGGCAGCAGCAGGTCGAAGTTGTCACCCGGATCCTCGGGCGGCTGATAGAGGTCGGTGACCACGATCACGGGGGTCGGCATGGCCCGACTCTACTCGAATAGATACCCTGCTCCTATACTCGTCGCACGACGAAAGGCGCAGGTATCGATGAACGACATGGAGCGCCGGCGCGCACCCACGCGGACCGACGTCGCCCGACTGGCCGGGGTGAGCACGGCCGTCGTCAGCTACGTCACCAACGACGGCCCGCGCCCGGTCGCCGCCGCCACCCGCGAGAAGGTGCTGGCGGCCATGCGCGAGCTCGACTACCGCCCCAACGCGGTGGCCCGGGCGCTGCGCCTCCAGCGCGCCCAGGCCGTCGGCCTCGTCGTCCCCGACGTCAGCAACACCTACTTCGGCGCCCTGGCGCGCGAGCTGTCGAACCAGGCGTTCACCGCCGGCTACGCCCTGCTGCTCGGCGACTCCGACGACGATCCCGACCGCGAGCGCGCCCAGATCGAGTCGCTGGTGAGCCACCAGATCGACGGCCTGATCATCGTCAGCCTCGCCCCCGACTCGGTGGCCGACGTCAACGGCACCCCGACGGTGTACCTCAACCAGCGCAGCCAGCCCGGCCAGCTGTCCGTCATCGTCGACAACGAGGGCGGCGCCCGGCTCGCCGTGTCGCACCTGGTCGAGCACGGGCGGCGGCGCATCGCGCACCTGGGCGGACGTGAGGGCGCTCCCGGCGCCGACGAGCGGCGGGCCGGCTGGGCGGCCGCGCTGGCGGCGGCCGGGCTGACCGCCGACCCCGCCCTGGTCCGGACGGCGGAGTACAGCCGCGTCGCCGGTCACGAGGCGGCGGCCGAGCTGCTGACCCGCGCGCCCCGGCCCGACGCCGTGTTCGTGGCCTCCGACGTCCAGGCGCTCGGCCTGCTCGCCGCGGCGCGCGAGCTCGGCATCTCGGTGCCGCACGACCTCGCCGTCGTGTCGTTCGACGGCACCGACGACGCCGTGTTCAGCGACCCGCCGCTCACCGCCGTCGAGCAGCCCGTCCCGGCCATCGCGGAGGCCGCTCTCCAGGCGGTCCTGGGCCAGGCGGCGCCGGCCGCGGGCGGCCTCGTCCCCGTCCGCCTGGTCGTGCGCGCGTCGTGCGGGTGCCCGCCGGGTCACTGACGGGCGCGGCGCCACCGGGTGAGCTCTTCCGACGTCGGGTAGGAGCCCTGCGCCCCGGGCCGTGTCGCCACGTACGCGCCGGCCTCGACGGCCCGGGCCGCCGCGCCGGCCGGGTCCAGGTCCGCCGCCAGCCCCGCCACCAGGGCGCCCATGAACGCGTCGCCGCACCCGGTGGTGTCCACCGCGTCGACCCGCGGCGCGACGAGCTCGGCCGTCCGACCGCCCGCCGCCTCGTGCAGCAGCGCGCCCCGGGCGCCCAGCGTCACCAGGACGTCGCAGCCGCCGAACCGCGCGCTGGCCGCGTCGGCCCGCCCGGCCACCGGGCCGTCGCCGGCCAGCATCGCCAGCTCGTGCTCGTTCACCACGAGCAGCGCGCCCGGGCCGAGCAGGCCGCCGGGCAGCGGCCGCATCGGTGACGGGTTGAGGACGAAGCGCGCGCCGAGCTCCCGGGCCCGGGCCGCGGCCGCGAGCACGGCGTCGTCGGGGACCTCGAAGCCGGTGACGACGAACCGCGCCGCACGCACCGCCGACGTCACCGCGGCCGCGTCGAGGCACAGGTTCGCCCCGCCGCTGACGACGATCAGGTTCTCGGCGTCCGCGTCGACGAGCACGACGGCCTCCCCCGTCGGCGCGTCGGCGCGCACGACCCCCGTGACGTCGACCCCCGCCGCGGCGACCGACGCCAGCAGGTCGTCGCCGCCCCGGTCCCGGCCCACGGCGCCCACGAGCGCGACGTCGGCGCCGAGCAGCGCCGCGGCGACGGCCTGGTTCGCGCCCTTCCCGCCCGCCGCCGTCGAGCTGCTCCGCGCGTGGATGGTGTGCCCCGCCGCGGGCAGGCGCTCGACCCGGAACGTGCGGTCCACGTTGAGCGAGCCCACCACGACGACCCGCGCGGTCATCCCTTGAGCCCCGTCGTCGACAACGACTCGGTGTACTGCTTCTGGAAGAACAGCAGCAGCACCATCGGGATGATCGTCAGCACGAACGAGCCGGCGAAGATCTGCCCGAGGTCGACGGTGAACAGCGTGCTGAGGTTGGCCAGCGCGATCGGCGCGAGCTGGCGTTCCGGCGAGGTCCCGATCAGCAGTGGCCACAGGTAGGCCTGCCACTGCGACAGGAACAGCATCATGCCGGCGCCGATGAGCGCGGGCTTCGACAACGGCAGGACGATGCGCCACAGCGTCGCGATGCGGCCGAGCCCGTCGACCTCGGCAGCCTCGAGCAGTTCCGCCGGGATGCCCAGGAAGAACTGCCGCAGGACGAAGATCGCGAAGCCGTTGGCCAGCGCGGGCAGCACCAGGCCCGCGTAGGAGTCGCTCAGGTGCCAGTCCTGGAACAGGCTCGACAGCGGGATCGCGATGGCGTCGAACGGGATCATCGCCACCAGCACGATGAAGGTGAATACGACGCCGCGCCCGGGGAAGTCGATCGTGGCGAGGGCGTACGCCGCGGGCACCGCGATGGCCAGGCCGAACACGATGGTGAGGCCGGCCACCAGGAAGCTGTTGAACAGGCCGGTGAGGAACGGCCCGGACAGCAGCCCGGAGTAGTTCGTGAGGTCGCCGCCCACCGGGACGAACGCCAGCCACGACAGCGGCGCCATGTTGTCGACGTAGCTGTTGCCGGGCCGGGTGGACGAGACGAACACCCACCACACCGGGAGGAAGACCGCGAGGGCGGCCAGCACCGCCGCGGCCGTCAGGACGATGGTTCCGCCGCGCGAGCGCCTCATGACTTCTCCTCCCGGAGCAGCCGGAACTGGACGGCGACGATGACGGCGAGCAGCAGCATGAGGATGACGACCTCCGCCTGGCCGACGCCGACGTCGCCGAGCAGGTAGGTCCGGTTGTAGATGTCGAACATGATCAGGTTCGTCGACCCGTTCGGGCCGCCCTTCGTCAGGATCTGCACGGGCGCGAACAGCAGGAACGACCCCACCGTGCAGGCGATCAGCACGAACGCCATCGGCCGCTTGAGCAGCGGGAGCGTGATCGAGAGCAGCCGGCGCCACCACCCCGCGCCGTCGAGCGCCGCCGCCTCGTAGAGCGAGTCGGGGATGTCCTTCAGCCCGGCGATCACGAAGATCATCCAGTATCCGAGGGCACCCCAGGTGACCATGATGCCGATCGAGAACGCCGCCTGGCTCGCCGACGTCAGGAACGGCTGCGGCGGCAGCCCCACGAGCTCGAGCAGGGCGTTGACGAGACCGTCGGGCTGCAGCGCGGTGCTCCAGATGAGCGCCACCACCGCGCCCGGCACGGCGGCCGGCACGAAGATCATCGACCGCCAGAGTCCGACCAGGGGCAGCCGCTGCGCGGTGAGCAGGGCGAGCGCCGTCGACAGCACCACGATCGCGGGGTTGAGGACGAGGTTGAAGACCAGCGTCACCACCAGCACGGAGTGGAACCCGGGGTCGCTGAGCAGGTGGGTGTAGTTCGACAGGCCGTCGAACTCTGAGGCGCCGGTCGACAGCGAGACGTGCCGGAAGCTCTGGCTCACCGCGCTGATCATCGGCACCACCCGCATCAGCACCAGGGCGACGAGCGCCGGGCTGAGCAGGGCGAAGGCCACCAGCGTGGTCCGCACGGACCGGCGCCGCCGGGCCGAGCCGGCCGGCCGCGGGCTCCCCCGCCGGACGGCGCGCCCCGTGGAGCGCGCCGTCCGCCGCGTCGCCGTCGCCGGTCGCATCACCGCAAGCGCTCGATCTGGGCGGAGATCTCCTCGTCGGCCTGCGCGGCCCGTTCGGCCGGGTCGGAGCCGTTGCGGATGTCGGAGAACAGCTGACCGGCGCCCGGCTCGAACACGCTGTAGCCGACCACGGCCGGGCGGTGCACGGCGTTGTTCTCGAGCTGGTACTGCAGGATCGCCCCGAAGCCGGCCGTCGCCGCGCCCGCCGACGCCTCGACCCCGTCGACGTAGGCCGCGAACGCCTCCTTGTTGGTGGGCGTGATGCCGGCCACCTCGGCCGCCTGGGCGTTGCCGGCCGCGTCGATGGTCAGGTAGCGCAGGAACTCCTCGGCGGCTTCGCGGTTCTCCGACTTCGACGAGATGCCCACCGCCCACGAGTCCGTGGACGTCGCCGGCTCGCCGCCCTCGAAGTAGGGCGCAGGCGCGACGCCGTAGTTGATCCCGCCGGCGTTCGCCACGCTCACGCCCCACGGACCGGAGATGATGAAAGCGCCCTTGCCCTCCTGGAACAGCGCGCCGTTCTTGTCGTTGGTGATGCCACGCGGCGAGAGCCCGTCCTCGAACAGGCCGTGATACCAGGTCAGCGCGCGCTGCCAGCCGTCGCCGGAGAAGTCCACGACCCCGTCGGCGTCGATGCCGTCGCCGCCGCCCGCGGAGACGCCCATCATCTGCAGCTGGTAGTAGGTGTCCCACTGGTCGAACAGCAGCGGGTACTCCGCCGCGCCGGCGCTCTGCACCGTCCGCGCCGCCTCGGTCAGCTGCTCGTACGTCCACGGCGAGGCCGGGTCGCCCGACGGCGGCTCGACACCGGCCGCGGCCAGGACGTCGGTGTTGTAGTAGAGGAACTGCGACGTGGTCCAGGGCGCGATCGCCAGCAGCTTGCCGTCCACCTCGCGCGCGGTGACCATGCTCTCACTCACGGCCGCGGCGACGGCGTCGTCGCGCAGGGCGGAGAGGTCGGCGAGGTAGCCCCGGTTGTTCCAGTCGAGGACGGCGCCACCGGCGTCGACGACCATGAGGTCGATGCCGTCGCCGCCGGCCCCCATCCGCTGGTTGATGGTGCTCGTGTACTGCGCGTAGGGGATGTTGAGCTGCTTCACGGTGATGTCCGGGTGCTGCTCCTCGAACCCCTCGATCGCGGTGGCCCAGGTCTCGGCCGGATCGGCGTTCGCGAAGGTCAGCGTGACCTCGCCGTCGCCGCCGCCGCCCGAGCCGTCCGTCGACGACCCGCCGCAGCCGGCGAGCACCAGCAGGCCGGCGCCGAGCGCGGCGGCGGCGGGGAGGATCCGGGACGTTCCCATGGCGTTTCTCCTCTTCGAGCGATGCTGGGATGGGTGTCAGGCGGTGGTGGCGGGCTGCGCCGCGACGAGGATGCGGCCCACGATCTCCTCGGTCACGCGCGGCACGTCCAGGTCGACGACGATCTCGTGCGGCCCGGCCGGGTCGGGGACGAACCGGGTCGTGCCCGCGGCGTCGCCCTCGGTCTCGACGGTGATGGCGCCGCGCTCGGTCGTGAACAGCTCCGGACGCGCCAGGGTGAGCACGGCGATGGGGTCGTGCGGCACGTTGGAGTCACGTTCGGTGAAGTCCCAGAAGCGGCGCATCTCCGCGCCGATCAGCGCGCCGAACGGACCCCGCGCCGCGATGGCGTCGAGCTCGGCCCGGCCGAGCCTGATGCGCTGGGTCTGGTCGAGGCCGACGGCCAGCAGGTCCAGGCCGGACCCGAACACCTCGGCGGCCGCGGTCACGTCGCAGCGGATGTTGTGCTCGACCACGCCGGCGCGGAACTCGCCGCCCATCATGACGACGCGTTTCGTCACCCGGTCGGGCCGGCGCAGCGCGACGGCGACGTTCGTGAGCGGGCCGATGGCCACGACGGTCGCCGTGGCCGCGAGCTCCTCGGTGGCGGCCCGGGCGGCCGCGTAGCGCTGCACGGCGAGGTCGGCGATGGTGGAGCCCTCGTGCCCCGGCCACCACACCGGCCGGCCGGACAGCGTCTCGGGCTCGCCCGCGGCGATCGGCGGCGCCGGCCGTCCCGTCGTCGCGAACGCCTTCGCGACGATCCGGGCGCGCAGGTCCACGTCGCCGTACACCGTCGTCACGGCGGACACGCCCAGCTCGGGCGAGCCCAGGACCATCGCGAGGGCCAGCAGGTCGTCGACGTCCGTGCCGATGTCGGTGTCGAGGGCGAAGGTGCAGCGCGCCGCCGAGCTGTCGTGGGTCATGGGTTCCCGTCTGTCTGCCGCGCGTCGCCGGGTTCACGAGCGGTCGTCCAAAGCCTGTCGTCGACGCATGCTATTCGAGTAGACTCGCCGCCGCAAGCATGGATCTACTCGAATAGCGCATCACGAGTAGATGCGCTCTGACGACGGATGACGGAGGCCATCGATGGCACCTTTCCGCACCAT
Source organism: Jiangella alba (assembly GCF_900106035.1). Taxonomy (GTDB): domain Bacteria; phylum Actinomycetota; class Actinomycetes; order Jiangellales; family Jiangellaceae; genus Jiangella; species Jiangella alba. The sequence goes on from NZ_FNUC01000003.1 coordinate 2,975,459, forward strand.
CAGACGATTCGGCGTGCTGGCGGCCGCGCTGGGCGTGGGCGCCCTGCTCGCGCCGCTGGGCACGGCGGCGGCGCAGGACGACGCGGGCCCGCGGCCGGCCCGCGACGGGGTCGCCTGGGACCCCGCGTCGCTGACCCAGGTGTACGCGCCGGAGCCCGGGTTCTACTCCTACGCGCCGTCAGTCGTGCGCGACGGCGACACCGAGTGGATCTGGTCCTGCCACAACGACCAGTCCCGCGTGATCGAGGACCACATCTACCTCACCAAGCGCGTCGACGGCGTCGTGACGGAGACGAGGTCGGTGCTGCACGCCTCGCCGGCGCCGGCCTGGGACAGCTTCCACACCTGCGACCCCAGCGTCGTGGCCGGCCGGTTCCACTACGGCGGCACCCGCTACTCGTACGCGATGTTCTACCTGGGCAACGACGTCGACGCCAGCGCGCACAACCAGGTCGGCGTCGCCTTCGCGACGGACCCGGCAGGGCCGTGGGTCAAGTACCCCGAGCCGATCGTGACGTCGGACCGCGTCGACCAGTGGGGCGCCGGCCAGCCGACCGCCGTCTCGCTCGCCGGCGACTCCGGGCGGGTGCTGCTCGCCTACACCCGCGGCGACACCTCCACCCGCGCCTACGCCAGCGTCGTCGACCTCACGCACGTCGAGCGGCTGCGGGTGGGCCCGCCCGTCCTGCTGCCGACGGACGGGCTCACCGGGGCCGACGGCGCCGCGGACTACCTCAACGGGTTCGACCTCGCCCTCGACCGCACCGGCCGGAACGTCGTGGTCGTCCGCGAACAGCACCCCTACCCCATCGACAACCCGTGGTGGATCGGCCCGTCGGTGCAGGTCGCGCGCCTGAGCCTGACGGACCTCCTGGCCGGGACGGGCACTTGGCAGCCGCTGGGCGACATCGACCACGACCTCACCGGGTTCACCCGCAACCACAACGCCGGCCTGGTGCGCACCTGGCGCGGCCGGCTCGCCGACGCCCGCGGCGTCGAGGTCGTCTTCACCAGTTCCTGCTCCAGCCTGCCCACCGTCGACGACCCCGACTGGAGCCAGGCCACCTGCGATTCGCTGTACTCGTACGACCTGTGGTCGATCACCGGGCGGTTCACCCGGTCGAGGTGATCCGGGCCCCCATGGTCGCGGCGCACCGTGAGTGTGCCGAGACCATGGGGGTCGACGATGTCCGAGGCCGATGACGACGCGGGCAACGACGCACGCGCCGGCGTCCGTGAGCTGGTGGCCGTCGTCGTGCTCTCCGTCACGGCGGTGCTCACCGCGTGGAGCGGCTTCGAGGCGAGCAAGTGGGGCGGCGAGATGTCCATCGCCTTCTCCCAGGCGTCGGGCGCGCGGATCGAGGCGTCGCGCTTCGCGGCGGAGGCCGACGCGGCCCGGAACTTCGACCTCGACATCTTCGCGGTGTACGTGCAGGCCGTCGCCGAGGGGGACGACGCGCTCACCGACTTCGTCGAGACGCGGTTCACCGACCACTTCGCGGTGGCCTTCGACGCCTGGATCGCGATGCGGCCGCTGCAGAACCCCGAGGCGCCCAACGGCCCGTTCGCGCTGCCCGAGTACCGGCCGCCGGGCGCGGCCGAGGCGAAGGCGGCCGACGCCCGTGCCGACGGGCTGTTCGCGGAGGCGCTCGAGAACAACCAGCGCGGCGACGACTACACGCTGCTGACCGTCCTGTTCGCCCTGGTGCTCTTCTTCACCGCGGTGTCCCAGCGGCTCCGGTCGGCGACGCTGACCTGGGTCGTCCTCGGTGGCGCGATGACGTTGCTGCTGGTGGGCGTGGGCTTCCTGATCGCCTTCCCGAAGATCATCTGAAGACGGTCGTCCAGTCGTCGCGGACGCTGATCACCGTCCACCCGCGGCGCTCGGCCCGGTCGAGCAGCTCGTCGGCGCCGTCGGTGTAGGCGAACTCGCGGTCCTCGTCGTCGTGCAGGACGACCAGCCGGAGGGCGGGCAGGGACGGCCCGCCGGTGAACTCCAGCATCGGGATGTCACCGTTGGCGTTGCCGGCCGCCAGGATGGGCCGGCGGCCGACCCGGCTCCAGATCCGCACCGCCTTGACCGGCCCGTCGTCGAACACGTCGGGCCGGGCCCGGTACACGACGGACGCGCCGCCGTCGTCCTCCTGGTAGGCGAGCGCGTTGGAGCTGCCGATCACCCGCTCAGCGGGGATGCCATACACCTCGTCGCTGATCGCGCGGATGAAGTCCCGGTCGCCGCCCGAGGCGATGTAGACGGTGAAGCCGTGCGCCTCCAGGTAGCGCAGCAGCTCGACCATCGGCGGGTACGCGCACTGGCGGAACCCGCGGCCCAGCGTGGGGTGCGACCCACGGCGCAGGTACTCCCCCGACGCCGCCAGGTAGTCCTCCGCGGACATCCCGGCGAACGCCCGGACGAACCCGCCCATCAGCACCTTCAGGTCGGAGTCGTCGCCGCGGTAGTGCTTGGTGATGGCGCCGCCCAGCCAGTCGTAGTCGTCGGTGGAGGCCGCCTTCCACGGCTGCTGCTCCCGCAGATCCGGAGTCTCCTCGGCCATGGCCGCCAGCCGCTGGAGGATGAAGCCGATCTCGATCTGCATCGGCTTCTCGGTCCACAGCGTGCCGTCGTTGTCGAGCACGGCGACCCGCTCGACGGGGTCGACGTAGTCGTCGCCGCCCTCCGTGGTGACCCGGCGGACGAAGTCGGTGATCGCCGATCGGGCCGCTCCGTCGCGCCACGAACCGAGCTCGGCGTCCACGTCAGGACTCCAGGATGCCGGAGCTCGCGATGAACCAGATCACGACGATGTCGAGCGCGATGATCAGCAGCGTCCAGAACGGGTAGTTCGGGAGGAAGGCGAAGTTGGCGATGGCGCTCATCCCGGCCAGCGCCATCGCGACGCCGCCGGCGATGGCGCTCCCCGAGAAGAGGAACAGCCCTGCCACCACGAGGATCGCCCCGATGATCAGGTGGCCCCAGCCCCACGCCGTGACGTCGAGGTCGTACGCGTAGCCGGGCCGCGCGGAGAAGACGTCGTCGTCGGCGATCGCCGCCACGCCCTGCAGCGCCTGGAAGGCTCCGGCGAGCATCAGGAGTACCGCCGCCGGCACCGCCTTGTCGCGCGCCGTCGCTGCCGCCGCCCGCGGCTCGTCGTCGGCGGTTGATCGGATGTCGGCCATGCAAGCTCCCGCGCCTCGAGACGATTCGACCAGGTCACTCGCGGTCGTCGCCCTCGACGATCGCCGCCGGGACCGGCCGGCGCCTCACCCCGGCTGGGTGAATCCGCGGACCGGCCGCCGGCGGCGAGGCGGCCAGGACCGCGGTGACCACGAGTCCGAATGGGTTCTTCCCTTCGCTCGGCCGGCCTCGCGCGCGACGTTGTGAGATCGCTGCGTGATTGATGTGAGCACGATGTCGCGTCCACGACCATGACCCCACGTCGTTTCGGCAGCGATCTCACATCGATCGAACCGGCCCTGACGTGGGGTGCAGCGCGCCTTGAATAGGGGTGTACCGGCCGGTGAGGGTGAGCAGTGATGCCACCCGGCCCACCGGACCGGCCGAACGCCGGCCACAGCCACGTACCCGTCCGGCGAACCCATTCGGACTCACTCATCTAGGCTGATGAGATGCCTGTCCTGGGCACCAAGCTGCACGTGCCGAGCCCGCGCCGGCAGCTGGTGCCACGGCCACGGCTGCTCGATCGGCTGCAGGCCGGCCAGGGCTCGTCACCGCGGCTGGTCCTCGTGTGCGCACCGGCGGGGTTCGGCAAGACCACGCTGCTGGCCCAGTGGCTGGCGGAGGCCGCGACCGACGGCGCCCGGGCGCGGTCGTCGGTGGCGTGGCTGTCGCTGGACCCCGGTGACGCAGACCTGCGGCGGTTCCTGACGCACCTCGTCGCCGCCGCGCGGACCGCCGCCCCCGACGCCGGCGCCGAGGCCCTGGCGATGCTGGCCGGCGACCGCGACCCGGCCGCCGAGGCGGTGCTGGTCAGCCTGGTCAACGACCTCGACGCCCACGCCGGCCCGATGGTGCTGGCGCTGGACGACTACCACGTCATCGACGCGTCCGCGGTGCACGACACCGTGGCCTTCCTGCTCGACCACCTGCCCCCGCGGGTGACCGTCGCCGTCGCGACCCGCGCCGACCCGCCGCTGCGGCTCTCGCGGCTGCGCGCACGCGGCGAGCTGCTCGAGTTCCGGGCCGCCGATCTGCGGTTCACCACCGCCGAAGCGGGCGCCTTTCTCAACGAGGCGATGGGCCTGGCGCTCGAGCCGGCGCTGGTCGCCGCCCTGGAGGCGCGGACCGAGGGCTGGCCCGCGGGGTTGCAGCTGGCCGCCCTGACCGCACGCGGCCACGCGGGCTCGGGGGTGGAGGGGTTCGTCGAGGCGTTCGGCGGCAGCCATCGCTTCGTCCTGGACTACCTCGTCGACGAGGTGCTGGACGCCCAGCCCGAGGACGTGCGGGCCTTCCTGCTGCACACGTCGGTGCTCGGGCAGCTGGCGGCGTCGCTGTGCGACGCGGTCACCGGGCGAGCCGACGGACAACGCATGCTCGAGGCGCTCGACCGCGACAACCTGTTCGTCGTCCCGCTCGACGACCACCAGCGGTGGTACCGCTACCACCACCTGTTCGCCGAGGCGCTGCGCGCCCGCCTGCTGGCCGAACAACCGGACCGGCCGCCCGCACTCCACCGGGCTGCCAGCCGTTGGTACGCCGGCTCCGGCCTGCTGGAGGAGGCGATCGGACACGCGCTCGCCGCCGGTGACGTCGAGGCCGCGGCCGACCTGATCGAGCGTGCGCTGCCGGAGGCTCGACGGCACCGGCACGACCGCGACATCGGGACCTGGCTGACGGCGTTGCCGGACGAGGTGGTCCGGCGGCGGCCGGTGCTGAGCACCCAGCAGGCCTGGATGCGGCTGGCCGAGGGCGACCTCGACGGGGTCGAGGTGTCGCTGCGGCACGCGGAGCGGGCCCTGGAGTCGACGCCGCCCGCGGAGCGTGCCGCCGGCGACGATCAGCTGCGCACGGTGCCCGCCTGGATCGCGATCTACCGCGCCTCCGTCGCCCAGGCCCGCGGCGACGCCGGCGCCACGGCCGGGCACGCGCGCCGCGCGCTCGAGCTGGCCGAGCCCGAGGACCACTTCGCCCGCGGCGGCGCCGCCGGCTTCCTCGGCCTGGCCGCGTGGGCCGACGGCGACCTCGAGACCGCGGTCGACACGTTCACGCAGGCCATCGCCAGCCTGCGCGCGGCCGGGAACGTGGCCGACGCGCTCGGCAGCACCGTCGTGCTCGCCGAGCTGTGGCAGGCCCGGGGCCTCCCGGCGCGGGCCAGGCAGCTGTACGAGCAGGCGTTGCAGACCGCGCGGACGCACCCGGGAGTCCCGCTGTCGACCACCGGCGACCTCCACGTCGGACTCGCCGGCGTCCTGCGCGAGCAGGGCGAGCTCGACGCCGCCGAGGAGCAGCTGCGGGCCGGCCGCGCGCTCGGTGATGCGGCGTCCCTGCCCGAGAACCGGCACCGGCGGCACCTCGCCCGCGCCGGCCTCCTGCGGGCCCGCGGCGACCTCGACGGGGCGCTGTCGGAGCTGCGGCAGGCGTCCTCGCTGTACCTGCCGGGCTTCTTTCCCGACGTCCACCCCATCCCCGCCGCAATCGCCCGGCTCCAGATCGCCCTGGGCCACCTCGATCAGGCGTGGGACTGGGCACGCGACCACCAGGTCACCCCGGCCGGCGACCTGAACTACCTGGGCGAGTTCGACCACCTCACCCTCGCCCGCCTGCTCATCGCCCAGCACCGCGCCGACGCCGGCCCCGGCGGCCTCCAGGACGCCACCGGCCTGCTCGACCGGCTCCTCGCCACCGCGCGGGCCGCCCACCGCGGGGCGAGCGCCGTCGACGCCCAGCTGCTGCTGGCCCTCGCCCACGACCTCCGCGGCCGGCGAGCGGCAGCGCTGGCGCTGCTGGACGACGCCCTGGCCGCCGCCGTCCCGGCCGGCTACGCCCGCCTCTTCCTCGACGAGGGCGCCCCGATGCAGGACCTGCTGCGCGCGGCCGCGCGACGGCCACGGACCGGCCCGTTGGCCCGGGCGCTGCTCGCGGCCGGCGCCACCGTCGCGGCAGCGCCACGCGGGGACGCCACGGCGCCCGCCGACGCGCTCAGTGACCGCGAGGCCGAGGTGCTGCGGCTGCTGGCGACCGACCTCACCGGCCCGGAGATCGCCGCGCGGCTGTTCCTGTCCGTCAACACGTTCCGCACGCACACGCGGCACATCTTCACCAAGCTCGACGTGACGACCAGACGGGCGGCCGTCCGGCGCGGCGCCGAACTCGGCCTGCTCTGAGCCGGCCGAGATCACCATGCCGGTCACATCGTCATGTGATGTGCGCTCACCACCCCGGCTCCTAGCGTCCTGGCCAGCCCCGGAATCACCGGGCACCAGGAACAGGAGTCCCGTCATGACCATCACCAGCAGCGACCTCACCAAGGCGGCCGGCGCCGCGGCCGCGATCGCCGGGGCCGTCTTCATCGCCGTTCAGATCGGCCACCCGGCCGGCGACGCCTTCACCACCGACACGGCCGACTGGGTGGCGCGAAGCTGCGCCAAGATCGTGATGGCCGCCCTCGCGCTCGCGGGCATCACCGGCATGTACCTGCGCCAGTACCGCCGATCCGGCCTGCTCGGCCTGGCCGGCTACCTGCTCTTCGCCGCCGGGTACCTGGCCATGTTCTCCGTCGAGGTCATCGCCGCGACCGTCCTCCCCCGCCTGGTCGACACCGAGCCCGGGTTCGTCGACGACGTCGTCACCGCGGCAGCCGGCGGAACGCCGAACGGTGACATCGGCGCACTCCAGACCCTGTTCGACGTCGCCGGCGCCGGCTACCTGCTCGGCGGCCTCGTCTTCGGCATCGCCCTGTTCCGCACCCGCGTCCTGGCCCGCTGGGCGGCGGCCCTGCTCGCCGTCAGCACCGTCGGGACGGCGGCGCTGGCCGTGCTGCCGGAGTCGTTCAACCGGCCGTTCGCCGTTCCCGCGGGCATCGCGCTCATCGGCCTGGGCGTGTCCCTGTGGCGCGGCTCGCGCTCCACCACGCCCGACGCCGACGTGTCCGCCGCGCGGCCCGAGCAGCCCGCCGTCCGATGACCGGCCGGGCGGCGCCGGCGTACGAGATCCGCGTCGCCGGCCACCTCGACGACCACTGGTCGGCCCTGCTCGGCGACCTCACGCTGACCCGCCGGGACGACGGCACCACGTCCCTCACCGGACCCGTCACCGACCAGGCTCACCTGCACGGCGTGCTCGCCCGGATCCGCGACCTCGGGATCCCCCTGCTGTCACTGCGGGTGATCTCCGACGCCGGACCAGCCGCCTGACCACCGGGATCAGCATGGCGACGGCGATCATGGCGAGGCTCACGACCGAGGCGTACCGGTCGACCAGAAGGACGACGTCCACCGCCTGCTGACCGAGCCCGTAGCCGAGGCCCGCGACCAGGCCGGTCATCGCCAGAGCGCCGGCGAAGTCGAGGAACAGGAACGTCACCAGGCGCATCCCGGCCATGCCCGCCATGGCGTACACGACCGGGGTGGGGACACCGGGCAGCACCGCCAGCACGACCGCGACGCGCAGGGCCCACGGCCGCAGCTCGGTGGCGCGGCCGGCGACGCGCAGGGCGCGCTCGCTGGTCGTGAACATCCGGACGATGCCCAGGCCCCACTGCCGGCCCGTCCACCAGGTCAGCCAGTCGAGCTTCACCATGCCCGCGGCCCCGGCCGCCACGACCAGCCAGAGCGGAGCCTCGCCGATCCGGGCGAACGCGGCGGCGGCGCCGATCGCCGTCAGGTCGCCGGTGAGGAACGCCAGCAGGACCGGATGCGAGGCGAGCAGGAACGGCTTCAGCGGCCGCAGCACCAACCCGAGCGCCACCACGGCGAGGATCGCGCCCATCAGGGCCAGGTCCAGGCGGGTGGCGCGACCCTGCCACGGCACGAACCGGCGCCACGGGCCGATCGCTGCGGGCGCGGCGCCGGCAGCGGCCAGGCTGCTGGACGTCCGTTCGACGGTGCTCATGCTTCAAGGCTGGGCGACCCGCCCGTCGAACGGCAGGTGCACCTGTCATGAGTGCGCCGTGCACTCCGCAGGGCCAGAAGGTGCGCCCGAGGTCAAGCAGTTCTGCAAGCGCGCGTCGTGACGTGCCGCGCCGCGGTTCACGCCGTAGGTGGTAAGATCACCACATGCATTTGTACTTCCTGTGACGGCTGAGTAGGCCATCCGCGCTCGTCGAGTCACTCCGAGCCCGCGGCGGCCGCTCTGTTCCGACCCCTTTCGGGTCGCCGTCTTTGCGCACCCCCTGGCCTGGTTCCTGGCTGTGGTGCGCCTGTTCGAAGGATGCGAATGCGCACCCACCGTCTACCCGCGCGCCAGCGCGCGCAACTCATGGCTTCCGATGTCTCGGTGATGCGAGCCGCCACCCCCGTTCTGCACCAGGTCGACCTCACCCTGACCCCCTCGTCGCGGGTCGCGATCGTCGGCGAGAACGGGAGAGGAAAGTCGACCCTGCTCCATGTGCTCGCGGGCACCCTCGACCCCGACGCCGGCACCGTCCAGCGCATCGGCACGATCGGCGTCGCCGAGCAGGAGATGGACACCGCCGACTCGCGCACCGTCGGACAAGCCGTCGCGGACGCGATCGCCGACGCGATCGCGGCGCTGGCGAGGCTCGACGCTGCCAGCCACGCGCTCACCGAGGACGTCGAGTCCGCGGCCGCGGAATACGCGGCCGCACTGGAACTCGTCGACGTGCTCGACGCGTGGGAGGCCGAACGCCGGGTGCTGATCGCGCTCGACGCGCTCGACGCGGAGACCGACCTGACGAGACCGCTCGCCGAGCTCTCCGTCGGACAGCGCTTCCGCGTGCGCCTGGCGTGCCTGCTGGGCGCCGACGACGACTTCCTGCTGCTCGACGAGCCGACGAACCATCTCGACCGCGGCGGGCTCGAGTTCCTGACCGCCCAGCTCCGCTCCCGCGAGGGCGGCGTGGTGGTCGTCAGTCACGATCGAGCCCTGCTGTCGGACTTCGCGGAGACCGTCGTCGATCTCGACCCGTCGCCGGACGACCGTCCGCGCGTCTACGGAAACGGCTACGCGGGCTACCGGGAGGGACGACTGGCCGAACGGGAACGCTGGGAACAGGACTACGAGCGGCAGCAGGCCGAGCGGGCCCGGCTGCAGGACGACCTCACCGCCGCGCAGAACCGGCTCGTCTCCGGCTGGCGGCCGGAGAAGGGCACGAACAAGCACGGGCGCGCCACCCGGGCCGGCAGCATCGCCCAGACCGTTCATCGGCGTCAGGAGGCGCTCGAGGCGCACGCCGTCACCGTTCCCGAACCGCCGCTGGAGTTCCGCTTCCCGGAGCTTCGCGCCCGGGCCGGCGCGACGTTGCTGAGCGTCGAGAACGTCGGCGTCACCGGGCGGCTACGCGGGCCGGTGTCGTTCTCGCTGTCCCGGCACGGCCGGCTGGTCGTGACCGGCCCCAACGGTGCGGGCAAGTCCACCCTGCTCAGGGTCGCCGCCGCCGAGCTGGCGCCGGACACGGGATCGGTGCGCCGGCCCGGCGGCACCCGGGTCGGCTTCCTGCGCCAGGAGAGCGATCTGCCGCCCGATCGGCGGGCCAGCGAGGTGTACGCCACGCGCGTCGACGCGCTCGTCTCCGCCGGCATCGTGGCGCCGCCGGAGGTGATCGGGATGTCCCAGCTCGGTCTCCTGAAGCCGCGTGAGTCGAGCAAGCGGGTGGGCGAGCTCTCGGTGGGCCAGCAACGCCGCCTCGATCTGGCGCTCGTGCTCGCCAAGCGCCCGCACGTGCTGCTCCTGGACGAGCCGACCAACCATCTCTCCATCGCGCTCGTGGACGAGCTCACCGAAGCGCTGGGCGCGACCCAGGCGGCCGTCGTCGTGTCCTCGCACGACCGGCAGCTCCTTCGTGACGTGGCCGGCTGGCCGAGCATCGACCTGTCGGCGACGGCCGGAGTCGGGGTGCCGGCATGACCGTCATGGCCTTCCAGGTGATCGCGCTCGACGACAGCCCGCTCGCGCTCTCGGCGGTCGCGACCGGAATGAGCCTGGGCCTTGCACGTCGCTGCCGCGTCGTTCGCCATGGGGCCGGCGTCCGTCCGCCCCCGGGACTCGCTTCACTCGTCGGTGTGACGAACCCGGTCACGGACACCGGGTGGCGTCGTCGCCGTCGATCTCCCCGAGGAAGGCGCCGAAGTCTCCGACGTGAGCGTCCTCGCCGAGGATCTCGCGCGTGATGTTCCCGATGCCCTGCCGCGGCTCCTCCTGCTCCGACGCGTGCTCACCGAGGTCGTGGTGGGCCACGGCACGCTGAGAGGTGACCACACCGAGGCAGTTCGGGTTCGCCGGTGCGTTCCCGGCCGCACCGGCGGCGACGGCGCCGGCGGGGATGACGGCGAGAGTGAGTCCGCCGATCGCGAGCGCGGCGCGCATCGGTCGCGGGATCCGGATCGAACGCATGAGGGTGCCTCCTCGGTAGTGTCGGGAACGGCGGCTCGGCCGCGCCGGCACCGTAGCGACCGCCGTGCTCGAGATGCGAACGATTCGGCTCCCGACGAATCGTCGGGCGTGCCAGGAGGTGCGAGAGATGTTGCGGCTCCGGATGACGGTCGACGATCTCGCGCGCACGACGCTCGCCCTGCCGGGCCGGTGCGAGGAGCTGCCGGTGAGCGTGCAGGCACTCGAACAGATCGGCCATCCCTACCGCGGGCTGTGGCGCTCCCTCGACGGCCGGGTCCCGGACCGGGCTCGGTGTCTCTGGGAGCTCATCCCGGCCCGCGGTGACGTCCCGCTGTTCCTCGCCCCCGAACTGGTGGACGACATCGACGAGGCCGTCGACATCGTGCAGTCCACGCCGCCGGCGCGGATCAGAGCCGAGATCAGCGCCGGCCGGAGCCGTCCGACGCCGTGGGTGGACGACCTCTGCCGCGGTCGCCCGGCGGCGCTGCGCCGGCTCGCGGCGGCGATGCGCGCCTACCACGACCGCGTCATGACCTCGCTGTCCGACGTCCACCGCCGAGCCCTCCGGGCCGAGCTGGGCCGCCGCACCCACCAGCTCGCGCGCGAGGGCATCGCCGCCACCCTGACCGGGCTGCATCCGTCGGTCCGCTGGTCCGACGGCGTCCTCGAGGTCGCGGGGCCGGTGCACGCCGACATCGACCTGTCGGGGCGAGGCCTGCGCGTCATGCCGTCGGTGTGGCCCCGCCCCGGGTTCGCCCTCGGCTGGGGCACCCCGACGCTGTCGTACCCGGTCCCCTACGGCGTCTGGCTCGCCGAGTCCGACGCCGGCCGCGACGGTGCCCAGGCCGCGCTGGGCGCCACTCGCGCGAAGGTCCTCCACGCCTTGGCGGACGCTCACACCACCACGTCCCTCGCCCGTGCGCTGCGGATCAGCCCGGCCTCGGCCTCCGCGCACACCACGGCCCTGCGTCGCGCCGGGCTGATCAGCAGCCACCGCGAGGGCAAGACCATGGTGCACACGCTGACCTCGGTGGGGCTCGCGGTGATCGACGCGGCGCCCGGCCCGGGTGGGTGACGTCGGAACGTCACCCGCCCGGACGCCTCACCGGCCGACGGCGCTGCGGGCGGCGGCGCGGACCAGTGCGCCGTGCTCGCGGCTCTCGATCACGCCCTCGGCCAGCAGCCGGTCGGCCACCGCCCCGACGTGTCTGACGAACGCTCCGTGGTCGTCCCACGCGCGCTCGTCGGCGATGCGGTCGTTGATCGAGCAGCCGCCGCCGGCCGCGCGGTTCGGCAGCCCGCTGTCGACGCCGCCGATCACCACCGTCTCCCGGCCGTCCGTCTCCGGACAGGTCACCTCGACCGCGACGGTCGCGGTGCGGGTCTGGGTCCGGTCCGCGACGGTGAGAGTCACGTCGAACGTGCCACCCACGTCGAACAGATGCGACCCGGTGACGTCGTGCCCGGCCGCGACCTCGGTCACCACGCCGGGCGACCCACCCGTGCCGTCGCCCCAGTCGATGCTCGCGGTCAGCGACGCGCCGGGGTTCCCCCACCCGCCGGTGACGCCGGCGAGCACGTCGCCGAACTCCTCGCCGACGGCGGCGGTGACCCCGGTCGCGGGCGTGACCTCGAGGTTCAGCTCGGGATCGCGGTAGTCCGCGAGCTCGGTGAAGATGCCGTAGAGCGTCCGGGCCGGAACGTCGTACGCCAGCGTCATGAACACGCCGGGCTCGATCTCGACGCTGGACGGGTTGGCCTGGTCGCCGTGCCCGGAATCGTAGATCGGTATCTGGTGGTGCCCGCTCCAGTCGCCGCTGGCGTCCGGGACGAGCACCCCGCCGGTCGGCCGGTTCGCCACCCCGGCGATCCCGTAGGTGACCAGCACGCTCCCGTCGTCGAGCAGCAGCTGGTCGTGCGAGGACGCCGGGATGTCGGACGGTTCGGCGGGGGTCCAGGTGTACCCGTTGTCGAACGACCGGGACACGTACAGCACCTGCGGGTTCGAGGTGGCCCGCAGGCCCGCCACGATCTCGCCGCTGGGCAGCACGGTCAGGTTGGGCTCCTGGAAGTGGATGCGGTCGTCCACCGCGATGGTGACCTCGTCGTCGCCCTCCCAGGTCAGGCCGCCGTCGGTGCTGCGCACCACGGTGGCCCGCTGAGACGGAGCGGAGGACACCGAGCTCAGCAGGATCCAGTAGGCGTTGCCGGTGCCTCCGGCGGCGGTGTCGCCCTGGATGCCGAAGGTGAACCCGTTCGCGAACCGCTCCGGCGCGAAGGTGAAGCTGAGGTGCTTCTCGTCGGACGCGGGGTGCGGGCACGTCAGCGACGTGATCTGGGTGCTGCTGTCGTCGAGGAGCCGGACCGCACGGTTGTCCGTCCCGGCGTCGCCGAACGGCGCACCGGTCACCTCGACGTCGCCCCGGACGGCGCAGCCGGCCGGCGGCTCGCCGAGCGGTTCGTCGTCGAACGTCCGCACGTCGAGCTCGGCGGACGGCGGCGCCTGCGCTCCGACCGCGAGGTCGTCGACGTAGAACTCCATGCCGGTCGGCGCCGTGCCGGCCGACGCGAACGTGACGTTGGTGAGGTTCACCGTGTCGTCGCGGCGCACGTCGGTGCTGAACGTCTCGTCGCCGACCGTGATCTCCAGGCTGGTGGCGGTCGCGTCCACCGACACCGGCTTCAACCGGCCGGGCGTGCCGAAGTCCTCGACGCGGCCGAGCGTCTGCCACCCGCTTCCGTCGTAGATGCGGACGTCGACGTCCTGACCGGCCGAGCCGGGCCTGACACCGTAGAGCGGGGCCAGCAGGTCGCCGTCGGCCAGTTCGACGATCGGGCCGTGGCTGGCGGACCAACCGTCCGCCGAGGCACAGCCCTCCGCCGGGGGCGGCTGCGCACAGCTCATCCGCGTGTCGAGCCAGATCGGGTCGCTCCAGGTCCGGCCGTCGTCCTCGGAGCGCACCACGTGGGTGCCCAGCTGCCGCGAGCCGGCCGGGTCCTCCCAGCTGGTGACGAAGTAGTCGAGCAGGATGGTGCCGTCGGAGAGCCGGGTCAGCTTCGGGTCGCGGTTGTCGAACCGGCCGGTCACGGCCGTGCGCGGCTCCGACCAGGTCGCGCCGTTGTCGTCGCTCTCGGTCACCCTGATCAGGCCCTGGGGGTCGACGTGCCCGACGCCCGAGTAGTAGGCGGCGAGCAGCCGGCCGTCGTCCAGCCGGATCACGGACGGGAAGCGCGGCGCCATGCCTTCGGGCTCGACCGCGACGACACTGCGCCGCTCGACCGCCACCGTCAGGGCCGACCGTCCGGACGTTCCGGCCGAGCCAGTGACGTCGACGACGACACTGTGCGGCCCGGTCTCCGAGTACGGATGCGAGCCGATGACGTCGAACCGGCCGGGCTGCCCGGATGCCTCGACCGTCGCCGGCTCCGGGCCGGCGCCCCAGTCGACCGTCGCCTCGAACGTCTCGCCGGACGCCGCGCCGATCGGGCGGAAGCTCACCAGCCGGAAGGCGGGCGAGGGCTCCCCTTCGCTCACCGGGTTCACCCAGGACGCGATGTCCACGAACTGCAGCCCGACGGGGTCGTCGGTGAGCTCGGTCCCCACCGCCAGGTCGTCGAGGTAGAACTCCATGCCCACCGCGGATCGACCGGACGAGGAGAACACGACGGCGCCGAGGTTCACGGTGTCGTCACGGCGCAGGTCCGTGATGAACGTCGCGCCGGCGGCGGTGATCTGCGCGACGTGCATGGTGGCCGCCACCGTCACCTCGGTGAACTCACCCGGCGAGCTCAGTCCCTCGACCCGGCCCAGCTGGTTCCAGGCGGCGCCGTCGTACACCATGACGGTCGCGTCGTCGGTGCCGGCGATCGGGCTGATGCCGAACCACCACGCGTTCCCGGTGCCGCCCGCGGCCGTGTCGCCGCGGATGCCGAAGAGCAGCGGCCCGCCGTGGCGCTGCGGGTTGAACCCGAAGCTGACGTACCGCTCGCCGGAGTCCGGGTAGGCGCACGTCATCGTCGTCGTCCCCGCATCGGTGTCGTCGATCAGGCGGACGGCCCGGTTGCCCGCGCCGGCAGCACCGAACGGCGCCTCGCCGACCACGACGTCACCGGTCGTCGCGCAGCCTTCGGGCGGCTCGCCGAGCTCCTCCCCGTCGAACGTTCGCACGTCGATCGCCGCGGCCGGGTCCACCTCTTCGGCCGCAGGCGCACCTGCCGCGACAGCCAGGGAGACGGTCGCCGCCGCCGTGAGGGCGGTCAAGCGGCGCGGCCATGATCGCCAACGGATCGGGCTGGACATGAGCACCTCCATGCAGTGGACGGGTGCTCAGAGCAGACATAAAAGATCATTCCATGTCAATGCCACATAACGCCCGGTGAGACCGGCTCCGACCGTGGGCGTCCGTCACCCGTGGCGCGCCGCTGTAGTCACCCTCTACAGTCGGTTCACGCGGGGCGGGCCAGTGTGTTGACGGCGGCGCCGAAGAGGCGGGGCAGGGCGGTCGCGGCCGGCACGATCGCGCGTCGCCCGGCCGTGGTCGAGGTGGCGCCGACCAAGGCGCGCGTCAGCAGCTCGTAGCGCCAGGTCAGCCGCCGCCAGCTCGTCTCGTAGCCGGACGGCGCGCCGGCGACGATCGCGGCGACGGCGGCGCGGGCCTGCGCCATTCCCAGCGCGACGCCCTCGCCGGTGAGGGCGTCGACGTAGCCGGCGGCGTCGCCGACCAGCAGGATGCGCCCGGCCACCCGGCGCCGCGACCGCTGCCGCAGCGGACCGGCGCCGAGCACCGTCGTCACGGGCCGGCCCTCGACCCGCTCGAGCAGGGCCGGGAACGCGCTGAGGTGCTGGTCGAACGGTCCCCGCTTGCGAGTGAGCACCGCGATCCCGACCAGCCCGGGCGCGACCGGCGTCACGTAGGCCTCCGCCGCCGGCGACCAGTGCACCTCCACGTAGTCGGTCCAGGGAGCCAGCCGCACGTGCAGCCGCTGCCCGAACCGGCGGGTCGTCGTGACCGGGGCGTCCAGGCCGAGACGTCGCCGGAGCGGCGAGTGCAGCCCGTCGGCCGCCACGAGGTACCGCGCGCGGACCCCGTCGACGTCGACGCCGCCCGCGTCCTGCCCGACGGTGTGGACGGCGGTGGGCAGGACGGGCACGCCGGCCTCCTCGACCGCGCGGCGCAGCGCGTCGTGCAGGATCGTCCGCCGGACGCCGCGGCCGGGGCCGGCACGGAAGTCGGCGACCACCGAGCGGCGGCCCGACACGTACCGGATCCCCCGCAGCAGCTGCCCCTCCGGCTCGATGCCGAGGTCGCCGAGCGCGGCGACGGCGCCGGGCATCAGCCCCTCGCCGCACGCCTTGTCGATCGGCCCGGCCTGCGGCTCGAACACGACGACGTCCAGGCCCGCGCGGGCCGCGTGCAGCGCCGTCGTCAGTCCGGCCGGGCCGCCGCCGGCGACGGCGAGGTCGATCACGGCGCCGCCCCCTCGCGGCTCAGGGCCGTCAGCGCCGCGTTCTCCACCGACAGCCTGACGGCGAGCAGCGCGGCGTTGAGCGCCGTGAACACGACCGCCGTGATCCAGGCCGAATGCACCAGCGGCAGCGCGAACCCCTCGACCACGACCGCGACGTAGTTCGGATGACGCAGCACCCGGTACGGCCCGCCGTCCACGCGGTCGAGGCCGGGAACGACGATGACCCTGGTGTTCCACTGATGCCCGAGCGTCGCGATGCACCACCAGCGCAATGCCTGCGACGCCACGACGAGCGCCAGCATCGTCCAGCCGAGGGCCGGCACGAAGTCGGGCCGGCGGATCCACACCTCCGCGACGGCGCCGGCCAGCAGCGCCGTGTGCAGGACCACCATGATCGGGAAGTGCCGCTGCCCGTGCTCCACGCCGCCCCGGGCGAAGCTCCAGGCCGCGTTCCGCTTCGAGACCACCAGCTCGGCCAGCCGTTCCAGGCCGACCAGGCCGACCAGCACGGTGAACAGGATCTCGGACATGATCACGCTCGCAGCAGGACGAGTTCGAGGCAGAAACCTGGGCCCATGGCCAGCATGATCCCGTACGACCCCGGCCGCGGCGGGCGCAGCTCGAGCGTGTCGGCCAGGACGTGCAACACCGATGCCGACGACAGGTTGCCGATGCGATCGAGCGAGTCCCACGTCACCGCCAGCGCGTCGCGGTCGACGCCGAGCGCCTCCTGCATCGCCTCCAGCACCTTCGGCCCGCCGGGATGGCACACCCACCAGCCGACGTCCTCGCGGCCCAGCCCCTGCGCGGACAGGAACCGGTCGACGTCGGCGCCGACCCGGTGGCGCACGAGGTCGGGGACGTCCGCGCTCAGCACGATGCGCAGGCCCGACGATCCGACGTCCCAGCCCATCACCCGCTCGGTGTCCTCGTAGAGCCGGCTGCGGCTGGCCAGCACGGCGGGACGCAGGCGGCCGGGCGGCGGCGCGATCGCGGCGGCCCGCTCCTCGCCGGCCGCGACGACCGCGGCGGCGCCGTCGCCGAACAGGCCGCTGGCCACGAGGTTCGGGATCGACGCGTCGCCCCGCTGGACCGTCAGCGAGCACAGCTCCACCGACAGCAGGACGGCGACCTCACCGGGATGGCCGAGCAGGTAGTCGTGCGCCCGCGCGACGCCCGCGGCGCCGGCCACGCAGCCCAGGCCGACGATCGGCACCCGTTTCACGTCGTCGCGCAGGCCGATGCGCCCGGCGATCCGGGCGTCCAGCGACGGCACCGCGATGCCGGTGATCGTCGTCGAGACGATCAGGTCGACGTCGGACGGCGTCAGCCCGGCGGCGTCCAGCGCATCGGTGACCGCCCGCGAGCCCAGCTCGACGGCCGCCGTCACGAACGCGTCGTTGGCCGCGCCGAAGTCGCCCAGGCTCGCATAGCGCTCCTTCGGCAGCGCGAGATGGCGGGTGCTCACGCCGGCGTTGGCGTGGAATCGCTCCAGCAGGGCCCGGTCGTGGCGGCCCTCCGGAGCCAGCATGGCCGCGACCTGCGCCGTCAGGTCGGCCTGCGCGTACTTGTGGTCGGGCAGAACCCCGCGGACCGACAGAATGCGCGTCATCGTCCATTAATACTCGAATACGGCGCGCCTAAACTGCCTGCGTGGCGGTGGCGACGGCGGCGACGGGCCTGGTGCGGGCCTGCCATCCGGAGCCGACGGCGGCGGTGACGGCGCTGAGCGGGCTGCTGGCGCTGCGGCTGGGACACGATCCGGGCACGCTGACGCTCGTGATGGCGGCCGTGTTCACCGGGCAGCTCACGGTCGGGTGGTCCAACGACCTCGTCGACGCCGGCCGCGACGTCGCCGTCGGCCGCACGGACAAACCGCTGGCCACGGGCCGGGTCTCGGCCCGGACGGTCGCCGTCGCGCTGGCGGTCGCGGCGGCCGCCTGCGTGGTGCTGTCGCTGGCCCTCGGCCCGGCCGCCGGGCTCGTCCACCTCGGCCTGGTGGGGTGCGGCGTCGGGTACAACCTGCTGCTGAAGCGGACGGCGCTGTCGTGGCTGCCGTACGCGGTCGCCTTCGGGCTGCTCCCCGCGGTGGTGAGCCTGGCCCTCGACCCGCCGCAGTGGCCGCCGTGGTGGATGATCGTCGCCGGTGCCCTGCTGGGCGTGGGCGCGCACCTGGTCAACGTGCTGCCCGACCTCGCCGACGACGCCGCGACCGGTGTGCGCGGGCTGCCGCACCGCATCGGCCCCGCGCGGACGCGGGTCGTCGCCGTCGTCGTGCTGGTCGCGGCGTCGCTGCTGGTGGTGCTGGGGCCGGGCCGGCCACCGGCGTGGGCGTGGGCCGGCCTGGCACTGGTCGTGGTCCTCGCCGCGGTGGCGCTGCGCGGCCGGGGCTCGGCGCCGTTCCGCGCGGCGATGGCCATCGCGCTGGTCGACGTGGTGCTGCTGGTGCTGCGCAGCTGAACCTCGTGCGGCTGGGTAGTGCTCCGTGCATGGATGAGCCCTGGGATCTCGTCGTCGTGGGCGCCGGGCCGGCCGGAGCGGCGGCGGCGCTCGGCGGGTTGACGGCCGCGCCCGGCCTGCGGGTGCTGCTGCTGGATCGGGCCGGTTTCCCGCGCGACAAGGCCTGCGGCGACGGCATCTCGCCGGACGCGACGGCCGTGCTGGCGGACCTCGGTCTCGCGGACCTGCTGGACGACTGGACGCCGGTGCGGCGGCTGGAGCTCGCGCGCGGCACGCACCGGGTGTCGCGGCCCATGCGCCGGCCGGTCCGGGTGGTGCCGCGCCGCGTCCTCGACGACCGGCTGCTCGGCGCCGCTGTCAGCGCCGGAGCACGCTTCGAGCGGCGCCGCGTCCGCACCGTCGTGACCCGCGGCGACGTCGTGGTGGTCGACGACGAGCTGGCGGCGCGCGTGGTGGTCGGCGCGGACGGCGCCTACTCGGTCGTCCGCCGCGCCGCGGGCGCCCCCGCGGTCCGGCGCCGGGCCATCGCCCTGCGCGGGTACGTCCCGACGACGCCGCGCTGGGCCGGCCGCCAGATCATCGCGTTCGACCCGGACGACACCCAGGCCTACGCCTGGTGCTTCGACCGCGGCGACGGCCTGGCCAACGTCGGCTACGGCGCGTTCGGTCGCAACGGACTGACCCGCACCGCGCTGCTGCGGCGACTGGGCGAGCTGCTGCCCGGCGCCGACGAGGGCGCCGACTGGCGCGGCCACCACCTGCCGCTGTCGTCGTGGCGCTGGTCCCAGCCCGGCGGCCGCCTCCTGCTGGCCGGCGACGCGGCCGGCCTGATCAATCCCATGACGGGCGAAGGCATCCACTACGCGGTGACGACGGGCGCGGCGGCCGGACGCGCGGCCGCGGCCGCCCTGCTCGCGGGGCGGCCGGACACCGCGGGCGCGCGGCACCGCGCGGCCGTGCGCCGCCTGCTCGGGCGACATCTGCGCCACACCGCCGCGGCGGCCCGGCTGGCCACCGCGCCGGCCGTGCTGACCGCCGGCCTCTCCGCGGCCGATCGCGACCAGCACGTGTTCGACGACCTGGTCGACCTCGGCCTCGGCGAAGGACGCCTGACTCCGCGGGTCATCTCGGGCCTCGCCCGCGCCGTCGTCACGGGCCGGGGGCGGCCGCACGCGGATCGAACGCGCGACTGACGACCGAGAAGTCGCGGCGCTCCGCCGCAGCCTGCCGTGGTGAGCGTCGTCGTCTCACGGATGCGAGAGCATCAGGTCGCCAGCAACCCGAGATGAGGCCCCGTCAGCCTGCGGCGAGCAGCTCGTCGCGGTGCGCGGCCAGCCACGTGCGTTCCTGCTCGATCTCGTCGGCGCTGCCTTTCGCGAGGAAGCTGGCGTAGGGCTCGATCCCAGCACCGCCGCAGGCGCGGATCCGGTCGCGCTCGAAGCACTGGACGTCGTCGAGCACGTCGAGCACGTGGGCAGGGTCCTCGTCGAGCTCGTCGCACCAGACGGTCAACCGGTGCGCGCGCTCGGACATCGTCGGCGTCGGGCCGGTCGAGCGGTAGCCGGTCCGGTCGCGCAGCGGCACGAAGTACCAGGCGCCCTGGGCTGCGTCCCACCCGGCCGGAGCGGGGCCGGCGGTGTCCCAGTCGATGATCCCGGTGAGACGGTCGCCGTCCCAGAGCGTGTTCCACGGCGCCAGGTCTCCGTGCCTGATCTCCTGGTGGCCGTCCGTGCGAGGACCGCCGTGCCAGACGGCGTCAGCGGGTGCGTCGAAGCTGCGCAGCGCAGCCTGCATCCGACGCACGGCGGACGCGACCGCACGAAGCCCCTCATCCCGTAGGAGGACCGCGGGCCACGGCCACCACGCGACCTCACCGGGCAGGAACCGCAGGATCTCTCTCCCCCGCTCGTCGATCCCGAGCGGTTCGGGCACGAGGTCGAAGCCGGTGCTGCGCAGGTGGCGCAGGAGCGCGTGCACCGCCGGCGTCCACGGCCCGGCGTTGCGCCGGACCGTCTCGCCGCGCTTGAACACCACGTTGGCGAAGCCCCCGCTGAGCCGTTCCTCCGCGTCATCGCTCATGCCAGAAACGTATCCAGTCCTCGGCCGCTCCAGCCGTCGCGACATCCCACCGAACCGTGAAGACGCGGCCGAGGTACGCGGCGCCCGGGCAGCGGGTCATCCAGCGCCGCCGTCGGCAATGCCCGCCTGCGAGCCGGGCGACAACGTGCCGGACACGAGCGTCTCGTGGATGAGGCCCGCGACGATGACGGCCAGCTCGGGGGCACGAGCGGGATCCTCGTCGAGCATGATCAACCAGGCGAACATGGGCCCGAGCAGCAGCACGTGAACCACCGCGGTGTCCGGTCGATGCGACAGCTCGCCGCGAACGACGGCGCGGTCGATCAGGGTGGCGACGATCGACCGTTCGACGGCGAGGAACGTCCGCTCGAACCGCTCGCTGAGGGCTGGGTCGGCATACACGTCCGCGAGCAGACCCGCCATGACGCCGGCCGAGGACTCGGCGAGCTGGTCGGCGATCTGCGACGTCAACGCCAGCAGATCACCCTTGAGCGAGCCCGTGTCCGCGGGCGCGGGCTCGCGAGCGTCATGCAGGAGCACGCTGAAGGTCATCTCCTGCTTCGTCGCATAGCGCCGGTAGATGGCCGCCTTGCCCACTCCGGCGCGAGCCGCCACCGCGTCGACGGTGAGCGATGGGTAGCCGCGTTCGGCGAGCAGCGTCCGCACGGCGTCCGCGATCGCGTGATCGACTCGGCGCTCGCGGGGCCGGCCCGGTTGCGGTGCGCTCGTCATTCCGCCAGCATACGATACTGTTAGTATCGGAACAGATCGTATCGTAATGGGAGAAGTCGAAATGCTGTCAGCGAGTGCGCGAAGCCGGAGAACGACCGCACGTAGGACGCGGAGCCCGTTCGACCTCGTGGGTCCGGTCGGCTTGGGTGGGCTGGGACTCCTGCATGCGGCCTGGGCGCTCGGCTGGAGATGGCCGGGCGGCTCGGACGAGGCGTGGGCGGAGCGCATCGGCGGCTCGACCGAGATGCCGACCAAGGCCGAGACATGGACGATGGCGGTGGTCCTGGCAGGCGCAGCTGGGGTGGTGGCCGCGTCCACGTCCAGCGCCCTCCGCCCTCCGCTGCTGCGTCGCGGGGTGCGCCTCGCGGCGTGGGGCGGGTCGGCAGTGCTGATCGGTCGTGCCCTCTACTTCCTGCCGCAGGACCTCACCGGCGAGCCCGGGGTCTTCAACAAGCTCGATCTGGCCGTGTACGCGCCGTTGTCGGCGACGTTGGGAATCTGCATCGCGAATGGCCTGCGACGTTCCGCGCACGAGGTCGCGACAGCCTCCCATGCCGCCTGACATCGACGCCTGGGAGTGCCGGCCGTAGCCCGTCGCCTGGTCCGTCGCGGTGTGCTCACGCCGCCGCCATCCCCCGCCTACCGGCTCGGTTCCCCCGAACGTGGGAGGCCAACCATCGAACCGATCGACATGGTGATGGACATGGACACGGCACATCGCGCGGCGCACCACGGCGCAGACCGCAGGGACCCGCGATGACGACCGCTCACCCCATGGCTGCGGCACCGACCGCGCGTCGCCGACGGCCTCGGAGTCCGAGGACGTGGATCCGCGTGTGCGCATGGAGCGCATTCCTCGCCGCGCTCCCGACGGCGGTATGGCGCATCCTCCCCGGCCTCGGGCTCCCACTCGGCACGCCTGGCGAGTGGCGTGCCGAGCAGCACCTGCCCGGGGCCGGAACCTGGTACGTGCTCGGCCTGTCGGCGGTGCAACTCGTGGCGGCGACCTGCTGCCTCGCGCTCGCGATCGACGTACGACGGCTCGTGCCGCGATGGGCACCGGCATGGGGGCGGAGGCGAGCGGCGCAGATCGCCGGCGGCGCGGGGCTCGCCGGGGCGGCACTCCTCGGCGTCGTCGTGGCGATGTCCATCATGGCCTGGGACAAGGTCGACCCCTTCGCCGGGCAGGACCATGACGCGTGGGCCCGGCTGTGTCTGGGCTGCTACCTCAGCGCCGCACTCTGGCCGGTCCTCCTGATCCCCGCTGCCATCGGATACCTCGTCGTGCGCGGACGCCTCGACGGCGCGATGCGGCATACCCCAGGACGCCAGGTCGAGGTCGTCGCCCGTCCGCCGCGGCCACCCAAAAGACCCCGCGACGACGCTCTCTGAGCGTGGCCGGGAACAGAGCGCACCGCGCTTCGCTCGTCGCGGTGCACCCACGACAGGAGGCAATGTGATCGCAGGAACCGGCACCCGGCCCCGGGTGCTCATCATCGGCTCGGGATTCGGCGGCCTGTTCGCCGCCCGTGCCCTCAAGCGTGTCGACGTCGACGTCAAGCTGATCGCCAGGACGACCCACCACCTGTTCCAGCCGTTGTTGTACCAGGTGGCGACGGGGATCGTGTCCCAAGGGGAGATCGCACCGTCCACCAGGGAGGTACTCGCCCGGCAGCGCAACGTCGAGGTGCTGCTGGGTGACGTCACCGAGATCGATCTGGCGAGCCGTACGGTCACCGCCGAGACCTTCGGCCAGGTGCACACCCATGGCTACGACCAGCTGATCGTCGCGGCAGGCGCCGATCAGTCGTGGTTCGGCCGCGACGAGTTCGCGCTGCACGCTCCAGGGCTCAAGAGCATCGACGACGCGCTGGAGCTGCGCGGAAGGATCTTCGGCGCGTTCGAGCTGGCCGAGCGCGCGGGCGCCGAGTCGCGGCCCGCTGACGTCGAGCGGTTCACGACCTTCGTCGTGGTCGGAGCCGGGCCCACCGGGGTGGAGATGGCGGGGCAGCTGGCCGAGCTGTCCGGGCGGACGCTGCGCCACGAGTTCCGGCACATCGACCCGGCCTCGGCTCGGATCGTCCTGCTCGACGCCGCGCCCCACCTGCTCGGCAGCTTCGACGCGAAGCTGCAGCGCAAGACCCACGCGGCTCTGCACAAGCTCGGCGTCGAGGTGCGGCTCGGCGCCAAGGTGGTCGAGGTCGACGAGACCGGCCTGGACGTCGAGGACCCTTCGGGCCGGACCCGGATCGACGCCGCCACCAAGGTCTGGGCCGCCGGCGTCGCCGCCAGCCCACTGGCCGAGCAACTGGCCGGGCAGGTCGGCGTGGAGGTCGATCACTCGGGCCGCATCCCGGTGCTGCCGGACCTGACCCTGCCGGGCCACCCCGAGGTCCACGTCGTCGGCGACATGATCAGTCTCGACTCGCTGCCAGGCGTGGCGCAGGTGGCGATTCAGGGCGCCCGCCACTCCGTGGCGGAGATCCGACGCTCCCTCGGAGGTGAGGAGACAGGTCGGGCCTTCCGGTACAAGGACAAGGGAAGCATGGCGACCATCTCCCGCTTCCGGGCCGTCGCCGAGGTCGGCTCGGTCAAGATCACCGGCTTCCTCGCCTGGCTGATGTGGCTCGCCGTCCACCTCGTCTACATCATCGGCTTCAAGTCCCGGATCACGACCCTGCTGCACTGGTTCGTCAGCTTCATCGGGCGGGGCCGGTCCGAGCGCGCCGTCACCGAGCAGCAGACGTTCGCCCGGGTGGAGCGGCAACGCCAGGAAGCCTGACGACGGCCCTCCACCAGCTTGGCCGGTTCACCGGCGAAGGCTACCCGGCCAAGCTGGTGCGCATCAGCGCAGCGCCATCGCGAAGATCCGGTGGAAGAACTTGCCACCCTGGTCCGAGACCGGCAGCACCACGTACTCGACGGTCTTCCGCCGGTCGAGCGGGACGGCATGGAAGAAGACGTAGGTCGGGCGGTCCACCCGGCCCACCGGCGCGTAGTTGTTGTACGCCATGGTGATCGCGACGTCCGACCCCGGCGGCGCGACGTGCCAGTCGGGGTCGGCCAGCGCGAACTCCGTCACGGTGCCGTCCGTGTAGTGGACGCTGCCGGTGCCGGTCACCGGTGCGTAGGCGCCGGTGGTGAGCAGCCCGAGCTCGGAGCCGGACGCACCGACCTCGATCGTCTGGCCCTGCGCCGCGAGGTGGTCGGGTCCGCCCTCGGCGGGCCAGGTGAAGTCGAACCCGCCGTGCTGGACGGTGCCGCCCGGCTGGACGCCGGCGGCCGCCAGCGCGTCCCACGAGATCGACGAGCCGTCGCCGTCGATGCCGCCGCCCAGCCAGGCCGGCGCCACGTCGTCGTCGCGGGTCATGCCATGCCGATCGAACGCCGCGGCGAGGTTCGGATAGGGCACGCTCAGCGAGACCGTCGCCGTTGGGCCGTCATGCTCGGTGCGATCGTGGGTGACGACGGTCTCGAACGGCAGCCGCACCACGCCGGGACGGTCCGCGAGGTCGACCACGAACGTCAGGCGGCGCGACTGGCCGGGACCGAGGCGCACCGGCAGCGCGCCGGGCCGTACCGCCGTGCCGTCCGGCGGTCGTGGCGTGACGGTCACCCGAACCGCCTGGGCGGCGTTGTTGGTGGCGGTCAGGCTGACGACGGTCCGGCCACCATCGACGACGGGGACACCGCCCTCGCTGGTCAAGGCGACTGGTGCACCGTCGAGCACCGTGGTCGCGGTCCGAACCGTCTGGGAGCGGCCCGCGTCGGCGCCGTCGCCGGCCCGCCAGCTGGTGACGGCCTGGATGCGGTAGTCGCCGGGGAGGGCGTCGAGGCCGAGCGGCAGCCGCACGTCGATCTCGCGCCGTTCGCCGGGCTCCAGTCGCTGCGGGACCTGTGGTGCCTCGACGGCAACGGTGCGGTAGTCGAGCCCGCCACGGGCGCTGACGTCCAGCCGGACGCCCTCCACCGGCGTCGCGCCGGGGTTCTCCAGCTCGACGGTGACGACGTTCTCGCCGAGCGCGCGCATGGTCGCCGGCGGCCGCAGGACGGTGCGCACGTCGCTCGGCGCGTCGGTGAGGAATCGCACCTCGGCGAGGTTGGCGTGCCCGCCGCCGGGCGACAGGTACCGGAACCAGCGGTACGACCCGGCGCTGGTGACCGGCAGGTCGAGCCAGTCGCGGAACGGCCGCCACTGCACGACCGCGAGATCGGTGCAGCCCGCGTCCGGACCGTCCGTGCAGCCCTGGAAGCGGCCGCCGACCATGCGCGCCAGCCCGGAACCCGGCCGCGGGATCGCCCGGACGCCGCTCAGCCGGGTCTCGTTGCCGGCGCCGAGGTCGAGGCCGACGTACCCGCCGTCGGCGGCGGCGAGGTCGACGAACGTGCCGGGATCGCCGTCGAACGCGTGCTCCGCAGCGCCTGCGGCGTCCCACGGCTCGCCCGAGGCGTACACGTCACCCGTCACCGGGACCGCTCCGGCCGGGACGTCGGTCACCACGCCCGGCGGCGCGCCGATGGCGTCGGCCCGCTCCTCGAGCGCGAAGTTCGACGGCGCGGCCGGTCCGCCCCAGGCCCGGTCGGCCAGCACCTGCTGCGGCCGCCCGGCGAACCACTCGAAGTAGCTGTCCGGCTGGTCGAATGCCTGGTCCGACCACCGGGAGAGGAGGTAGCCCTGCACGGCGGCGTCGTCGTCCGGCACGAACGAGGCGTTGATCCAGCCGGTGTCCGGAAGCAGCGCTCCCCCGGGCGGCCCCAGGGGCGTGATGTAGAAGTGCCGGCTGTCGGAGTTGATGACGTCGTAGCCCTGGTCGACGTAGGGCTGGTGGTCGCCCGTCCACGCCTCGACGATGATGTCCTTGCTCGGCGCCGTGACCGGTGCCTGATCGTGATCCCACCAGTTCCAGATGACCGTGCGCTTGCCGTGCGCCTTGACCATCTCGTTCATCCGGTCGATGAAGTCGACGAAGACGTCGGCGGTGGTCGGGTAGCCGTTCTGGGCCGCGTACTCGACCAGCTCGGGGCACTGTGCCTGCGCACCGGCCGTCGGGTACTCGTCGGTGCCGACGTGGAAGCGCGGGCCGCTGAACCACGGCACGAACTCGTCGAGGATCGACTTCACCGTCGCCTCGGTCTCCGGCTTGGTGACGTTCAGCGTGAAGTCGCGTTCGAACCAGTTCGCCGCCGAGGGGCAGCTCCACTTGGTCTCCGGCGCCCAGTCCGCGATGGCGGTGGCATGCCCGGGCAGGTCGATCTCCGGGAGGATCTCGACACCGTACCGGGCGGCGACCTCCTCGAACCGGGAGATGTCCGCCTGCGTGTAGGAGTCCTCGTGTGCCAGGCCGGGGAAGGCCGGGCTGTCCAGCCGGAAGGCGTTCCACTCCGTGAGGTGCAGGTGCAGCGTGTTCAGCTTGTACCAGGCCATCGTGCGGATGGTCTGCTCGATGTAGGCCGGGTCGTAGTAGTGCCGGCCTGCGTCGAGCATGAAGCCGCGGTCGCCGGCCCTCGGCCAGTCGCGTGCGTGCCCGGCCGGGACCTCGACGCGCTCGGGGTCGAGGGAGAACAGCTGCAGGACGGTCTGGGTGCCGCGCTGGACGCCGGCCGGCGTCCGGCCGCGCACGGTGAGGCCGGCCGCGATGTCCAGTTCGTACACCTCGTCGCGGGCCTTGCCGCCGGCCTGGACCGGTGACTCGGCCACGGCCTCGTCCACGTCGAGGACGACGTCACCGGGCGCCGGCTGCGCGTCGACCGTGACGGGG
This sequence comes from Jiangella alba, assembly GCF_900106035.1. GTDB lineage: Bacteria > Actinomycetota > Actinomycetes > Jiangellales > Jiangellaceae > Jiangella > Jiangella alba. Next base: position 3,002,486 of record NZ_FNUC01000003.1, read on the forward strand.
AGCTCGCGCCCGGTGATGGCCCGCAGGTCGGCCGCGAACGCCTCCAGCGAGGTGCCCAGTAGCTGAGCATCTCGTGTGTCGGCCACGATGCGCGCGCCCGACGGCAGCAGGAGCGTCCCGCCGTTTCCGGTCCATTCCTGCAGCGCCGGCACGACGGCCGGCGCCGCGTCCACCGCCGTCGGGCCGTCGGCGCCAGGGGCCGGCCCGGGTTCACCTGCCGATGGCAGCGTGGAACTCATGAGCGCGACCGCCGCGGCGGTGGCGACCAGACTTGTACGCACGGTGGATGACATCGGCTACCCGCTCCCGGATCGAAGGGTGGGACACGTCCACGGCCGGCGGCGAGGCAGCCGGCCGCTGCGGATGGGGAACGAACTTAGCTGGGCCGCGAATGAGCGGTCAAGCACGATTGGTCGCTATTTCGCGCATGAACAATCACGGCGCGACGGCCTTGCGCCGTGAAGCCGAAGCGTCGGCTCCCCCACGTACCGGCCCGGCTCCCCCAGACGTGGGAGGTGACCGAGCGAGCCGATCGCCATGGTGATGGACATGGACACGAGATCACGCGCGGCGCACCGGCGATGGGCCGTCGCCGCGATGGCCTGGACGATGCTCTACGTCGCCTCCAAGGTCGACTACGCCGTCCGCGAGAGGCTCGGCGTCACCGGAGGTCCGGAGGTCGGCCCGGCGAGCTACGACACGTACGGGCCGGGCGACGTCGCGTGGGCTCAAGGGAGCAACGCAGGCGTCGGACTGCTGGGCATCGCCCTCCTCGCCGCGCCGCTGCTTCCCGTGTCGAGACGGCTCCCCCGCCGGGTCCTCGCGGCACCGCTCGCGGCGATCACGCTCCTCGCCCTGGCCGGCGGAATCGGCATGATCGCCCGCGCGATCACCAGCGACGTCGGCGGCATGCTGTTCGGCGCCTACTGCCTGATCTGGGCCGCGCTCATCGCCATGACCACCAAGCAGGTGGCTACGCGCACCGACGCTCGCCGCAAAACTTCGTCAACGTCGTTGACGAAGATCGGTGACCCGCTGTAGCGTCGGCCGACGACAGGGACGACGAGGCCGGTGGAACGGAGACGTTGGCGCACATGGTCGAGCACTATGTCGGCGTCCTCGGCGTTGCCGAGGCGATGAGCGTGACGCGACACGCTGTGCACAAGTGGCGCTCGCGCTACCCACCAGACTCGGATCACCCGTTCCCCGGACCCGACGTCGACGTCGACGGAAGCCCCGGCTGGCGAGCGACCCGCCTGCAGGAGATCGTGCAGTGGCGTGACGGCCTCCCAGGTCGCGGCGCCGGCGGTGGACGGCCGACCGCCGCACGCCAGGAGTACTTCCGGGCAGCGGAACGTCGTGGGCTGGACCGGGACGAGGCCATCCGCGCCCTCGCCACCTTCGCCGAGGAATTCCCCCAGATGACCGAGCCGGAACTGTGCGCCTGGCTGATCGAGAGGTTCGGCTCCTAGCCGTTCTGTGGGGCCAACCCGCGAAGGGACTCGGGGCACGACCCGCGGAGCGCAAGGATGCGCCGCACACCGCCGAGCGGGGCGCCGAGCCGCAGCATCACTGCGACTCCCGTCATGCCGCCGGTCGTCCCCAAGGGCAGGACGGGCCACGCCGTGCGCCGAGCGGGACCACCGAGGATCGTGCCCGCCAGCAGAGCGCTCAGCGACGCCGCCGGGTCGACGAGTCGCGCAGGACCATCGCCCTGAGCCGGTCACATGCCTCGCCCTCCGTCTCGAACCGCATCTCGCCGGAGCGCTGGCCTCGTTCGGAGTAATAGACCGCCCAGCCCGACGCCCTGCGCTCCAGGACATAGGCCTCGGTCGGAAGCCCGCCGTCCAGCCAGTAGCTGTCCGGATCGACGCCCTCGGCATCGAACAGCGCTCGGAGTTCGGCCACGTTCACCGGCTCAACCTACGACTCCCGGCAGCCAGCCCGCCGCTCACCGGCCGATCCATCTCACGCCGAGCCGCCGGCACCATCACTCTTGGTGTCAGTCCGTGAACGACATCAGTCGACCTGCGATGTGCCGTTCCTCTTGTTCGCCTGCATGTCTCGGACGACCTCGCCCACCATGCGGGTCGACGCTGCGTCGAGCACGTAGCCGAACTGGATCACCTCGGCCTTCTGGTCCAGCAGCGCCGTCAGCTCCGTCGATTCCTCGGGGACCACGACGATGTCGATGCCCTCCAGATCCGCATCCTCGAGCCCGTCGAGCACCTGGACGTTCTCGACGCCGACGTCCCTGAGCGAGTCCCGCACGGTGACGCCCTGCTCATGGGTCCCGCACCAGACCCCCACGACCCTGGCCTCCGCCACGGACGCGATCCGCACGAGCGTCGGGACGTGCAGCGCGACGACGACGGCGACGACCTCGGTCTCCGGCCGGCGCATCAGAGCGCGGGCCTCCGCGAGAAGGGGGAACGTCGTCAGGACGAGGTTGGCCCGCTCTTCCTCGGGCTCGAACCGCCCCAGCACGAGCGGGTTCACCTTGACACCGACCAAGACTTCCAGCTCCGCGGCAAAGCGCTGGGCCCGGCCGGCGTCGGACTCGACGAACGAGACCTTGAGCAGATCGCTCTCGGCGCGCACAGCAATGCTCAGCACGAGCGACTGGACCTCGACGGCGGACAGACCGAGTGCGACACACTCACGAATGCACGACTCCAAGATCCGGCGCGCACGCTCACGCACCCGGGAGTCGGCGCTCGCCAACCCGGGCCCCACGACGAACGTCCCGGTCCGCCCGCGCCCCTCCACGAGACCGATCTCGCCGAGCTCCGCGTACGCACGCGCCACGGTGTTCCGGTTGATCCGTAGGTCCTCGGCCAGCAGCCGGGCGCCGGGAAGGACCTGGCCGGGTCTGAGATCACCGGTCTCGACCATGAACGACAACTGGTTGACGATCTGCCGGTAGACCGGCATGTCCGAGTGCACGCTCACCTGAATCTTGTCGGCCACCGTGCGCGTCCGGCCGTTCACCGAGGAGCTGCTGGTGGTTGCAGTCACAGGGCTCTCCTTCGCGAGTCCCAGAGGACCTCGCACGGACAACCCAGCGCCCACGCCGCGGCGTGATCGCCGACGACCCTCCCGCGAGGCCACGGCCAGCGACCCACCCGGCAAGGCGGACCGCACAGCGGGCAGGTCTTCGGACTCGCGGGCACAACCGGCACACGCCGATCACCTACCGGCCGTCGCTTCCCAGACGCTCACACGCCCAGTGCTGTCCCTCCCACGAGACAGACGGCTCTCGTTCCCACTCACCGCTGCGGGGCAGCTCCGGACTCACACCGGATTCCCTCTCACGTCGGCACCACCCTGACGAACCGGCCGGCACCGAACCAGCTGCACCCACAGTCTAGCCGCGGTCGCCGCGACGGCCCACGCCGCAGAGACACTCGTCGTGAATCCGATCAAGGAGCAGCAGGAGATCGACGAGCTGGCGTGCACCCGATCCGCCAACGGCCACCACCATGTCTGCGTGCACGACCGCCGCCGACCGCGTCCCACCAGCCCTCTAGACCTGCATGTGATCCGAGAACCCGGGGGGGGGGGGGGGGGCGGCGCGCGGCGATCCCGCCCGAGCCCTTCTGGGGCCGTGCTCAGTCGTGGCCGAGGTAGACGGACTTGATCCAGGTGAAGAAGTCGACGGCGGCGGCGCCCTGCTCGCGGTAGGTGTTGGTCGAGGAGTCCTTGACCCCGCCGAACGGCACGTTGAGGTCCAGTCCGCTGGTCGGCCGGTTGATCTTGACGACGCCCGCCTGCGCCCGCTCGACGAACCGGTGGACGGCGCGCAGGTCGTTGCTGACGAGACCGGCCGTGAGCCCGTAGTCGACACCGTTCACGATGTCGATCGCCTCGTCCAGGTCTGTCGCCGTCAGCACCGACACGACCGGGCCGAAGACCTCCTCCCGGGCGATGCGGTGGCCGGGGCGGACGCCGGCGACGACGGCGGGTGGCTGGAACAGCCCGTCGCCGGGGTCGCGGCCGGTCAGCACCTCGCCGCCGTCCTCCTCGGCGATCTCCAGGTAGGAGCGGCCGGTGGCGAGCTGCGACTCGCTGACCACGGGGCCCATGAGGACGCCGTCGGCCAGTCCGTCGCCGGGCGCGAAGCGGCCGGCCTCCTCGACGAGTGCCGCGGTGAACGCCTCGGCGATCTTCGGCGTGCAGACGACCCGGCTGGTGGCGGTACACGCTTGCCCGGTGAGGGCGAAGCCGCCGGCGGCGGCGATCCGCGCCGCCACCGCGGGGTCGGCGTCGTCGAGGACGACCAGGGCGTTCTTGCCGCCCATCTCGGTCTGCACCCGGGCCCGCCGGGCGGCCGCGCGGGCCTGGATCGACAGCCCGACGGCGGTGGAGCCGGTGAACGTCACCGCGGCGACGTCGCGGTGCCCCACCAGCGCGTCGCCGAGCAGCGCACCGGAACCGTGCACCAGGTTGAGCACGCCGGACGGCAGGCCGGCGTCGACGAGCGCGCGAGCCAGGTGCCAGGTGGACACCGTGGTCAGGCCGGCCGGCTTGAGCACGACGGCGTTGCCGGCGACGAGTGCCGGCGCGATCTTCCAGGCCGGGATGGCGATCGGGAAGTTCCAGGGCGTGATGGCCGCGACGACGCCGAGCGGCTCCTTGCGCGTGTACGTCAGGGTCGCCGGTACCGACGACGGGTAGATGTCGCCGGCCGACCGCCAGCCCTCGCCGCCGAAGAACCGCAGCACGTCGGCGGCGCGCTGCACCTCGCCGCGCGCCTCGGCCAGCGTCTTGCCCTCCTCGCGGGTGAGGTCGCGAGCGACCTCGTCGAGCCGGGCCGACAGCAGCTCACCGCCGCCGGTGAGCACCCGGCCCCGAGCCGGGCCGGGCAGCGCGGCCCACGCCGGCTGGGCGGCGGTGGCCGCCGCGACGGCGTCGTCGACGAGGCCGGCGTCCCCGGCGGCGGTGACGGATACGAGGTCGCCGGGGTCGGCGGGGTTGCGCCGCTCGGTTGCGGGCTCGCCGGTCCAGGTGCCCGCCACGAGATGCCGGATCTGCCTCGTCGTCATCGGTTCGCCTCCTGCTGGTCGGTCGGGTCGGGAAGATCGTCGATGGAGTCGTAGCGGCCGGCGGCCAGGCCGGCGAACAGCGCCGCGCCGCGTGCGGCGGCCTCCGCCACCGGCGGGATGAGCACGTCGCCCAGCGCCGCCCGCTTGGTCGCGACGACAGCGTCGCCGCGCAGCCAGCCGCCGACGGCGACGACGCGGGTGTGCGGGCCGGTGACCGACGCCATGACGTCGAGCGCGGCGCGCCCGCGCCGCATCACCGCGTCGAGCGCGGCTCGCCAGACCATGGCCGGGCTCGGCTCGGCCGGAATGCCGGTCAGCGTCGCTACCGCTCCGGCCACGTCGGCCACCCCGATCGGCACCGGGTCCGGCGCCAGCGCGAGCGCCGCCGCGTCGAGGTCCCGCCGCGCCTCGTGATCGTCCTCCGCGACGCCCAGCAGCCGCAGGAACCGACGCAGCGCCAGGCCGCTGCCCAGCCCGGTGAACAGCGACTGCGTGCCGGGGAAGACGTGGCAGCCGACGGTGACGCCGGCCCGCACGGCCGCTACGGTGGCAGCCGGCCCGACGGCGCGCACCGCCTGCCGGACCATGGCCTCGCCGGTGCCCAGCGAGTTCAGGACGTCGCCCGGCCGGGTCGCCCCGGCGCCCACTGCCGCGCACAGATGGTCGTGCCCGCCCACCGTCAGCACCGCGCCGGCGAGACGGCCGCCAGGGTCGGCACGCCCGGCAGGGGCGCCTGCCGGAACCGGCTCCGGCAGGGACAGCCGGACGCCGCTGGCGGCGACGTGACCGGGCAGCCAGCGCCGCTCGTGAACGTCGAGCCAGCCGGTCCGGGCGGCCAGCGACAGTTCGTTGACGAAGCTCCCGCCGAGCCGGGCGACCAGCAGCTCCGGCACGGTCGCCCAGCCGGCCGGGGCGCCGTCGACGAGGTCCTGGTCGGCCAGCCAGCGCGTCTTCACGGCGGTGCAGCGGGTACTGAGCGGCAGGCCGGTGCGCGTGGTGAACGCGTCGTCGCCGCCCACGTCGGCGCGTACGTCCGGCAGCACGGCGTCGGGCCGCTCGTCGTACCAGGCCAGGATCGGTGTCAGGGCCCGGCCGGCGACGTCCACCAGGACGCCGCTCTCGGCCATGCCCGTGACCCCGACGCCGATGACGTCGCCGGAAACGCCGGACAGCGCGTCGCCGATGGCGCCGAGCGCCGCCGCGGTCAGCTCGTCCGCGTCCATCCGCACGACGCCGCTACGCTCGCGCCACGGCGTCGGGCGCCGGCCGGAACCGAGGGCCCGGCCGGTCAGCGTGTGCGCGACCGCCTTGACCGTCGTGGTCCCGGCGTCGACGCCGACGAGCACGCCGGTCACGACACCGGCACCCCGCGGGCCTCGCGGAAGGTGGTGACGAAGCCCAGGTAGGAGGCGCCGATGGCCGCCACGGCCTCGTCACGGGAGACGTCGCCGGCGAACCAGGACTCCAGCGGTCCCTCGAAGATGCTGCGGCCGATGGCGAAGCCGTTGACGGCGGCCACCGGCGCGGCGGCGGTCAGCCAGCCGCGCACGTCGTCGTCGTCGGCGGCCCGGCCGAGAACCAGGCAGACGACGTGGTCGCGGCCGCCACCGCGGGTCAGCTCGGCGACGGCGGCGTAGTCGTCGGTGGCGTCGAAGCCCTCGATCTTCCAGATGTCCGGCTCGACGCCGGCGGCGTGTGCCTGGCGCACGGCCTCCAGCATCAGGCCGGGACGCATCTCACGGTCGAAGCGGCGCTGGTCGCCGCCGACGACCGCCAGCTGGTCCGCGGTGGCCGGGATCAGCAGCTCGAGCATGAAGCGCTGCCGGCGCGGCGAGCACCAGCGACTGAACTCGGCCAGCCGGGCCAGCTGCTCCTGATGCTCGTCATGCCGCGACTCGTCCTGCGGGTTGTGGAAGACCAGCACCTTCACCAGATCGGGGTCGTAGGCGTCGACGTGGGCGGCGAAGTCGTCGCCGTGCTCGAGGGTGAACAGCGGGGCGAGGCTGCGCTCCACCGGCATGCACGTGGTGAAGCCGTGCTGGCGCGCCAGCGGCAGCGTGTGTGCGCCGTACTGCTCGTCGACCAGCACCCCCACCGACGACGGGTCCATGCCCTCGCGCACCGCGGCGACCGCGCCGTCGAGGATGACCTGCTTGGCCGCGGCGAACCGCGCGTACCGGTCGCCGGTGCTCTCGGCGTCGCGGGGGAACCGGCGCTCCATCGCGACCCGGTGGTCGAACGCCAGGATGAACAGGTCTTCTGTGGCCATGAGCTCTCTCTCGTCAAGCTCGACGGAAATGTCCTCGGCCGCGGCCGGACCGTCGTCGAGCGGCGGAATGCGTGTGACTCTATGTGGATTCAGTTGCATTCGTCAATCGACCCGCGCCTGGTGCACTGGGCGGCCCAGGAGTGAACTGTCGCGCCAAGCTCGTGTTATCCCTGTTCAGGCGGGCTGATTCGCAACGGCAACGTCATCACGGGGCAACAACGTCTTCATCTCGGGCCTTGACGGCGACGCTGCCTCCGGCCCTATAGTGACCGGCCATGTGGAATTTGGTGGAGCCGTGTGGAGCTGGCCTCCCGCCGCGGACTGAGGCTCCGGCGTGAGCGCCCGGACATCCGCGCGACCCGAGACTCAGCGCCCGGCGCCGGCGGCGACCACGGCCGCCGCACCGCGACGCCGGCGCAGCCGGGCCGCCGGCACCTGGTACTTCCTGCTGCCCGCTCTCGCGTTGTACGCGTTCGCCGTGCTGATCCCCAGCGCGCGAGGGATCGGCTTCGCCTTCACCGACTGGAATGGGCTGAACCTCAGCTGGAACTTCGTCGGCCTGGACAACTTCGCCCGGGTCCTCGACGACGAGCAGGCGCTGCGGGCGGTGCGCAACACGCTCGCGCTGGCGATCGTGATCACGATCGTCGAGAACGTCATCGGCCTGCTGCTGGCGCTCGGTGTACACAGCAAGATCAAGAGCCGGAACGTGCTGCGGCTGATCTTCTTCGCCCCGGTTGTCGTGGTGTCCGTCGTGATCGCCTTCCTGTGGCAGTTCATCTACACGCCGGGCGGCCCGCTGACGCAGCTGTTCGACGGCATCGGGCTGGGCGCGCTGGCGCAGAACTGGCTCGGCGACCCGTCGATCGCGCTGTGGGCGATCGCCTTCGTGGTGATCTGGCAGTTCGCCGGCTACTCCATGGTGATCTTCCTGGCCGGGTTGCAGGGAGTCCCCCAGGAACTGCTCGAGGCCGGTGCCATCGACGGCGCCGGGCCGGTGCGGCGGTTCTGGTCGATCATCCGGCCGCTGCTCGGGCCGGCCATCACCGTCAACGTCATGCTCTCGATGATCCGCGGCCTGATGATCTTCGACCAGATCTGGGTGATGACGCAGGGCGGGCCCGCGCAGTCGACCGACTCGCTGTCGACGCTCGTCTACCGCAACGCCTTCCAGTACGGCGAGTTCGGCTACAGCACCGCCCTGGCCGTGGTCCTGGCGCTGTTCGTCGCCGTCATCTCGATCCTCCAGTACCGGATGCTGTCCCGGCGAGAGAAGAAGTAGACATGGACCGCTACACCTGGCGCACCGGCGTCCGCGAGGCCGTCATGATCGCGACCGCGATCGTGTTCGCCTTCCCGCTCTACATCCTGGTCAACATCGCCCTGAAGCCGTCCGGCGACACGTCGTCGGCACTCTCCCCCGCCACCGCGCCGACGCTGGAGAACTTCCAGGAGGCCTGGCAGCGCGCCGGACTGGGCGGCGCGATCGCGAACAGCGCCATCGTCACCGTCGTCAGCGTCACGATCATCGTGGTGGTGTCCGCGGCCGCGGCCTACCCCATCGCCCGCGCGACCGCGAGGTGGTCGACCGCCGCGTTCTACACCTTCATGGTCGGCCTGCTGCTGCCGCTGCAGCTCGCGCTGATCCCGCTGTACCAGACCATGCGCGACCTCGGGCTGCTCGGCACCATCACCCCACTGATCCTGCTCTACTGCGGCCTGCGGGTGCCGTTCTCGATCTTCCTGTACGTCCAGTTCCTCCGGCTGATCCCGGTGGACTACGAGGAGGCCGCCTCCATCGACGGGTGCTCGCCCCTGCAGACCTTCCGCCGGGTCGTGTTCCCGCTGCTGCGGCCGGTGACGGGCACCGTCATCATCCTCAACGGGCTGTTCGTCTGGAACGACTTCCTCTCGCCGCTGCTCTATCTGAGCGGCTCGGCCAACCAGACGGTCCCGGTGGCGATCTACGGCTTCGTCGGCCAGTACGCCTCCGAGTGGGAGCTGGTCTTCGCCGCTCTCATCATCGGCGCCCTGCCCGTGCTGATCGCCTACTTCTTCCTGCAGCGCTCCCTCATCCAGGGCTTCGCCAGCGGTGTCAAGGGCTGAGCCCGCCCGCGTCCCACGTCTGAAAGGGTCCACATGAGCACGATCCGCCGTCTCCCCCTCGTCGCCGCCTGCGGCCTGGCCGGCTCAGCCCTCGTCCTGACCTCCTGTTCCGGCGGGGTGCAGTCCGGCTCCGACACCGCCGGAGGCGGCGAGAGCGACTCTCTCACCCTGATCTGGAAGGGGTCCGAGCGCGCCGGTCTCGAAGCGGTGATGGAGCAGTACGCGAAGGACTTCCCCGAGGTGGACGTCGACTTCACCTTCGCCGACGTCGAGCAGTTGCAGTCGACGCTGCGCACCCAGCTCAGCTCCGGCACCGCGCCCGACGTGCTGTTCGTATGGCCCGGCAACGGCAACCCGGGGTCGATCGAGCAGATCGCGCCCGGCGGCTACCTGGAGGACCTGTCCGGCCACGACTGGGCCGGGCAGTACCCGGCCGGGCTGGAACCGCTGACGCAGGTGGAGGACAAGACGTACCTGATGGCGCCGACGGTCACCGCGTTCGGCGGCTGGTACAACGACCAGGCGATGCAGGCCGCCGGGCTGACGGCGCCGACGACGTGGCCGGAGGTGCTGGCGTTCTGCGCCGATGCCCAGGCCGCCGGGAAGGTCGCCTACGCGATGGGCGCGCAGACGCTCAACTTCACCCAGAACATCCCCTACTCGCTGGTGCCGACCCTGGTGTACGGCCAGGAGCCGGACTTCGACGAACTGCTCGCCGCCGGTGAGACGACGTTCACCGACAGCCCCGGCTGGCAGGATGCGATGACCAAGTACCAGCAGCTGAACGACGCCGGATGCTTCAACGAGGGCGCCACCGGCACGTCCACCGACCAGGCCGTCGAGATCGCGGCCCGCGGCGACGCCCTGGCCACCGTCGCCATCGGCTACACGCTCAGCTCGCTCGAGGCCGCCAACGCGGAGGCGACCTTCAGCTTCGCCCCGCTGCCGGCCACCGACGACCCGGCGGACACGCTGCTGGCCGCGTCCAGCGCCGGCGGTGCCGCGGTGAACGCGAAGGCGAAGAACAAGGACCGGGCGCTGGAGTTCGTCGACTACCTCGCGAGCCCGGAGATCATGAACATCTACAATTCGGCCCTGCGCGGTGCCGTGCCGTCGATCTCCAACGACGCGTTCGACGCCGACGACAGCTTCTCCGTGATCACCGAGTACCTCGACGCCGGCGAGACCGTAGCCTTCCTCGACCAGAACTGGCCGAACGCCCGCATCCAGCAGGCGCTCTACTCCGGTTCGCAGGCGCTGCTGGCCGGCCAGGTCGGTCCGGAGGACGTGCTGGCCGACATGGACAAGGAGTACGAGACGGAGGAATGACCGCCGAGGCACCCGCACCGCACACCAGAGCATCGGAAGGACACACGTGGACGACGCACGCCGGTACCGCGGCGCCGTGATCAGCGCCGCGGAGACGGTGGCCGTGACCGAGCGGGAGCTGGCCGCGCCCGGCCCCGGCGAGGTGACCCTGCGCCCCCTCACCGTCGGCATCTGCGGCTCGGACCTGCACATCTTCTCCGGCCACCACCCGTTCGTGCCGCTGCCCTGCCAGCCCGGCCACGAGATGGTGGGCGTCGTCGACGTGCTCGGGCCGGGCGTCGACGGCGTCGCGCCGGGCGACCGCGTCGTCGTCGAGCCGCTGCTCACCTGCGGCGAGTGCCTGCTGTGCCGGGCGGGCCGGTACAACTTGTGCCGGTCCCGCCGGGTCATCGGCAGCCGGGCGCCCGGCGGCATGGCCGAGCTCGTGACCGTCCCGGCGGCCCGGCTGCACCCCGTCCCGGACGGCTTCTCCGACGCCGAGGCCGCCCTGGTCGAGCCGCTGACGGCCGGCGTGCACGCGGTCCGGATGGCCGGTGACGTCACGGGTGCGCGGGTCGCCGTGCTGGGCGCCGGCAGCATCGGGCTGATGACGCTGGTGGCGGCGCTCGCGGCCGGTGCCGCGGCGGTCGTGGTCACCGACCCGGTCCCGGGCAAGCGCGACGTCGCCCGCCGGCTGGGCGCCGCGGACGCCTTCGACCCGCGCGACGACGACGTCACCGGCCGCATCGTCGCCCGGCTCGGCGAACGTCCGGATGTCATCCTCGACTGCGTCAGCAACCAGAGTTCCGTCGACCAGGCGGTGACGCTGGCCGAGCGGGCCGGCGTCGTGGTCGCCGTCGGCGTGGCCACGGGACCGGTCCGCATCCCGCTGCAGCTGGTGCAGGACCGCGAGCTGCGGCTCGAGGGCACCGCGCTGTACGTCGCCGACGACGTGCGGCGCGCGGTCGACGTCATGGCCGGCACCCGCGACGACCTGCGCGAGCTGGTGACCTCGACCTACCCGCTGGACGAGGTCGCCGCGGCGTTCGCGGCCGCCCGCGACCCCGGCCAGATCAAGGTGCAGGTCCGAGTCCAGGACGGCCGGCCGTGACCGCCACCGGCGCGGAGATCACCGGGCGGACCGGCGTCTACGTCCACCTGTCGCACCCGAGCACCCACGTTCGCACGCCGCAGACGTTCAACCGCGCGTTCGCCGAGCGCGGCATCGACGTCGTCGCGGTCTCCGCGGACGTCGCGCCGGCCGACCTCGCCGCCACCGTCGACGGCCTGCGCGGCTGGCGCAACCTGGCCGGCATCGGCGTCACCATGCCGCACAAGGCGGCCATCGCCGCGCTGTGCGACGAGCTCACCCCGGCGGCCGCGGCCATCGGGTCGGCGAACGCGATCAAGCGCACCGAGGACGGCCGGCTGATCGGCGAGAACACCGACGGCAGCGGCTTCGTCCGCGGCCTCACCGACCACGCGATCCCGGTGGCCGGGGCACACGCGCTCGTCGTCGGCGTCGGCGGCGCCGGCCGGGCCGTCGCGTGGGCGCTGGCCGAGGCCGGCGTGGCCACGCTCACCCTCGCGAACCGCACGGCCGCCAAGGCCGAGGACCTCGCCGCCCAGCTGGGCGCGGCCCACCCGGGCGTCGCCGTCGCGGCCGGCCCGCCGGACCCGTCCGGCCACACCCTGGTGGTGAACGCCACCTCGCTGGGGATGCGCGAGAGCGACCCGTTGCCGGTCGATCCGGACCGGCTGGCGCCACGGACCGTCGTCGCGGAGATCATCATGGAGCCACGGGAGACGCCGCTCATGCGGGCCGCCGCCGGCCGTGGATGCGTGGTCCAGGAGGGGTTGCCCATGCTGACGTCCCAGATCGACCTCGTCGTGGAGTACCTGGGACTGGGGAAGGGAGAGTCGCGTGCGTGACCGCAACGGATCGCTCTTCGCGTCCGAGCGCCAGGAGGAGATCTACGCCCGAGCCCGGCGCGACGGACGGGTCGACAGCGCCGGCCTCGCCGCCGAGCTGGGCGTGAGCCATGAGACCATCCGGCGCGACCTGAAATACCTGGAGGACATCGAGCTGCTGCGTCGCGTGCACGGCGGCGCGATCCTCGTCGACCGCCTGCAGTTCGTGCCCGACCTCGCCGAACGCTCGTTGTCCATGGCCGAGGAGAAGCGGGCGATCGGCGCCGCCGCGCTGTCGGTGATCCCGGACGAGGGGACGGTGATCCTCGACTCCGGGACCACGACGGCCCGGCTCGCGGAGGCGTTGCCGGCCGACATCCGGCTGACCGTGCTGACGAACTCGCTCCCGATCACCCAGACCCTGCTGGACCGGCCGCACATCGAGATCCTCAACCTCGGCGGGCGGGTGAACCGCCGCACGCGTTCGACGTCGGAGTCCTGGGCGCTGCACGCGCTGAGCGAGGTCAGCGTCGACGTCGCGGTGCTCGGCGCCTCCGGGCTGTCCGTCCGCCGCGGGCTGACCACCTCCGACCAACACGAGAGCGCCGTCAAACGGGCCATGATCAAAGCCGCCCGGCGGGTCGTCGTGCTCGCCGACCACAGCAAGTTCGGCGCCGACCTCCTGTCCATCGTCGCCCCGTTGCCCGAGCTCGACCTGCTGATCACCGACGACGGCGGTGACCCCGCGGCCCGGCAGGAGCTCGCCGCGGCCGGCCTGGCCGTCGAGGTCATCGGAACGGACCGATCGCGGCCGGCATGACCGCGACGGCCGACGCCGGCGAACTGACCCACCGGCTGAAACGCGTAGTGCCGGGTGGGGTGGACGCGTCGTCGCGGCGGCGGGCGGAGTACTCGTCGGATGCGTCCAACTACCGGGTCGTACCGCAGGTGGTCGTGTTCCCCCGTCACGTGGACGAGGTCGTCGCGGCGGCGGAGGCCGCCCGCGCGGCCGGCGTGCCGCTGACCGCACGCGGCGGCGGGACGTCGGTGGCGGGAAACGCCGTGGGACCGGGCGTCGTCGTCGACTTCTCCCGGCACCTGAACCGCGTGCTGGAGCTCGATCCGGAGTCGTCGACGGCGCTGGTGCAGCCGGGGGTGGTCCTCGCGTCGTTGCAGGCCGCCGCCGCGCCGCACGGGCTGCGGTTCGGGCCGGACCCGTCCACGCACGCTCGCTGCACGCTTGGCGGCATGATCGGCAACAACGCCTGCGGCCCGCACGCCGTCGCCTACGGCACCACCGCCGACAACGTCCTCGAGTTGGACTGGCTGGACGGCACCGGGCGGCGGTTCACCGCCGGTCGTGGCCTGGACCCGGTGCCCGGGCTCGCCGAGCTGGTCGGGTCGGGGCTCGCCGTGCTGCGCACCGAGCTGGGCCGCTTCGGCCGCCAGGTTTCCGGCTACGGCCTGCAGCACCTGCTGCCCGAACACGGCGCCGACCTGGCCAAAGCGCTGGTCGGGACCGAGGGGACCTGCGGGCTGCTGCTCGGCGCCCGCGTCCGGCTGGTGCCGGTCGCTCCCGCGCGGGTCCTGGTGGTGCTCGGCTACCCGGACATGCCGGCCGCCGCCGACGCCGTCCCCGCCGTACTCGCCCACCGGCCGCTGGCCGTCGAGGGCCTCGACGCCCGGCTGGTCGACGTCGTGCGCCGCCACCACGGACCGGCGCGAGTGCCCGTGCTGCCGGCAGGTGGCGGCTGGCTGCTGGTCGAGGTCGGCGGCGACACCACGGCAGGCGCCATGGCAGCCGCGGCCGCGCTCGTGGGCAACGCCGACGCCGTCGACCACACCGTCCTCGAGGCCGGCCCGGCCGCGGCGGCGCTGTGGCGGATCCGCGAGGACGGCGCCGGACTGGCCGGACGTACCGCCGCCGGAGCGCAGGCGTGGCCCGGCTGGGAGGACGCCGCCGTCCCACCCGAACGGCTCGGCGCCTACCTGCGCGACTTCGACGCGCTGCTCACCGAACACGACATCGACGGGTTGCTGTACGGGCACTTCGGCGACGGCTGCGTCCACGTCCGCCTCGACCTCCCGCTCGCCGACGCACCACAACGGTTGCGGCCGTTCCTCACCGACGCCGCCACCCTGGTGGCGTCGCACGGCGGCTCACTGTCCGGCGAACACGGCGACGGCCGCGCACGAAGCGAACTACTCCCCCACATGTACTCCCCCGCTGCCATCGACCTGTTCGGACGCTTCAAGGGCCTCCTCGACCCCCACGACCTGCTCAACCCCGGCATCCTCGTGCGGCCCGCGCCGGTCGACACCGACCTGCGCCGCCCCGCCGCCCACCGGCTGCCCGCCGACGGTGGGTTCGCGTTCGCCGCCGACGACGGCGACCTCACCACCGCCGTGCACCGCTGCGTCGGCGTCGGCAAGTGCCGCGCCGACACGTCCGCGGCGGGCGGCTTCATGTGCCCGTCCTACCTCGCCACCCGCGACGAGAAGGACTCCACGCGCGGCCGGGCCCGCGTGCTCCAAGAGCTCAGCAACGGAGCACTCGTCAACGGGTTCGCCTCGGCGGACGTGCACGAGTCGCTCGATCTGTGCCTGTCCTGCAAGGCGTGCGCGTCGGACTGCCCCACCGGCATCGACATGGCCACCTACAAGTCCGAGGTGCTGTACCGCACCTACCGAGGCCGCCTGCGGCCCCGCACCCACTACCTGCTCGGGCGGCTTCCCACCTGGACCCGCCTCGCCGGCCTCGCGCCCCGCCTCGTCAACGCGGTCGCGGGCATCCGGCCGCTGCGACACGCGGTGCTCCGGCTCGGCGGCATGGACCCACGACGCGACCTCCCCCGCTTCACCCGTCCGTTCCGCCGCCAGCGCCGCCGGCCCGGGCCGGCCACGGCCGGGCCGCGTGGGCCGGTACTGCTGTGGGTCGACTCGTTCAGCGACGCCTTCACCCCCGACTCCGCCCACGCCTCCATCAGCCTGCTCACCGACGCGGGCTACGACGTCACCGTCTCAGCCGGGGACGTCTGCTGCGCGCTCACCTGGATCACCACCGGCCAACTCGACCAGGCCAAGGCCAGACTCCGCCGTCTGCTCGACGCCTTCGCCCCTCATGCCGCGGCCGGCACCCCGATCGTCGGCCTGGAACCCTCCTGCACCGCCGTACTGCGCGGCGACCTCACCGAACTCCTCGGCGACGACCCCCGCTCGCACTCCGTCGAGGCGGCCACCCGGACGCTGGCCGAACTGCTCGACAGCACCGACGGCTGGACACCCCCGGACCTCACCGGCCGCGCCGTCGTCGCCCAGCCGCACTGCCACCAGCACGCCACCATCGGCTACGACGCCGACCTCCGCCTGCTGCGCCGCGCCGGCGCCTCCGTCACCACCATCTCCGGCTGCTGCGGCCTCGCCGGCAACTTCGGCATGGAGGCCGGGCACTACGACGTCTCGGTCGCGGTCGCCGAGAACGGCCTCCTGCCCGCCCTGCGCTCCGCCCCCGACGCCGTCCTGCTCGCCGACGGGTTCTCCTGCCGCACCCAGGCCCAGCACCTCACCGGGCGGCAGGGCGTCCACCTCGCCCAGCTGTTGCACGAACCAGGGCGGCGTCCCTGAGCGGCGCGAGTTCAGCTCGATTCGAGCGCCTGCAGGAAGCGCAGGACGGCGGTGGCGCCGCCGTCGGGGACGCCGAGGCCGCGCTCGCCGACCCAGGCTGCCCGGCCGCGCGCCGGGACCATCGTGGTCGTGGCGTCGACGCCGGCGCTCGCGGTGCTGACGAGCTCGGCGAGCGACGCCGGCGGTGACGCCGTCAGTGCCTCGCCCAGCGGGACCAGGACGTCGAGCACGGTCCGGTCGCCCGGCGCCGATCCGCCGCGTTCGGCGATGGTCGAGGTGGCCGTGGTGACGATCGCGCGCACAGTAGCCGGGTCGAACGTGGCGGCCTCGGCGGTCACGCGTGCGGCCGCCACCAGCCCGCCGCCGACCAGCGCGGCGAACGACGACGGGTTGCCGCGGGCGAACGCGGCCCCGGCCGCACGCAGCACGTCGGCCACCGCGGCATCCGGTCCGAGCGCCCGCAGCGCCGCGGCCACCTCGGTGGCGCCGGCCGCGACCGTCACCCCGAGGTCGCCGTCGCCGGCAGCGGCGTCCAGCTCGGTGAGCTCGTCCTTGGCATCGGCCGTGCGGTCGCAGGCGGCCGCGATCCAGGCGGTGGCGGCGTCGACGCGCATCACAGACCTCGAGGGACGAGCGGGGAGTCGGCCGGGGCGTCGAGCAGCGCGGTGAGCTCGTCGTCCAGGGCTAGGACGCTGATGGAGGCCCCGGCCATCTCCATGCTGGTGGCGAACTCGCCGACCAGTGTCCGGTGCACCTCGACGTCCAGCGCGGCGAGGCGGTGGTGCACGCGCCGAGCCAGAATGTACAACTCCTCCGGCGACGTGGCGCCCAGCCCGTTGACCAGGACCGCCACCCGCGATCCCGGGCCCAGCCCGAGCTCGGCCAGCACGCTGTCCAGCAGGTCGTCGGCGACGTCGTCGGCGGGGCGCAGCGGGCCCCGCACGCGGCCCGGCTCGCCGTGGATGCCGATGCCGATCTCCATCTCGTCGGCGCCGATCTCGAACGACGGCCGGCCGGTCGTCGGCAGGACGGTGGCGGACAGTCCGACGCCCATGGTGCGGGTGACGGCGATGGTCCGTTCCGCGACGGCGACGACGTCCTCCAGCGTGTCGCCGCGGGCCGCGGCCGCGCCGGCGCAGGAGTAGGCGAAGACGATGCCGGCGACGCCGCGGCGGTCGCCGGCCCGCTCGGGCGGCGCCGAGGCGACGTCGTCGCCGGCCCGGACGATGCGCACCTTGCGGCCCTCGGCCTCGGCGAGGTCGGCGGCCAGCTCGAAGTTCAGGCGGTCGCCGGTGTAGTTGCCGATCAGCACGAGGACGCCGGCACCGCTGTCGGCGGCCCGGATGGCGGCCAGCGCGGCATCGGAGGACTGCGCCGAGAACACGTTCCCGACGGCGACCGCACTGGCCAGGCCGGGTCCGACGTAGCCGAGGAAGAGCGGGAGATGACCCGACCCGCCGCCGGTCACGATGCCCACCTGGCCGGCGGGCGTGCCGCCCTTGCGGACCAGCACGCGCGGGTTCCGTTCGTCGGCCGCGAAGTGTCCGGGGTGCGTCAGCAGCAGCCCTTCCAGGGCCTCGTCGACGAAGTCGGCCGGGTCGTTCAGCAGCTTCTTGATGATCAGACCTTCTCTCGGTGCGGCGGCTCCGCGCAGGACGAGCGGATCCGGAACTCGGTGGGGAGGACGACCTCGCGCGGCACGACGGCGGCGCCGGACAGCATGGCCAGCAGCGAGCGACCGGCCTCGACGCCGATCTCGTAGGCCGGCTGCGCGATGGCGGTGATCGGCGGGTCGACGAACGGGAACAGGTCCATGTCGTCGAACGTCACGAGCGAGATGTCACGCGGCGCCACGACGCCCCGCTCACGCAGGGCCTGCAGGGCGCCGACGGCGCTGAGGTTGTTGAAGGAGAACACGGCGGTCGGCCGCTCGGGGAGGTCGAGCAGGTCACGCATGCCCCGGAGCCCGCCGTCGACGCCGAGGTGCCCCTCGCGGACGCACTCGGCCCGCACGGTGAGACCATGCTCGGCGCACGCCGCCCGGAACCCGCGCAGCCGGGCCGACGCCGTCGGCAGCCAGGACGGTCCGGAGATCATCGCGAGGTCGCGGTGACCCAGCTCGATGAGGTGGCCCACCGCCTGCCGCGCCGCGGTCTCGTTGTCTGTGCGCACCAGCGGCGCGGCGGTGTCGCCGTCGGGCCGCCGGTCGATGTAGACGACCGGCAACCCGGTGCGGGCCAGCCGCGCCATCGCGGGCGTCGAGCCCCGCGCGGACACCAGCGCGACCGCGTCGACCGTCTTGGCCGCGAAGGAGTCCAGCAGCCGGGTCTCACGCTCCAACTCGAAGTCGGAGCTGCCGACCAGCACCTGGTAGTCGTGCCGGGCGGCCTCGTCCTCGAGCCCGCGCGCCACCTGAGCGGCGAACGGGTTGCCGATGTCGGAGACCAGCAGGCCGAGCATGTTCGTCCGCCCGCGGGACAGGCTGCGGGCGATGTCGTTGGGGACGTAGTTGAGCTCGTCGACGGCTCGGCGGACCCGCTCGCTCAGCTCGGGGCTCACCGTGATGCGCCCGGACAGGACCCGCGCGACGGTCGCGGTGGACACGCCCGCGTGCTCTGCCACTTGCCGGATGCTGGCCATGGGACCTCCAGTACCTGCCGTGAGCGGGACCGTCCGGCCCGGTGATCACCGGATCGTACCGGCGCACCGGACCGGACCGGCTCGCTCAGACGACCGCGACCCCGGCTGCCGTCAGGGCCGTGGCGATGGTTTCCCGCTCGGCGTCGCTGACGAGGGTCAGCGGGCTCGCGCCGAGGCCGCCGTCGCGGCCCTGCAGCCGCAGCGCGGCCTTGATGCGGACGGTCATGTTGGGCCCGTCGATGGAGCGCCAGACCGGCAGCAGCTTGTTGTGGATCGCCAGCGCCGTCTCGTGGTCGCCGGCCTGGACCGCGTCCCACTGCGACACGGCCAACTCGGGTGCCACCGTCAACGTGGCGCTGATGGCGCCCTTCGCCCCGAGCAGGTACGCGGGGTAGAGCAGGTCGTCGACCGCGGTCAGAACGGTGCCTCCCGCGGGTTCGGCATGCAGGAGGTCGGCGAGCTGGTGGATGTTGCCGCCGGACTGCTTGACGGCGACGACGGACGGAATCTCGTTCAGCACCCGCAGGACGGTCGTCGCCGGGATGAGCGCGTACGGGATGACGTTGTAGACGACGATCGGCAGCCCGGTGGCGTCGGCGATGCGCCGGTAGTAGTCGACGGTGGTCGCCTCGTCGGGCTGGAAGAGGTAGTGGACCGGTGTGACCTGCAGCGCGTCGACGCCGGTCTCCTTGAGCGCGAGCCCGTAGCGGATGACCTCGGCGGTGGAGTCGCGGATGATGCCGGCGATGACGGGCACCGCCCCGGCCGTCTCCTCGACGGTGGCCCGGGCGACCGCCACGGACGCCTCGGCCGACAGCATCTGGCCGTCACCCGTGCTGCCCGTGACGCACAGGCCCGGCACACCGACGTCGAGGTGGTGGCGCACCTCGGCGCGCAGCAGGTCGACGTCGACGTTCTCGTCGCTGTCGAACGGCGTGACCAGCGGCGGGATGACGCCGTGGAGATTCAACGACATGGAGGCGGGTCCTCTCGTCGAGCATGGTTCGGAACGGTGGATGTCACCGGTGACATCGCTGCCATGGTCGCCAGGAATCACGGCCCTTGTCAATGCCGAGCCCTACACATCGGCGCTGACCTGCCTTTTCACGCTGAGATCGACCGTCGGAGCATCCTCGACCGCCCGGACCGCTCCCACCAGTGGGCCTTGACAGATCGCCGACTCGGGCCCAAAGTCGTGTCACCGGTGACATCTGCCGTTTACGAGACGGAGACCTGGATTCGGGCGGGCCGCACGTCGCCGCCCCCACCGTTCACCCGAGCATCGGAGCCACACCATGAGCAGACTGGCGCGGTCCGCCTGTGCGCTGGCGCTCGGCGGCACCGCGGTCCTGATCGCGGCCGCTTGCAGCCCGCCGAGCCCACAGGTCGGCAACAACAACCCGACGTCGGAGAGCGGGCCGATCGAGCTGCGGTTCTGGACCAACCTCACCGTCGACGCGCAGGCCGGCGTCATCGAGGAGCAGGCCCGGTCGTGCGTGGCCGGTCTCGACGACGTGAGCATCGAGTTCGAGGCGGTGCCCTTCGACAGCATGTACGCCCGCATGGTCACCGCATTCCGCGGCGGCCAGGGACCGGACATCATGAACACCATCGAGGGGGCCGTCTCGTTCGGCGAGGCCGGCGGCTACCTGACCCCGGTCGACGACGTCATCGACGACCACGGCCGCGACGATTTCATCCCGTCCTTCCTGCACGCCGCCAGCAAGGACGACCAGGTCTGGGCCGTGCCCGACTGGGCGCTGCACCAGGAGGTCTGGTACCGCACGGACCTGTTCGAGGCCGCCGGCGTCGAGGTCCCGACGTCCTGGCCGGAGCTGCTCGAGGTGGCCCGGGCGGTCGACCGCGTCGACGGCGAGACCCGCGGGTTCGCCGTGCCACTGGGCGCCGCGCTGGTGGCGCCGCAGACGTACTACCAGTTCCTCTACGCCAACGGCGTGTACACGTTCGACCCTCAGACCGGTGAGTACGCCTTCGACCGCGACCGCGACGCGGCGGTCGAGGCGACCCAGTACATGCTCGACCTCTACGCGGCGGCCTCGCCGCCGGAGGCGCGGACCTGGAGCTGGAACGAGTTCCGCACCGCGTTCGCCGGCGGCGACCTCGCCATGGTCATGGACTTCGGCGCCGTGGTCGGCATGGCCGCCGAACAGAACCCGGACCTGCTCGACCACATCAGCTCGTTCCCGCTGCCGCCGCCGGTGTCCGGCGCCGAGCCGGGCGGCATCCTCGGCGGCGGCTACTACTACATGGTCGGCGCAAGCAACCCCCGCCGCGAGGCCGCGGCGAAGGAGGTCGTCGGCTGCCTCCTGCAGCCAGACCTCGTCGCCGAACGCACCAACACCAGGCCGGTCTTCGCGCTGCCCGCCACCCGCAGCGCGGCGGAGTCGCCGGTCTACACGTCGGACCCGATGGTGCAGCGGTTCGCCGCCGAGATCGAGACGATCCGCGAGGTCGAGCTGCCGCGCTGGTACCGCTACGGCATGGAGGCCGGGCTCAACCCGCTGGCCGGGCAGATCGAGGCGACCACGTTCATCGGCGACCACCTGCAGTCGGCGGCCGCCGGGCGCATGACCGCGGCCGAGGCCGTCGACGCGATCGACGCCGACCTGCGCCGGCTCGTCCGCCGGCAATGACCCGACCCGACCTCCGCCACGAGGAGACGCCCATGACGACGACGTCGACGGCACCGCCGGCGCGCGCCGTGCCCCAGAGGCAGCGGCGGCGCGGCTCGATCCGGGCCCGGGAACGACGGCTCGGCATCATGTTCGCGCTGCCGGCCACGCTGCTCTTCCTCGCCGCGCTCGCCTACCCGATCTTCGAGAACATCCGCACGACGTTCTTCTCCGTCGACCTGCTCACCGGCCGCACCGAGTACGTCGGGCTGGCCAACCTGCGCGAGCTGGCCGGCGACGAGACGCTGCGCAGCACCGTCGGGCGCACCCTGCTCTGGACGGTCGCCTGCCTCGCCGGCCAGCTGGGCCTGGGCCTGCTGGCGGCGCTGCTGATCGACCAGCCGTGGAAGGGCATGCGCTGGGTCCGCCAGCTGCTCCTGCTCCCCTACGTCGTGCCGGTCATCGCCAGCGCGTTGATCTGGACGTGGATGCTCGACGGCAGCTACGGCATCCTCGGCTCCGGCCTGCAGAGCCTCGGCGTCGTGCCCGACGGCACCAGCCCGCTGGGCATGGAGTCGGCGTCGTTGTGGACCGTCATCGTCATCAACGTCTGGCGCGGCTTCCCGTTCGCGATGCTGGTCTTCTGGGCCGCGTTGCAGGGCATCGACCAGCAGCAGTACGAGGCGGCGAAGGTCGACGGCGCCGGGCCGCTGCGCGAGTTCTGGAGCATCACGCTGCCGAACCTGCGCGGCGCGGTGATCGCGCTGGTCGCCTTGCGCGGCATCTGGACGCTCATGTACTTCGAGCTGATCTGGCTCACCACCCGCGGCGGGCCGGTCAACTCCAGCGACATCATCCCCACCTACATCTACAAGATCGTGATGGGCGAGTTCCGGCTCGGCTACGCGGCCGCGATCGCCACGGTCACCGGCCTGACGCTGTTCGCGCTGGCCGCGGTCGTCGTGGTCGCCCGCAAGGTTCGGAGGGCCGCATGAGCGCCGCCACCACCACCACCGGCAGCACCCTGACGACGACCGCGGGCCGGGTCTGGCGGGTCGTCGCGCTCGCCCTGATCGTGCTGTTCGCCTGCGGGCCGATCGTCTGGATGGTGCTGAGCTCGTTCCGCCCGCCCGAGCAGCTGTTCCAGAACCCGCCGCAGGTGCTGCCGCGCGGCTGGACCGGCCAGTGGTACGACGAGGTCTTCGCCGGCAGCGACGTGCTGCGCTGGTTCGCCAACAGCTTCACCGTCTCGGTCGCGACCACGCTGATCGCGGTCACCGTCGGCACGCTGGCCGCGTACGCGCTGACCCGGTTCGACTTCCCCGGCCGCCGGACGCTGCTGGGCAGCCTCGTCGTCGCGTACCTGTTCCCCGCCATCCTGCTGCTGGTGCCGGTGTACCTGCTGCTGTCAGCGCTGGGACTGGTCGGCAACCTCAGCGGCCTCGTCGTCGCGCACCTCGCCACGACGCTGCCACTGGCGATCTGGCTGATGAAGTCGTTCGTCGAGTCGGTGCCGCGCGAGCTGGAGGAGGCCGCGTTGGTCGACGGATGCGGACAGCTGCGCGCGTTCGCACTGGTCACGGTGCCGCTGCTCCGGACCGGCCTGGCGACCACGGCGCTGTTCGTGTTCATCCTGTCGTGGGACGAGTACCTGTTCGCCAGCGTGCTCACCCAGGGCGACACCATGACCGTTCCGGTGGCCATCGCCGGCTACGTGACCTCGTTCGACATCCGCTGGGGCGCCATCATGGCGCTCGGCACCCTGGTCACACTGCCCATCGTGGTGATCTTCTCGCTGCTGCAGCGGCTGTTCGAGAAGGGCATCACGTCGGGGAGCGTGAAGGGATGACGACCGGAAAGGACCACCGCATGACCGACACCGCCAGTGCGCCCGGCACCCTCGATGCCGATGTCGTCGTGGCCGGCGCCGGCTCGGCCGGTGTCGCGGCCGCCATCGCCGCCGCGGAGTCCGGTGCGCGCACCGTCCTGGTCGAGGCCGGCGGGCAGGTGGGAGGCACGCTGGCCTGGCAACTGCTCGAGCACAGCGCCGGCTTCCACGACGTCCACGGCAACCAGGTGGTCGGTGGCGTCGGCCAGCGCATCGTCGACCGCCTGCGCCAGTACGGCGGCACCCCGGGCCACATCCCCGACGATGTCGGCTACACCGCCACCCGCACCCCGGTGAACCACGCCGAGCTGGCCATGGCCGAGGCGACGCTGCTGGCCGACGCCGGCGTGCGCGTGCTGCTCTCGTGCCCCGTGGTCGCCGCCGGCACCGACGAGCGCCGGGTCGGCTGGATCGACGTCGAGACGCCGGACGGGCGGCGGCGGGTCACCGCACGGGTGTACGTCGACACCACCGGCGACGCAGTGCTCGCCGCCCTGGCCGGAGCGGCCGTGCACGACGACGTGGCGCACCGGCAGCCGGCGTCGCTGCTGCTCAAGCTCGGCGGTGTCGACTTCGCGGCACTGCTCGCCTACGCCGCGGACCACCCTGACGACCTGCGTCCCGGAAACGCCGTCGGGACGGCGGACGACGAATGCGTCAACCTGTGGGGGTTCGGGACGCTGCTCGACGCCGGGCACCGGCAGGGCCTGCTGGAGCTGCGCCGCACCGAGTTGCACCTGGCCGGCTGGCCGCGTCGCGGCGAAGCCGTCCTCAACGTCACGCGGGTGCCGTGGCCCGGTACCGGGCTCGACGGCGGAGCGGCGTACCTGCGCCTGTCGAAACAGGTCCTGGAGACCGTGCGCTGGTTCCGGCAGCTGGTGCCAGGAGGCCGCGACGCCTACCTCGCCGCGGTCGCCGACCGGGTCGGAGTGCGCGAGTCCCGCCGCGTCGTCGGCCTGGCGACTCTGACCCGCGACGATGTCGTCTCCGGCCGTCGCCGTGCCGACAGCGTGGGCACCGGCGCCTTCCCGATCGACATCCACGACGCGAGCTCGCCCGGGCTGGAGCACGCCGACACGATCGCCTCGTCGTACGACATCCCGTTCGGCTGCCTCGTCCCGCGCGACCTCGACAACGTGCTGGTGGCCGGACGCTGCGTGTCGTCGACCCACGAGGGCAACGGCTCGGTGCGCATCACCGCCACCTGCTTCGCGACGGGTGAGGCGGCCGGTGTCGCGGCCGCGATGACCGCCCGAGACGCCGTCGCGGTCGGGTCGCTCGACGTCGCACGCCTCCAGGACCAGTTGCGGCGCCGTGGAGTGCTCGGCGCGCGCGACGGCGTCGCCGTCCAGGTGCGCCGGACTCGGCAAGGACAGCCGTAGCGAGCCGTCGGCGCCCCGGACAGACCGAAGCGCCCCTCACCTTGCGTTTCCGCAGGCGAGGGGCGCTTCTCTGTAGCCCGACGGGAGTCGAACCCGCGCTACGGCCTTGAGAGAGCGGCGTGCCGTCGGCTCACGGACTGCCTCCTCGAATCGCCGGACGCTGCGGTCAGCCGCACGTCAGCCGACCCCGGTCAGGTAGTGCTCCTGGATCTCCTGGGCCGACAGCGCACGATCGTAGATCGCGACCTCGTCCAAGTCCCCCCGCAGACGCTGGAAGCTGTCATCGCCGCGTCCGCCGAGCTTGATGGTCGCGCTCCCGCTGCCCGGTGAGATCGACGTGGCCACACTGCCGTCGGCGACCCCGTCGAGGTAGACCGTCAGCTGAGAGCCGTCGTACACGGCGGCGACGTGATGCCAGTCGTCCACCGTGAGCCGGGTCCGCCCGGTGACGACGCCGTACCCCTGTCCGGGGCTGCCCAGCGTCCACGCCTGAGCCACGCCGTTGTCCACCCGCAAGGCGAAACCGTTGACCGCCGGACCGGTGTAGCTCTCGATGATCGCCTGTCCCGGTGAGGCGACGATCGTGTCGAGCTTCACCCAGGCCTCCAAGGTGAACGGGCCCGTGAGATCGGTCCGCTCGGTGCGAGGAACCCCGACGTAGCCCGCGGCGAGGTCGGCGCTGGTGTCGTCGGCGAGTGCTCCCGCAGCGCCGGGTTCGGCACCGTCGAGGTAGCTGCCGTTCTGCCCGGTCGGCGAGGTGTCGACGGCGACGTCCGATCCGACGGAATCGCCGAGACGCCAGTAGCCGACGGGGCCCGCCACGCCGACGAGATCGGGATAGTTCGTGTCGCCGACCAAGACCGGCACCGACACCGTGCGAGGCGTCGCGTCGCCGCTTCGGAACGTCACCTCGACCTGGTGGCGTCCGTCCTCGGTCCCGGCCGGGACGGTGACGTCCACCGGCACGCGTGCCACGATGGTCCGCCCGTCGGGTCGAAGTCGCACCCGCCGGTCCGCCGGATCGAGGGTCCACCCGTCCGGTCCGGTCGCGCTGACCTCACCGGTGAGCGCGTCGTCGGCGAACACCTCGAGCTCGACGTCGAACCGCTTGGTCGACCCCGCCGCGATCCGAGCGCCGGGCGGGTCGAGACGGACTCGTCCGCTGAGGACGTCGGAATAGTGCGGGACGACTTCGTAGATCCGGGGTTCGCTGCTGCCGGCGGCCCAGCTGATCCGTACCGCACTCGCCTCGAGGCCCTGCCCCGGCACCGTCGTGAAGCCGTCGCCGAGCGGTCCGAGGTCGGTCCACCGGTCGCCGACCAGGGCCTGGACCATGCCGTCCGCCGGCGCGCCGGCGTCCTGGACGACCGTGACGGACTCGAGTGGGTGTGGCTGGGTGATCGGCACGGTCACCGCGTCGCCGGGCTGCGGTCGGCCGGCGGCGACGTATGCGGTGTCGTTCCGGCTGTCGGTCAGGTTGGCCAGCGACGAGCCGTCTGCCGCGGACGGTGCCCCGGCCGGCGTCCCGAGATCGCCGTACCAGTGGGTGCCGATGTAGCTGTCGCTCTGCCTCGCCGCGAAGTCGAGAAGCCGGTCGATCGGCCCTGGCGCGATCTGGTGCCAGGTGCCGTCGAGGATGCCGCGGGCCCGCGCCTGCTCCCGCCGAGCCAGCCAGGCCGCCTCGCTCTTGCCGCTGTCCTGGGCACGCAGGAGGTCCAGCGCGGCGCGACCCGCTTCGCCGGTCACGCCGATCCGATCCAGCCACGGCCCGGTCTGCGAGAGCATCAGTTCGTCGTCCAGTCGCGCCCGGAGCCGGGCCGGGAGGTTCTCGAGGCGGCGCAGCTGTTCGTCGAGCCGGTCGAGCACGTCGTCCACCGGTCGGCCCTCGGTGTAGGCCGAGATCAGCTCCTCGACCAGTGCGGCCAGTTCGGGCCGCTCGGTGGGATCGAGGAGGCTCGCCCGGTTGTTCTCGGCGAAGAGGCGGAGCTCCGGGTAGGCGTCTTCGCCGAGGATGCGCAGCGTGTGGGTCCAGGAGCGCTCCGGGTCGTAGTCATCGGGGTTCCAGGAATAGTCGGCCTGCGTGCCCAGCGGGATCTGCGACACCTGCTGGTTCCGGACCAGCTCGTTGAAGGAGATGCCGATGACGTCGTCGGCCATCGCGGGGTCGCGATTCACCAGCGGTCCCAGCAACAGGCGGTTCGACGCGTAGTCGTTGACCGGATAGTTGTCCCAGATCATGATCCGGTGCCGCGGGAAGGCGTCCTGGGCGGCGGCGAGGTCGTCGGAGGTGATCGTCGGCGAGACCACGGCCGGACCGGTCCAGTAGATGTCGACCTCGGTACTCAACAGCTCGTCGAACCGGTCGCGGTACGTCGTCTGGCTGGTCCCCCAGTATTCCGTCGGCACCGTGACCAGGCGGGACGCCCCGGGGTGAGTCTCGACGAACTCGCGTTGCACGAAGTTGGTGACGTCCGCCTGGGCGGCCGCCAGGGGTGAGACGTCGCCACCGTACGCCGCCCGGTCATCCTCGCAGGCGAAGTTGCCGGACACGTCGTCCCACGCGATGACGAAGCTGCGAACGCCGATGTCCCAGAGCTGGTCGAAGCGGGCCAGCAGCTTCTCGCGATCGGACGCTCTGACGTGGCAGATGCCTCGGCTCGGCGCCATCGGAGCCTCGGGCGAGACCCGATACACGAAGTCGACGTGGCTGGCCCGCGCGAGGTCGACGATCTCCTTCAGCCGGACGAGCTCCTCCGCCTCGTAGGGCAGGGCCCAGTCGCTGCCGGTGCGCAGGTCGTCGGCCGGGCCGAAGAAGAACTGGTTCATCTTGTGCCGGGCCAGGAACTCGATCTGCGAGCGGCGGTCCTCCTGTGTCCAGACCGGTCCGTAGAAGGACTCCATGCCGCCGCGGATCCCATACGCCGGCCAGTCCCGGATCTCGACCCCGTCGACCCGCGCCCCGGCGCCGGACTCGGCCAGCAGCTGCCGAAGCGACTGCACGGCGTAGAAGGTCCCGGCGCCGTCGACGCCGGACAGCACGATGCGCGACCGTCCGCCGGCGTCCCGGCCGGCGACCAGGACGTAGCCCTCGGCGGGCAGCCCCTCCGGCCCGTCGACGTCGAGCGCTCGAAGAGCATCGACGCTGGCCGGTGTCTCGTCCGGCCCGCCCAGGACGACGACCGGCCGCCTGGTCCCGGCGTCGGCCTCGGATGCGACCCGCATGGTCAGCCCGTACTCCCCGAACAACTCCTCGAGTGCTCGCAACGCCGCCGGATCCGCGGCGTCGCCGGCGACGACCGGGATCTCGCCGGTGAGCACGATGCTGCCCGCTCGCGAACCGGCCTCCTGCGGCATCGGCAGGATCGACGACCCGGGATCGGCCGGTTCGGTCGTCCGCTCGCCGCCGGCCGACACCGGGGTGAGGCTGATGGCGAGGACGGCGACCCCGGCGACCGCGCCGATCACTCGTCGCCGCCACCGGCGTAAGGACAGGGGGTGTGTCATGCCAGGCCTCCTGGTTGTCGGGTCGGTGTTCGGAGTCAGCCTTCGTCGTGCCGGCGTGACGCACGGGTGGGCCACCGATCGGCGGCCCACCCGTGCTGATGCCTGTCAGCCGCCGGCGTCGGGCCGGCGCCCCAGCGTGTAGTGGTGCTGGATCCGCTCCGCCGTGAGGGCGTGGTCGTAGACAGCGACCTCGTCGAGGCCGCCGCGTAGCCGCTCGGCGGCGTCGTCGCCCCGGGCGCCCAGCTTGAGGTCGGCCAGACCGTCGAGCGGATCGATGCTGGTGGCCACCGAGCCGTCCAGCTCGCCGTCGAGGTACACGGAGAGACTCGTGCCGTCGTAGACGGCGACCACGTGGTGCCATTCGCCCGGCATCACGACGGACTGGCCGGTCACCGCCGCGGCTTGGCCCTCGCCACCCAGGGTGAAGGCGCTCAACCGGCCGCCGGGTGTCACCCGCATCAGGTAGCCGTTGAAGGCGGGAGCGTCGTACTTCTCGACGACGCCTTGTTGCGTACAGACGTCGTTGAGGTTCACCCACGCTTCGAGGGTGAACGGCCCCGTCGGGCTCAGCGAGCCGGAGTCGGACACCGAGACGTAGCCGCCCATGAGCTCGGCGGCGGTGTCCGGGTCGCCGTCCAGGGCGCCCGGCAGCCCGGGCATCACGGCGCCGGTGTGCGTGCCGTGGTTGCTCAGACCCGAAGCGTCCTGCGCGGCGGTGCCGGACGACTCGCCCAGCCGCCAGTAGCCGACCGGCTCGTCGGCCAGGACCTGCGCCGTGTACTCACCGGGAGCGGCCTGAGCCCCCGCCTGCGGTGCCTCCGCCAGATCGGCCGCCGCCGGCTTCGCTGCTGCGACGTCGCGCTCACCAGGGGTGCCGAGAACGCCCTTGACGTAGTGGGCGTCGAGCTGATCGGCGCTGAGCGCCGTGTCGTACACCGCGACCTCGTCGATCCACCCTTCGAACAGGTCGCCTGCGGCATCACCACGGGCGCCGATCTTCAGGCTGCCGCTCCCGTCCGTGGGAGCCGTCGTCAGCGGCGTCTCGGACTGGAGTCGGCCGTCGATATACGTCCGAAGGGTCGTCCCGTCGTACACGGACGCGACATGCTGCCAGACCGTCTGCCGCACGCTGCGTTCGCTGGCCGCGCCGACGCGGAGCTGGTCGCCACCGATGGAGAACGGCTGCAGCTTGTTGCCGGCGACCAGGCGGACGCCGTAGCCGTCCCGGGACGGCAGGCACTGGTCGCTCTGGTACTTCTCCACGAGGCTCTGCTGGCCGCCGGCCCGCACGTTGACCCAGGCCTCGAGCGTGTAGGGGCCGGTCAGACTCAACGACGAGCTGTCGGGGATCTCGACGTACCCGTTGACCAGCCCGACGGCAGAGCTCGGGTCGCCGGCCAGGGCACCGGGCGCCGACGTCTCGACCTGCCCGCGGAACTCACCCATGTTGCCGGAGCCCGACGCGTCCGCCACGGCCTCGTCGGCGCTGGTCTCGTCGAACCTCCAGAAGCCCACCGGCTGGGCCCGTTCCACCAGGTCGGCGTAGGTGCCGTCGGCCGGCACGGCGACGCGGAGGTCGACGCTGGTGGTCTGTTCGGTACCTCTGTAGGGCTTGGAGACGAAGGTCAGCTCGTAGCTTCCCGGTGCCGCGTCATGCGGCACTGTGACCGTGAGGGGCAGTCTCGTCCACGCGAGCTCGCCCGCGCTGTCGACGTCGAACCGCAGTTTGGTCCGCGACGCCGTCCACCCGGCCGGCACGTCGACGTCCACGAGGCCACGGACCTTGTTCAGGCCCAACGTCTCGACGTCGAGCTCGAGCTCCACCGTCTCCCCGGGTTCGACCAGCGTGCGCTCGGTGTCGGCCGTGGCCACGGCGGCGTACGCGTCAGAGCTGACGGGGGCGTCCTCGTAACTCGCCTCGAGCGTCACCGGCTCGCGCGCCGCGCCGAGCCGCACCGACTCCGACGCGGCGTCGAACGGCACCTGCTCACCGTCGACAGTCACCCCCGTGAGCCGATGGCCGGCCGGCGCCCGCAGATGGACCGTGACCTCCGCGGCGGTCGCGCGCCCTTCCTCGACGGCGGGCGGCTCGATCCGGGCGGTCACGTGGCCGTCCTCCAGGCTCGACGTCACCTCGAAGGCGATCGGGCCGAACGACGACGGCAGGTCGCGCACCGCGATGCGCTCGCCGTCGCGTAGCCACTCGCGCGGCGTCGCGGGGGCGATGTGCAGTTCGGTCGGCAGGCCGGCCGCATCGACGTCCTCCCGCACCAGCATCAGCCGCAGCGCCTTCAGGTAGGTCGCGTTGTTCGGCGAGAGGGGAGGCCAGTACTGCGATCGGTAGTACTCGCCCAGCTGCGGGCAGGGTGACAGCGTTGCGCCCTCACCGGCGACGAACGTGTTCGGGGTGAAGTTGTGCGCCAGCATGCCGTAGAAGCTCAGGCCCAGCCGGTCGGCGTCCTCGGAGTCGGCGAGGAAGCGTCCGAGCGAGTACCCGTACTGCTGGTCGATCCCGGTCGACTTGTATCCCGGTGAGGAGGGCCACCACGGAGCGCCCTTGGTGTGGCAGACGCCGGGGTCGCCGCCGGCGAGGTTGAACCGGACCATCCCGAGGAACATCGACCCGTGCCGGTTCAGGTACTCGCGCAGGCCGGTCGCCGTCGGACCGTCAGGTGGCAGAACGCCGGTGGCGAGCGCGTACGGCATGATCAGGTTCCAGTAGCTGCCCAGCGTCGTGTCGGTGAGCCGCTCGTACGGCTGCTCCGGGTTGTCGTGCAGCAGCCCGATCGGAACGAAGATCGAGCCGTCCGGCAGCGTGGTCTTCGACCGGTCGATCGCGTCCACCAGGGCGCCCTGGAGCTCGTCGGCCTCCTGGGTGAACGCGTCCGCCTCGGCGGTCCTGCCCATGAGCCGCAGTGCCACGCCCATGTCGCGGATGCCTCGCCACGCCTCGGACTGGTGGTGGATGCCGTACACGGGCTCGGGAATGTCGCTGGCGTACCTCGCCTTGGCCAGCAGTCCATGCGGGTCGGCATCGCGTTGGCTCGCGAACTCGGCAAGCCACGACTCGAAGGTCTCGAGCCGCTCCTCGATCAGCGAACCGTCCTTGGTCTGCAGATAGTGGTTGGCCGCGAGCTGCAGCTTGATCCCGCGCTCCCAGGTGGTGAAGAAGGCGCTCCCCTGGCCGCGGTCCATGAGCTCGTCCAGGTTCTCGCGGAAGCGATCCTCGTAGCCGAAGTCGCCCAGCGAGGTGACGGTCGCGGCGACCTCCGGGACGAACGCGAAGGTGTCGGAGGTGCCTTCGTAGGGATTGCCCACGGTGAGGTTGAAGCCCATCATGAGGTTGTTGAGCAGGGTGTTGCGCATCGCGTCGGCCGCGTACGACTCGGGCAGCTCGATCTCGGAGCCTGACTCGAGCAGCGTGCGCCAGTACTCGCTCACCTGCTCGCGCGTCTGCTCGTAGACGGCCGGGGAGGCCTGCACTCCGGGCAGGGCCGCCGGCTCGTTGGCGACGATCAGGTAGACGCTGGCCGGCCCGGCGCTCAGATCCAGGTCGACATCGAGCCACGGCGACGCCCAGGCCGCGTCACCGCTGTAGGCGAGAATCACCTCGTCGCCGACGGTGACCCGGCCGTCGCGCGCGACGGCGCCGTCGACGCCGGCAGTCTCGACGGTGACCCGCAGGTGGCCGTCCACCGCGTCGGCGCCGGACGCGTCGGCCGTGAATCGGATCAGGTTCACCAACGGCCCGCCGGGCTCCAGCGTCGCGGTGAACGACTCGCGCTCGTAGGCGACGCCCTGCGCGTCCGTGTAGCGGTTGACGAGGATCGGGAGATAGCCGTCTCGCAGTTCCGGCTCGTCCGACCGCGCCTCGGCCGCGCCGAACAACTCGTCGCCGTCGGGTCCGACGGCGAACCTCACGCGCTGAGACGCGCGCTCGTCGGACCACTGGCTCAACAGTTCGCTGCCGTCGGCCACGTGCAGGCTGAAGTCACGCTGGGCGCTCCACTCGTGCGGATCGGGCGCCGGGTAGGTGAACGGCAGGTAGTACCACGGCGACTCGGCGACCGTGGGTCCACCATGGTTCGCCGGCACGAGCAGCCGCTTCACGTTGTCCAGGGTGGCCCCGTTCGGCAGGTCGAGGAGACGCTCGCCCCAGTGATCGTCCCCTTGTTCGAGCGCATGGTCGACCCGGCCGGCATAGTGCTCCGGTAGGGTCAGCGCGCCCTCGACGCGCTCAGCCGGCGTCGTCGACGGCAATGCCTGTGGTCGCAGGTCCCCGCCGAGCGGTGGCGCCGCCGGCACGGCCGGTTCCGGGTGGTCGGGCTGACCGCCCCCGGACGGCGTTACCGCCCACCCCGCACCCACGGTTCCGAGCGCTGTCGCCATCAGACCGGCGACGACGATTGCGGCTGCGCGACGCACGGGGGATATCGAGAACACCAGGGCTCACCTCGTTCCTGTCACCACAAGCGGAGCCGGACCCGGCAGACCGCCGACGATCCGGCGAGGCTGAATACTGGTCTAGGACGGTATTGTCGGGCCGATCCGCTGTCAAGACTCCGTCTCTCACCGACCCACCGACACGCCCACCAGGACGTCTTGCGCTGACGAGCTTCGAGCCGCGAGGGATCAAGCGCACCACCGAGGCCTCCCGAGAGACCGGTCACGAGTGCCCCCGGGGCGCCCCGAGCGGCAAACATCGAGGTCAGGAGTATCGCTCTGGCGGCGATCACCACACCGGCGCACCGTCGACAGCCGAGCCGATCACCCGACGGCCGGCCTCGGCGTCGATGCCTTCTCACCGACGTCGGCGCGAGTCGAGCATGGCGGAGTCCTGCACCAGTGCCCCTGCGCCGCCACAGATCGAGCGCTGGTGCGCACGGTGGGCTTGATACTGGTCTAGAGTGGTATTTGGCCGAGCAGGCCCTGCCGGCGGTGCGCTACACCGATCACCGGCACGACCAGAGCTGCTCCGGGCGTGGCGGCCGCGGCCGCGTCGGCGCCCAGCTGCTCGACGTCGATGACGTCGACCTCCGCAGAATCGATGGTGCCGGTATGCGGGAGGTAGAGGATCGCGTGGCCGGTCTGGTAGTCCAGCGCGAGGTGGAACTGCTCCTCCTGGTATCGGGAGTCATTGACGGCCCAGCAGCGGCGCCACGAGGGCCCGCGTCGTCTCGAACGCCGCCGGCGTCGCCGGGTCCGGCCCGACCGGCGACGGCATCCCTGTTATCGGTGTCGCGAAAACGCCGTTGCGCACCGCAACTCATGCTTCCCAGGTCACCCGCGGCACCGCTACCCGACCGCTCTACGTCACGGCGGCCGGCGGCATGGAAGTCACCGAGGCCGCACAGATCGTGTCCGCCATGGCGGACCCCATCGCATCCCTGCTGCTCTGGCCAGGGTGGACCGCCTCGCTCGCAGCCGTGAACAGCCAGCGCGCCCCCGCAGGTTCTCGTCGTGAGAGGTGATGTCGAGAAGCGGCGCGACGTGAATCGTGACGTATTCGGCGGATGCGCAGCGGGCGTGTCCGCCACCTCGGCGCTGGTCGATGCATGAGAGCAGGGCCGACATGTCGAGGACGGCGTCGGCGTCACCCCCGCCGCCTTTTACACTGACCGCGCGCGTTCGGTCCGCGCCCGGCCACAGAGGTCCGCGCCGCGTAGGCGCATGTTCTTGGTTGATCTGTTCCTGACAGCGCCGTCCGCCCCGGCGGCCGAACGATGGGAAGACGAATGACGAGAGCCGCAGGCCAACGTCGTATCTCCCCGACCGCCCGGGCGCGGTCCTGCATTCTCGCAATCGTCCTGCCAATGCTGACGGCGGGCTGCTCCGCCTCAGCCGAGCATGCCACCCAGGCCATCGACCCGGCTGCTCTCACCTTCTCGTATGAGGCGACGGCTGCGCCGGGGTACCTGGACCAGACCCTCACCATCGACAACGCGAACTCGGCATCCGTCGCGTTGACCGCGGAACTGACGCCGCTCGATGCGGACGGAGCTCCCCTTCCCGACGTCGCGGTCGAGACCGTGTACGGCAGTGAACGAGGCCGCCTCGTCCTGCCCCCCGGCGACAACGTCGACATCCTCATGTTCCACGGCGCCCGCGCCGCCGACGTGAGCGACGTTCAGGTCGAGGTCACCGGGATCGAGCCCGTGGACCATCCAGACGTGACCTCCGTCGTCGCGGCGATCCCGGTCGACAGCGCCGGGAATGAGGCCATTCCTCCGGCACCATTCAGCCGCGTCGTTCTGCAGAACGACAACGCCGCCGCTGTCTCAGTCAGCGTCCTGTGCATCGTCTGGGACAACCCCGAACCCGGTCGGTCGCAGCAGGCCCTTCAGGTCGTCGAGGTCGGCTCGACGACGGTGCCGGCCTCCGGCAGCAGTGACCTGAAGCTGTCGCCCGAGGTCGCAACGGAGATCCAGACCTACGCTGACCAGTACGCCACTAGCCTCAAGGCCGTCTTCACGCGTTGAGCGTCGCGCGTGAGTCAGAGGTCAGTTTCGGGACCGACGCGTAGATCTCGACCGCCTCGGCCGCCGCGTTCTTCAGTGCCTTCGACGCTGCGTGACGCAGGCCCCGCGCGACTGCGTCAGGTAGAGACATACGGGCGGAAGTGTCATCCCATGGCGCCGGCTGGCGGCGAAGCGTCCGGACGGCATTGACGATCGACCGGGGATGCTGCTCACAAGCGAGCATTCGATCTTCGCGGCAGAAGAGCCAAAACGGCTGCTGACCTGGGTGGGCGATACTGGGATCGAACCAGTGACTCCAGGCAACCGTGATCAGTACAGCGACCAGGCGGTATGACCTGCTGACCAGGTACGATGGAGCAGCGACAGTAGTCAATTAGAGGTACGGTCATGTACTTAGAGGTACAATCGTCGTTGCACATTCGTTGCACGGACAGGAGGTCGGAACCATGGCAACGAGACGTTGGGGTGCGGTCCGGAAACTCGGCTCCGGCCGCTACCAGGCGAGCTATCCAGGGCCGGACGGCGTGCGCCACACCGCGCGGACCGAGGACGACCGACCGCTGACCTTCACCAGCGAGAAGAAGGCCAACGACTGGCTGACCCGGACGCACGTGGCGATCCAGGAGGGCCGGTGGGTGGCGCCCGGCGCGAAGGCCAGGCCGATGACGCTGCACGAGTACGCCAAGACCTGGCTCGACGAGCGCGACCTGGAGGTCCGCAGCCGCGAGCACGCCGAGCAGCTCCTGCGCGACCACATCAACCCGGCGCTGGGCGACAAGCCGCTCACCGGCATCACGCCCGCGCTGGTGCGCGAGTGGTACGCGAAGGTGGCCAGGGCGACGACGGGCAAGTACGCCAAGCCGGACCGGCCCGTGGCGCGGGCGCACGCCTACGGCACCTTGCGCTCGATCATGCAGACCGCCGTCCACGACGAGCTGATCCCTGCCAACCCGTGCCACATCCGCGGTGCCGGACGAGCGAAGACGAAGAAGAAGGTCCGGCCCGCGACGCTGCCGGAGCTGGGGGTCATCGTCGCGGAGATGCCCGAGCGGCTGCGCGTGATGGTTCAGCTCGCAGTGTGGTGCTCGCTGCGGTTCGGTGAGCTGGCGGAGCTGCGCCGCGGCGACGTCGACCTGAAGAACGAGAAGGTCTGGGTCCGGCGCGGCGTCGTCCGCACCAGGAGTGGCCGGCTCGTGAAGACGCCCAAGAGCGAGGCGGGCATCGACGACGTGACGATCCCGCCGCACATCATCGAGGACCTCAGAAACCACCTGCGCGACCACGTCGGCAACTCCCCCGACGCACTGCTGTTCCCGGCCAGCAGCCACGGCGAGCAGCTCGCCCCGTCGACGCTGTACGGCCGGGCGAGCATCACCACGAAGACCGGCAAGGTGAAGCCCGGCCGTGGCTTCTACGGTGCCCGCGAGGTCGCCGGACGGCCGGACCTGCGGTTCCACGACCTGCGCCACACCGGCCAGACCTACGCGGCGACCACGGGTGCGAACCTGCGCGAGCTGATGGCCAGGGCGCGCCAGTCCTCTCCCGCAGCCGCGCTGCGCTACATCCACGAGGTCGACGGCCGCCAGCAGGAGATCGCCCAGCAGATGTCCGACCTGGCCAAGTCCAACGTCGTCCCGCTCCACACCCGACGAGCCCAGCCGTAGCACCTGCCGCAGGCCCTCCCCCGGCCCAGGACGGCACAACACGATCCGCCCCGGTTAGCCCACCCGGCAGCCAGGGCGGACTCGCGTATGGGTCATCGCCGGCGTGCCCCTCAAGCGCGATCCGCGCCGGTGGCGCCCGCGTATGTGAATGGGCAGGTCAGCGCAGGTCAGCCGCTCCCAAACCCGCTCGTCATAACTGTGTACACCGTCATCATCGGGAGCTAATTTCGCTCCTGAGCAAGAGGGTTCGTACAGCAGTACGAGCGACGAGGAATGAGCAACGAGGGAGCAGTCATGACCACCGCCACGGCATCCGCGCCGACCACCGCGACGTACAGCGCCGCCGACCTGAACGCCCAGAGTGCAGCCG
This sequence comes from Jiangella alba, assembly GCF_900106035.1. Lineage (GTDB taxonomy): Bacteria > Actinomycetota > Actinomycetes > Jiangellales > Jiangellaceae > Jiangella > Jiangella alba. The sequence goes on from NZ_FNUC01000003.1 coordinate 3,039,309, forward strand.
AGCGGCACGACCCGCACGCGCTGTCGCTGCCGAAGGGCAACGACGACAGCCCGAAGCCGACGCCGCGGAAGCGCGCCGCCAAGAAGACCACGGCGAAGAAGGCGACCCCCGCCAAGAAGGCGCCCGCGAAGGCCACCAGTGTCCGCAAGACGAGCCCGGCCAAGCCCACCAAGGCGACCGGCCCGCAGCGCGTGCAGGCTCCCGACGCGGTTGCTCAGGACATCTCGCGCAGGCTGCTGGCTGCGCGTGCCGCTGGCATCCCGCGTCCCGTGCTCGCCCAGGAGTGCGGCTACACGCAGAGCGTCGTCTGGCGTGGCGAGCAGGGGCGAGCGCTGGCCTCCGAGGTCGAGGCGTTCACGCGCATGCTCGACCGCATCGACGCGGGCAAGATCACGCCTCCGGAGCGGAAGCGCGGCCGCCCGTCCCAGCTCGTCGAGCTCAAGGCCGCCGTCGACTCCGCGGTCGAGCTGATCGAGAAGGCGCGCGCCACGAAGACCGCGACGCAGCGCAACCAGCAGCTCGACCAGGCCCTTGCGCTGCTCACCCGCACCAACTGACACCCAGACGCTCGGCGGTGCCGGTCGAGTTTCCCTGTCCCCCTGGGGTGAAGCTCCCGGCACCGCCGGGTCCACGTCGTCCATCGGGCGCAACGACGCGCCCAGGAGAGGGGGAGATCATGCATCTCCACATCACGCGGCCACGGTGGCTCCGGCTGCCGCTGGCGCATCACAGGAAGACGAGGATCGCGCTCGTCACGACGGCGCTCGTCGCCGCTCTCGCGGTCGCGTTCGCCGCGTTCATCGGGCGTGCGCCCATCGACGGCGGCGTCGACAGCAACGCGTTCTCGCCGCGATTCACCCAGCAGGGCGCACAGCCGACCATGTCCGACGCGGAGTGCACGTCCTCGGTCAGCTTCTCGACGCTGCACCTCAACGTCACGAACGCGTATCCGGGCGGCTGGTGTCAGGCGTCCGGCTTTGTGCTGGTCGACGGCGGCGAGCCGGGCATCGTGACCGGCGTCAGCCTGCCAGGCTTGCCGGTCGGCTGGACGGCCGAGGTCATGGGCGGCTGCGGCACGACGATCCCGAACAGCGGCACCCAGGGGTCGCTCGTCACCGTCCGGCTGACGATGCTCGAAGACGCACCCACGACCGGCACCAGCGGCACCTTCAGCGGTGCCGGGCTGCTGGTTCAGCCGGTCTCCACGATGGCCGGCACCACGCCAGCCTGCGCGCCGTACGTCGGCGTTGGGTGACATCCGGACCGCACCACACAAGGCGGACGCCCACTGGGACTGGCGGTCCTGGTGGGCGTCCTCGATTCGCCTTAATGGGAGGCGACCGTGAACACCAACGTAGCAACCGAGGCCGGGGGTGGCGGCGATGCCACTTCCTGAATCCACCGTCCGGCTGGCCGAGCAGGTGCTGCACGGCATCGACGCCGCGCGCGCCGTGCTGGCCGCCGCGGACGACTCCCTGGACGACCTCCACATCCGCTTGACCGCGCTGCTGGAGACCGAGGAGAAGACGTCATGAAGATCGAGAATGCGGACATCCAGCACGTCGGCCGGCCCGCCATCGCGACGCTGACGCGGTTCTCGGCAACCGGTGAGGGCTGGCACTTCGACGAGGAGCTGGGCGGCACCTTCTCCCAGGCCCGGCGGCGGTCGAGCCGAAGCCGCAGTTCGCCCGTGAGAAGCACTGAGGTCCCGCGAGAGGTCATGGATACGGCTCGTCGGCTGGTCCAGCCGGGGCAGCGGATCAGAATCGTCTCAGAGGCAGCGGTCGTCATCGAGAACGTGAACGAGAGGCGGTGGTCGCGATGACCGGGGTCGCTGCCGCGATCGGCTACGTGATCGGCCTCCTGCTCATGGTCGCCGCCGCGCTCGGGCTGCTGATCCTGATTCGGTTCCTGTGGGGGTGGCTCACGTGACCGACACCGTGATCCGAGTCTCGATGGCCGTGGGCGAGCTGGCCGTGATCCTCGGCGTGAGCCTGCTCCTCGGGCTCCTGCTCGGCGTCCTCGCCACCCGGCGGCGGTAGACACACCTCGTGTGCCCGGTCCCGGCGGGCGGCCGGACCGGGCACCCCCGGTGCGTTTGGCGTCATGTGTCAGACCAGCAGGCCACAATTCTGGACATGACGAAGCCGAGGGGGTTCGTTCGAGATCGCGTGCTTGGCGTTCGCGCGTACTGGTGGCGAACGCAGAAGGTGTGGGAGCGCCAGGCGCGCTGGGTGCGGCCACTGGCCTGGCTTGTCGTGGTCGCGGCATCGGCGTGGTTGGTCAAGTACGTCTACGACCTTCTTCGCGACGAGTCCGAGCCAGATGCCGTCGCAGCCGCTATCCAGACCGGTCTTGCCGTGGCGACGATCATCCTCGTCTGGTACACCGTCCGGCAGGTCGGGCAGTCTCAGCAAGCCGCTGAGAGGGTCGCGCACGACTCGCTGCTGGAGCGGCTGGAGGCCCGCGGACCGCGCGCTGTCGTGTCGCTGGGCAAGGTCATAGCCTCGTTGAGGGAGAACGGGAAGGTGGCGAACGTCGGCCTCCTCGGCGACCGGTACGTCCTCGGTGACGATGTGCCCCTCGCGGGCAAAGAACTGCACTTGACGCTCACCTTCAGGGTCAAGGTGTTCGGGGACGCGCCGGCCTTCGCCGTGGCCGCACCCGGCACGCTGGCCGACGTGGATGAGACCACCAGGCAGGTGGTCGAGCCGGGCAGCGACGGCGTCCTTCTCAGGTTGACCACCATTCTGAAGGGTGAGCAGATCCGGGAGGTCGCGATGCAGGGTGAGTGGAAGCTGAAGCCGTTCTCACAGATGTGGCAGTCAGTCGTTGAGGTCACCGACGCGACCCACACCGTGAAGGACACGTACATCTTCCACATCGGCTGGTGGCCCTTTGAGCGCGAGGGCGTGACAACGCTGATCAGCAAGTTCGCAGCGAAGGACAAGCGACCATCGTCATTCGCGCAGGCATACAGGTCCTACGACGTTGACCTCGCGCGCACTGACCCGCCCAGGAGGTAAGGCATGGAGTGGTGGCAGACTCTGATCGTGGGCGTGGTCGTCGCGACGGTGCCCGCGATCGGCACGGCCGTCAGCCTGATCTACCAGCAGCGACGTGCAGACCAACGTGAGAGCCAGCGCCGCAAGGAGGACGCAGAGGAGCGCGAGAAGGACCGACAGCACGTGCGGGAGGACGCAGCGACCGAACGGAAGAATGCTCTGCTGGATGCCTGGCGTGAGGACCGCAAGGCTGCACACGCCACTGCCTACAACGCGATGGATGAGTACCTGCTTGGCCTTCACAACTTCTCCGGCGGGCCAGGGCTCGCTGGATTAATGCAGCTTGTGAACAAGGGTGTCTACGGCGCGCCCAACCTCAACGAGCTTCGCAATCAAGCACGCCTCGCGGTTAGCGCGCTACGCCTGGTTGCTGGCAGTGATGCTGCGCGCGGCGCTCAGGAGTGCATGGAAGCGATCCATCTCGTCTACGCCGCGATAGTCACTAGGTCGCAGATCGAACCACAAATGGGTGAACGGCTGCGCGCGGCCCGGACGTCGCTTGACGCCTACCTTGAGCTGGCGCGGCGCGACCTGGAGACGGACACCTAACAGGCAACGGAGCGCCGCGGGGTTCTGGCCTTCCATCTGTCCTGGGTACCCGCCACAATCGCGCGCATGGAGTGGTGGCAGACCCTGATCATCGCGGCCGTCCCGACGATCGTCACGGCGGCGTCCCTGGTCATCCAGTCGATGATGAACAACGGTCGCGAGGACCGGAGGCTGGCGGCAGACGCCAAGCACCGTGAAGAGGAGCGCGCGCACGCCGAGACGATGGCGCGTGAAGCGCGGGACACCGAACGTGAGGTCGCTGCTACGCAGCGGAAGGACGACGCCGATGCCGGTTGGAGCGCCGCGCATGTTGAGATGCTGACGGCCTTGGACGAGATCTACTACAAGCTCAACGAGTACAAGCAGCAGGTCACCAGCCAGCCCCGCGTTTTGACGTTCCTGGCCGCCGAACCTCGCATCTCCCGCCTGATCGCCGCGCACAGCGTGATCAGAGTGGTGCCGGGGAACGACCTCGTTCTCGGTGATCTCGACCCCATCGTCGACATGCTCGTCGACATTCACGCGAAGACCGTCGATTCACAGAACCCGCCTGGCGAACTTGCGCTGCTCGACAACTACGCGGCGATGCGAGCCAAGTACGTCGACATGATCGAAGTTGTGCGTCAGCAACGTTCCGGCTGACCGGCGGGAATCTAGTGTGTGCCCGGGACGCGTGGGTTGCGAGGAGGGCCGGGGTCGACACGCCTCATGGCACCGGCCCTCCCCGCGCTTCCGGCCGGGGAACCGCGGCGTCGGTCCCAGCCCTCCGACGCCTCCTCCTGGCCGGAGGACCCGGCGCAGGCGGGAACAGTCGCCCGCGCCGGGCCACGTACGTCACACACCCGCATCCGCGCCGCCGCGTGCGTCCCAGGACCGCAGCTCGGCCTCGACCTCGTCGGCCTGGCGGTCCAGCTCGGCCTCGGCCGCGGCGTCGACGGAGCCACGGCGGGAGCGGATCCGGCCGCCCGCGAGCTGCACGAGCCTGCGGGCGACGCCCGCACCGATGCCGAACTCGGCCGCGACCTCGACGAGGGTGGAGCCGGCCTCGTAACGCTCACGCGCCCGCGGGGCGAGCCGCACCCGTTCGTCCTCGGTGAGCTGGCGGTAGGTGCGATCCATCACGGCTCCCTCGTGTCCCAGCCGTCTTCGAGCATGTCAGCCGCGCGGAGGTGCTCGACCGCCTCGGCCGCGACCGCGGGTGGGCACGTCTTGAGCACGCCCTCCAGGGTCTGGCCGCGTGCGTCCCAGTGTGGACCGAGCAGCCGCAACGCCGCGCCCAGGTGGTGAGCCCGGTAGGCGGTCAGCTGGGCCAAGGCCGCCTCGCGGCGCGCGACCTCGGCGCGTTCCTCGGGCGTCGAGTTGTGCAGGATCTCGGCCGCCGTCTCGTCGCTGTAGTGGCCGTGCAGAGCTTCCTGCAACGACGTGACCACGTGCTCGCGGACCTCATCGTCGGGTGGCCGGCTCATCGTGCCACCTCCTGGTCGGTGCTGATCGGCTCGGCGACGGCGCGGCCAGTGCAGGGGGTCTTGGTGCGGTGCCCGATGACCAGCCGGGCCGCGGCAGCGGCACCCGTGACGTGGCGGCGGTACCCGCAGGTGTCGCAGTGCACCCGGTAGCGGCGCTGCCGCACGGTCGCGGCCGCCACGGCTCGGCGAAGCTCCTTCGGCCGGTCAGGCCACGTCGGGGCCGTCATCCGGACCCTCGTCATAGTGCACCTCCCACGCGGGAGCGTCGTCGGGCTGGTCGCCGCAGTCGTCGACGCACTGGCCGGTGTCCGGGTCGGTCCGGCCCTCACAGGGGCAGCGCTCGTCTCGCCAGTGCAGCGGTGTGACCACCACGTCGGCGAACCGGCCGTATGGGCACTCGAAGGGGTGAAGGCCGGCGAACGCCTCGGCGGTCACGGCATCCGGAAGCTGGGCGCTGGTCCGGCAGCGGGAGCAGCGCGCGAAGTGTGGCCGATGCGGATCGGGCACGATGGGCCACATCGCGCGCATCACCGCCACGGTGGCGGCGTCGTCTCGGCTGTCCACGGGCTTCTCAGCGCCCCGTGCCGAGTCCGGCCAGCCGGTCGGCCTGCTCGGAGGTCAGCAGCGCGGCGTCGTAGGCGACACCCGACGCCGTCATGGTCCAGTGGGCGGGCGGCCGGCCCGACGACGTCAGGGCGGACAGGTCCGCTCGGACCTGGGCCTGGGCTCGCGCCCGCTCACGACGGCGGCGCTGCTGCCGACGAGCGGCCGACGCCGCCGCTGCCTGCGTCACGGAGGGCAGGTCCTCGGTGAACCCGGCGCGGCTGCGGGTGGCCTTGGCAGCCTGATGCACGGACGGCAGCTCGTCGACGAAGGCCGCGCCCTCGGTGAGCTTCCGCTGGGCCAACGCGTCGACGGGTGACAGCGCAGTCACCCAGCCAGACGCAAGCGGCCCGGCCCTGACGATGCCGCGCCGGACGGGCGCTACGCGGCGGCGGCGATCGCGAGATCGGTTGAAGTCAATCATCGTGGGTCTCCTCGGGAGGTGTGGTGGGTGGGGCGTCGGTCTCGTTCCGGCTGGACAGGTCGACCCGGCCGACGTTCGGCAGGTCGGCGTACGTGAGGAAGCGCGGCCCGGCCGACGACGACGAGGGGCTCTGGAAGGCGGCTGCCGCGTGGTCTTCGGTGCCGTCGTCGGTCCGCGCCCCGGCCACACCTGAGGAGGTGGCGCTCGGCCGGGGCGCGGAGTCGGTGAGCGGCTCGGACCGGGCAGGTGGCAGCGGGCCGTAGTTGTTGAGGCACGTCGGGCAGCCGCACGGCGCGCCGCGCCGGGCCTCCGGATCGGTGCGTGAGCCGCCGGGGGGCGAGCTGAAGCCGGGAGGCAGCGCGCGGGCCGTCGGCCAGACCGACCGCGGGTAGCTCGGTACGCCCGGTTCAGCGGACAGGCGGACCGCGTCCGGGAACGGCAAGACGGCGTTCCGCGCGACGGTCGTGCTTGGGTTGTCGGCCACGGCCAGCAGCGCGTCGATGAACGACTGCGCCGCCCACCGCAGGAAGGCGTTGCGGGGCGATGAGTACAGGCCGAGGTCGCCGCGCGGCTCCAGGCCGTCGATGTGATCGGTGAGGATGTGCATCACCGCGCCGAGGGCCAGGGAGATCCGCTTCGCGTCCTCGTGGATCTGGCCGACCTTCAGCTCGACCAGCTTCGTGATGGCGGCGGCCTTGCCCATCGAGACGACGCGCTCGGCGGTCGACATCAGCATGTCGAGGTCGCCGGCCGACATGTCCTCGCCCCCGATCAGGCGCTCTTTGAGGTAGCGGTGGACGACGTCGGCCGTGTTGATCGCGTCGAGGATCGCGTCACCGATCGGGCGGGGGTCGCGGCTGGCAACATCGGCCAGCAAAGCGCGCGCCCTCGCGGCCACCTTGACCTGGGGAGCGCCGGCGCCGTGCATGTGGCACACCGTCGAGCCGGGGATGGCGTAGAGCTGGCAGGGCTCGCCGGTGGACTTGGCCGTGACCGAGCACCGGACGGATGGCAGCCCGTACCTCTGCGCGGATGTCGCGACGACCACGTGGACCTCCTCCCACCACGCGCTCCTGAAATCCACAGTAATTCGATGTGAATTCCAAGCAGGCCGTATGCACCAGGGCGACGGTCAGCAAGGGTCCGGCGGCCTGGCGGCTGGGGCTGCCGACCGCCAGGCCGCAGCTGAGGTGCCACCAGTGGCCGGCTCACGAGCTGGACCGGGCTGGGTCGGCTAGTCGCGGAGGCCCGGCTCGTGAGATCGGGAGAGGATGGGGCATGGAGACGATCATCGGCGCACTGATCGCGCTCTTCGGCGTGGTCGCGGTTCAGCTGTGGGTCGCCTGGCGTGAAAGCGCCCGCTGGAAGCGCGAGGTGGCGCGGCGCTTCCACGACGACCGGGCGAAGGCGTACACCGACTTCCTCACGGCGGCCAGCCGCTTCGCGTCGGGTATCGCGGACTGGAGGCTGTCATCACGCGACCAGATCCCGCCCTCCGTGTGGATGGACTCCAGCGACCTCGACGGCCTATACGACCTCCTGGTCCCGATCAAGGTCTTCGGCACCGACGAAGCGGCGAAGCTCGCTGAAGAGGTCGTGAACGAGGTCTGGCGCCTGGGGCAGGACGACGGCGACTCCTACAGCACCTACCAGGTGGCCGAGGCGAAGCTCATCCGGCAGATCCGCGTGGACCTCGACATCTCGCCCGTCCAGGCACCGACCGATCCGCCGGACTGACCGACCGCCAGGCCGTAGCTGGCTGGTCACAGGTGGCCCGCTCTCGGGTCGGCAAGGCTGGGTCGGCCGGATCGGTCCAGGTGGGGAGGCCGACTCGTCAGCCGTCCTCGGACAGCAGCGCCTCCAGCTCCCGATCATCCACGGTCTCCGGGGTCGGATCGTGCCCGTCCAGGAGGTGATCGGCCCGGATCGAGAGCTCGATGATCGCTCGCTCGGCGTGGTCGAAGAGGTCGATGTCGAGCAGGCCGGAATCCCTGTCGCGGACGAGCTGCGTCCGGAGCTCGTGGAGCTGCACCTGGAGGTCGATGAGCTGGGCAGCCGGATCGGCCACGGCAGCCACCCCCTTACTGCTGATGATGGTCTGACTGCTGGCGACAGTAATCAGGTGGCAACGCCTGTCCAGTTCGCAAGTGGTGCACTAGCACACCGGGGCAAAACGCCTGGTCGCGCCCGGCCGGTAGCCGGGATGATGACGTCTAGGGCGGGTCCGATTCGTCGCGAGCCGGTCGATCCAGCGATTACCGCCGCTGACACCCTAGGCTTCAGCCATGACCGAGGCTTCGCCGTCGACCACGAACACGCCCCGAGTGGGTGAGTCCGCCCCGCTCACGCACGGCATCTGCATGCGCTGCTGGCCGGTCGCGCTGGACCCGAAGACGATCGCGATGTGCGGCATGCCCGCGTGGCCCGAAGGTGCCCGGCCGCACCTGTGCGACTACCCGGCGTTCGCCTGCGGCTGCGTGCCCTGTGTCGTGTGCACCGAGTTCCAGGGTGCCGCCTGCCCGACCTGCGGAAACCGGGGTCGAGCGCTCTAGGCGGCCCGCTCTGCTATCGGGCGGGTACTGGTATCCAGCCAGTACCACCCAGCCCCGCGACCAGGGCACCAACCGAGTGGTGTCGGCACGTGCAACGGGTGTGCAACGGACCGGGCTGGTTGATCTTGGTTTAGCCAGGGGAATGAGAAACGGGAAAGGCGAGACGCACGCGGGTACGCGGGCACAAAGCGAGTGAGTCGAGGGTGAAATCGACTGTAGGTCGATGAGCGTCGAGGGCCTGGAGGCTGCGCGAACCCCATACCTACGCTAAGTTGGAACGAAGGCGAGCGGGATGGTCCGTATGTGTGCGACATGCGCATACGCATAATGTGTGCACGTACGAGAGCGGCAATGCTGACTTTCTTCGTTCCAACATTCCAACTTTGCTTTATCTACCACTCTGACCAGGCACTTCTTCCGGTTCGCGGTTGGAATGAGCTGGAACGAAGGCCGTAAACCGCCTGGTCGCCCTGGAACGAAGGTGGAACGAAGGGCCCAGCAAGATCAACCCTTGGAACGAACGAGAGGCCCCTTCATTCCAACTTGACGCAGTTCCCGCTTCTACCAGTCGGGGGGTGCTGGTGGCGGCGCCATCTGGGGCGTGTCGGCCGACCACGGCAGGTCACTTCGAAGCAGCTTGCCTCGCCAGCGCTGGTCACCCGACTGGGTCGTCTCCCAGCCGTAGTCACCGCGCAACTTGTCGTTGAGCTGCCGGATGCCGAGGTGCTCGCGGCCCCTGCGGTCCTCGGCGACCCACTGTGTGTACGCCGCGTACAGCGCCCGCGCGGTGACGTAGTTGGTCCTCGCGTAGCCCTGGCCCTCGTACTCCAGTGGGTCGACCTCGATGAGCTGGCCGGTCTCGTGGAGGTCGCCGAGGAACTGCCCGACCGGGGTCAGGTCGTCGAAGGCGCGCATGGTCGCCTCGAGGAACCGCTGCGGCGTGTCCCTCGGGAATCTGCCGCCGTTGGCCAGGAACACCTCGACGAGCAGGACCAGGAGCGCTCGCTGCGCCTCGGGGTCGTTGACCAGCTCGTCGCGGGCCTCCTGGCGGTCGGTGTCGGCGTCGACCTGGGTGTCCATCAGTGAGACGTCGAGCCGCTTCTTCACGGCCGTGTCGGCGTCGATGATCGTGGGCATCGCGTTGGTCACGATGATCGGGGTGAACTCCGGGTACAGCTCGATCATCTCGTCGCTGCGCATCCGCCGGGCGAGGATCGGGTCACCGCCGGTCATCTTCTTGGCCTGGTCGTCGTGGAGCGCCCATCGCCGGGACGCCTCGAAGGCCACCGCCAGGCGGAGCCGCGCGACGGCCAGGAGGTCGGGCCGGGCGCGGTCGTCGAGGTTGCCGCGGAATACCGACACGTTGAACGACCCGGCGTAGTCGCCCAGGGTGCGCAGCGCCAGTTCCATGAGAGTCGACTTGCCGGTGTTGGTGTCACCGAGGATAACGATGAGCTTCTTCTTCGGGTTGCCGATCGTGAACGCCGCGTAGGCGATCACGCCGAGGATGTAGCTGCGCTCGGCCCTGTCGGGCAGGAACAGGTCGAGGAACTCGTCCAGCTTCTCGGACGCCGCCTCGGGGTCGTAGTCCACGGGGGTGCACCGCGTGTTGAGGTGCCCGGGCTCGCTCTCGATCAGCTCGCCGGTGCCGAGGTGCAGTGTCCCGTTCCCGACGACGACGTGGTCCGGGTCGGTGTCGAGGTCGTGCACGGAGACGGCGATCCGCTGCGCCGTCTTGAGGCCACGAACGATCGCCTCCCGTCGCGGGAGCGCCTCGCTCTGGTGCGCCCAAGACGCCCAGCGGTCGGCCCCCTGACCGGACGCGGCCTCGGCCTCCCTCCGGATGTCATCGATGACCCGGAGCGTGAGGTCCATCGCGACGCGGTCGTTCCGCCGCCACAGCCCGTCGACCCACTCGATGAAGATGTCCTTCTCGATCACGTAGCAGACCCGGCCGGCGGCCAGCCTCGCCGCTCGCGCGATGTTGCCCGTGTCGCTGGCAGTCTCGCTCAGGCCCGCCCTCGGCGCGGCTGCGGTCATCCGCCGGTCGACCGGCAGCGTGATGATGTCGGCGTCCGCCTGGTCGGCCGGTGGCGGAGTCAGGTACCGGCCGCGCTCGTCGTCGGCCGTCGCGCCCTGTTCGGCGTTGCGGTACGCCGCGCGAAGGATCTTCTCCAACGTCGCCAGCGCCGCCCGGTCTTGCAGTGGCGGCGTGCCGTCCCAGAGGGTCGTCAGCTCGGCGGTCGCGGTGTCGAGCGCGACACCGGCGCCGTGGCAGCTGACGGCCCAGGCCGCGACCTCGCCGTGCAGGGCACGTCGCGACGGCTCGTCCCCCAGGGACTTGATCATCTGAACCAGGTCCGGCGTGCTCATGGCCTCGCTCCCGTCATCCGGCCAAACGGCCCGCACGGTTCCTGGTCGACCTGCCACCGGCACGTTCCGCAGACCCGGTAGTGGACTAGGAGGACCTCCTCGGAGGCCGAGACGAGGGCACTGGTGCCCATCCACTGCGGCCAGCGGCTGACCTCCAGGGGTCGGCCACACCGCAGGCAGCCGGTTGGCCGGATCTGCGCCGGTTCGGGGCCGAGGGCGCGGCGCTCGAAGCACGCGGCGCACAAGAACTCGGGCCGGTCCCCCAGGACGACGTGAAGTTCGCCGTCGGTGTGGAAGCAGTCGACCTTGGCGCAGTTCGGGTCGCGGACGCACGCCATCGCCGCATCGAGAGCGCGCCGCACCCAGTCCGGCAACGCGTCGACGGGTGGCGGTGGGATAGAATTCATTCGAGCTACCTGCCTTCTTCGGATGAGGTTATTGGCGATGACCTCGGGTCTAGGTGGTTCTTCTCGGGTGATGATGGGTCGTCCTTTCCGGGCGACCCATCAGCCGTCTCTATGTACGCACTTTTGGTCGAGTCCGCCAGTGGCGAACAAGTCGGTTGCACTCGCGTACTGTCTTCTGTGCAAACACAGCTTGGTCTTGCTCGGCTTGAAGACCATCTTTCGCGAGATGAAGCGCTAGCTGCTGAGCGCATTTCGCGTGCAGCATGATGTCGCGTCCGGTTCCGCGCCACGCCACGAATGCGGTCTCGTGCTCTAACGACCTGCCGCACTTGAAGCACCTCGGCTCGCCGGGACCTACAAAAACGGGCAGGCCCTCCTCAATGAAGCTGTTTTCATTGACGACGCTCACGACACCGGCTCCTTCTCCTCAGCGCTCTCGCGCTCCATCCGGTCGGCAGCCTCAAGCATCACCACGGCCTCGCGGCGCAGCTGCTTGGCGCGGCTGGCCTTCAGCACCGCCAGCTCGTGGCGAGCCTGCGCCTCGACCTCCGGCTTGTTCCAGCGCACGGCCGACGCGATGCGTCGGACCGCGCTCATGATCTCTGGGTCGATGACGTACTTCCGCGGCATGGATGGGACCCCTTTCTTCCGGTGCAAAGAAAAAGGCACGAGCGACAAGCGCTCGTGCCTCATTCCTCATTCTCATTTCGACAATACCAAAAGCGGAATCAGAACTCCGCACTCATGCCCATCCGGCCTTCCGGTTGAAGCTCCCAGTATCGCCAGACGGCGTACCGCTCGACATTCACGATGAACGGGATCTCGTCGAACTCGGCCGCCCACCTGTGCAGGGCGTCGTGACGGGCCTGCGCCTTGGTGGCGGCGGCCAGGTGGTACGACCGGAGCGTCACCTGACCATCGATCGGGCCGCGCATGTCCACGCGCCAGTGGTTCGGGTCGTTGAAGCTGGCCGGTGTGATCGTGTTGTCACTCATCTGGACCCAGCCCACGCAGTCGTCACGTTGACATGAATGAGCTCTTCACCGTCGACGGTCTCACCGGTTCGAACGATGTCGAGCACGGCGATCCGCTCCCCAGCAGGTGGGGGGTTGTCGGCGATCGCTCGGGTGACGGCCATGAGCATGTTGGTCGTCTGACAGAACGTGAGCGGCCCTGGTGGCAGATGCAGGACGGCATCTGCCACCACGTCGAACACGCCATTGGCCCGGTCTTGCCTTGCTCTGAATACCATCTCGGTGCGCCTCCTCGGGGCTGCGGCGTGCTTGTGCTGTCGACCGTAGGGAGGCGTCGGGGCACGATCCGACAATCCGCCGTCTTCCCAGCGGACCTGGAAGAAGGGCACCACATCTGACCTGCGCGTTCGTGGTCCCAGCCAATTGCAATTACGTCATACAAATCTGATGATCGTGGTTCTGCGTGCACGGTCAGGAATGCTCGTTGCTGTTGGGATACAGTGGGTCTCCGTAGACGGGTTAAGGTGCTCGCAACAGAATGCGAGGCGACGCCGGGACCGAGCCTCCCGCACTCCCGGGAGTGTATGAGCGGCAGGAGCCTGCTCGTGTCTTCTTCCCGCCCTACCAAGAACCGCGCCCCCGACCGGCGCCAGCTCGTGTCGGTCGAGGCGTTCGCCGATCACATCGACGTCCACCCGCGAACCGTCCGCCGGTGGATCACCGAAGGCAAGCTGCCCGGCTACAAGGTCGGCAACCGCGGAGGGCACGGACTGTGGAAGGTCGACATGAATGACGTCGACCTGGTCGTCCAGCCCATCGAGCCGGGCGAGTGAGCGGCAGAGGATCCGAACAGACTGAAGCCGCCGTTGCAGGTTCGTTGCACACGGCGGCTCATCTGATCCGAAAACAGCCCCTGACCAGGCGGTATGTGAGTGGGCGATACTGGGATCGAACCAGTGACCTCTTCGGTGTGAACGAAGCGCTCTCCCGCTGAGCTAATCGCCCGGGCGCGAGCAGAACCATACCGCACCGCCGGGCCGCGACGGAAACCACCGCCGGAGTTTCGCGTTGCGCGATGTCCGGAATGGGCTGACACTACTGGCCATGAGCGCGTCGACCATCTCGTACCCTCTGGCCCTGCGCCTGCTCGACGAAGGTGACGGCGAACGGTACATCCAGGCGGAGCTGCGCTACTGCGCCACCGACCCGCTGGCGGTCACGGCGGTGTTCGACACCACGGCGCGCGAGCCGGTGCCGTGGGTGTTCGCCCGCGATCTGCTCAGCGCCGGGCTGGACGAGCCGAGCGGGCGGGGCGACATCAACGTCTGGCCGGCCCTCGACCCTCACGGCACGCCGACGGTGCGGCTGCGGCTGCGCTCCCCCGACGGCGATGCGGTGCTGGAGGCGCCGGCGTCGGCGGTCGAGGATTTCCTGGTGCAGACGTGGGCTCTGGTGCCGACGGGAATCGAGGGGCGGCTGCTCAGCATCGACGCCGTCCTGGACTCCCTGCTGGACCGTACCTGACCTCTCCACGTGTCGCTCGCCTGTTGTGCCCCGCGCAACGGTGGATTACGGTCGTCAGCACTTGAGACCCAGGTATCCGAGGTAAGGGCAGGCACGTGACCTTCAGCCACGACGTCGAACACTCGCTCGAGGTTGTCGTCGATCTGGTGAACTCAGATCCCGCCGCGGGCGGCAGCGAAGGGCTGCCCGACGTCGGCTCGCTGCGGTCGCTCATCGACACGTACAAGATCAGCGATCTGCCCACCATCACCGACGCCGACCTGCGCGCCGTCCGCGCGCTGCGGCCGCGGCTGCGTTCGATCTTCGAAGCCGACGAGACCGCCGAGGCCGCCGACCTGGTGAACGGGCTGCTCGACGGCACGCGCGTATGCCCGCGGCTGACGAATCACGACGGCTACGACTGGCACACCCACTACTTCGCTCCCGGCGCGGCGCCGGCCGAGCACCTGCTCATCGACGCGGGCATGGCGCTGTCGTTCGTCGTGGTCGCGGGCGAGCAGGAGCGGCTGCAGGTGTGCTCGGCGCCCGACTGCGGACGCGTCCTGGTCGACCTCTCGCGCAACCGCTCGAAGCGCTACTGCGACAGCCGCACCTGCGGCAACCGCCTGCACGTCGCCGCGTACCGCGAGCGGCAGCGCGCCGCCGCCGTCTGAGCGCGGCTACGGCTCGGGGTCGGCGCCCGCCCGCGCGGCGAACGTCGCCGCCGCCTGGGCCGTGACGGGGCCGGGCGCGGGCAGCTCGTGCCGCCGCCCGTCGTCCCAGACGACGGCCGAGACGGCCTGCACGTCGCGCGTCGTCGACGTGAGGAAGATCTCGTCGGCGGTGTCGAGGATGGCGAGGTCGAGGTCGGCCTCGGCGGCGTCGCACCACTCGATGACGAGGTCGCGGGTGACGCCCGCGAGGCAGCCCGTGGCGGTCGACGGCGTCAGCAACCGGCCACCGACGACGACGAACACGTTGCTGCCGGTGCCCTCGCAGAGCCGGCCGCGGGTGTCGGCGCACAGCGCCTCGCCGGCCCCGGCGGCCGCGGCACGGTCCAGCGCGATGACGTTCTCGGCGTAGGACGTGGTCTTGAGGCCGGCCAGGGCGCCCCGCTCGTTGCGCGGCCACGGCACCACCGCCACCGTCGCGACGTCGGGCTGCGGCGTAGCCGGCGCCAGCGCGACGACGAGCGTCGGGCCGGCGTCGCCGCGCTGCGAGCCGAGCGGTGCGACGCCGCCCGTGTAGGTGATGCGCAGCCGGTGGACGGCGTCGCCGGTGGCCTGTGCCGCGACCTGCTCGCAGGCCTTGGCGAGCTCGACGGGGTCGGGCGCCGGCAGGCCCAGCCCGGCGGCGGAGCGGCCCAGCCGGGCGAGGTGGCGGCCCAGCGCGAACGACACGCCGCCCACGACCTTCACGGTCTCGAAGACGCCGTCGCCCACCGTGAGGCCGTGGTCGAACACGCTGACGGTCGCCTCGGACTCGTCCAGCAGCTCCCCGTTCACCCAAGTCAGCACGAGGCCAAGCCTACGAGGCGCTCCGCCTTCAGCTCCGTCTCGGCCCACTCGCGGTCCGGGTCCGAACCCCACGTGATGCCGGCGCCGGTCCCGAACCGCAGCACGCCGCCCTGCGCCCAGAACGTGCGGATGCCGACCGCCAGCTCGCCCTCCCCCGTGCCCGCGTCGACCCAGCCGACGGCGCCGCAGTACGGGCCGCGCGGCGCCGTCTCGAGGTCGGCGATGGCCCGCAGCGCCGTCGACTTCGGCGCGCCGGACACCGACCCGGGCGGGAACGTCGCCTCGAACAGCTCCGCCCACCCGGCGCCGGGCAGCAGCCGCCCGCTCACCGTCGAGACCAGGTGCACCAGGCCGGGGTGCTTCTCGACGCTGAGCAGCTTGTCGACGGCGATGCTGCCGGTGACGCAGACGCGGGAGAGGTCGTTGCGGACGAGGTCGACGATCATGACGTTCTCGGCGCCGTCCTTCGCGGTGAGATCGGCGACGGTCCGTCCGGTCCCCTTGATCGGCGACGACGTCACGTGGTCGCCGCGGCGGCGCAGGAACAGCTCCGGCGACGCCGTCACGACCTGCAGGTCCGGCAGCAGGACGGCGCCCGCGAACGGTGCGTCGTGCCGGTCGCTCAGGATGTTCGCCAGCGGCAGAAGATCGTCCGTCCCGTCCGGCAGCGGCGCCTCCAGCACCCGGCACACGTTGACCTGGTACACCGTCCCGGCCGCGATGCGTTCCCGCACGTCACGGACGGCGCTCAGGTAGCCGTCGCGGTCCAGCGACGACGTCCAGGCGGCGGCTGCGGGCCCGTTCCAGCGCCGTCCGGCCGGCGGCAGCGGCGCGTCCTGCCAGTGGTCGAACCGGGCGCAGACGACGTCGCCCTCGAACGTGACGACCACGGCCCACCGCCCGGATCCGTCGAGGACCCGCAGGTCGGACGACACCTCCGCCAACCCGGTGGCCAGCTTCCCGCCCAGGTAGGCCAGGGGTCCCGGGGGCTCGTCCACAACACGCGACGCTACCGCGTTTGGCGACGGCGGCTTCGATGGGCTAATGTTTCACCCGCACCGCGGTTCCGGGAAACCGGCCCGATGCAGTGCGGACGTAGCGCAGTTGGTAGCGCATCACCTTGCCAAGGTGAGGGTCGCGGGTTCGAGTCCCGTCGTCCGCTCGGAGCGGGGCTCTGGCCCTCATCACGGTGGAGTGGCCGAGAGGCGAGGCAACGGCCTGCAAAGCCGTCTACACGGGTTCAAATCCCGTCTCCACCTCGGTACGAAGTCCCGGGCGATTAGCTCAGCGGGAGAGCGCTTCCCTGACACGGAAGAGGTCACTGGTTCAATCCCAGTATCGCCCACCACCAAACCGGCAGGCCCCACCCAGGCGGGTGGGGCCTTTCGCATTTCGGGCTCGGGAGGGACCCTCACCCGCATCCGTAGACCGGATACGGCGGATCCGCATGCAGCCGGTCACAGTCGCCACAGAGCGTGAGATCCATGACCAGCCGCTCGCGGTATTCACCGTCACGGCCGCACCACTCGCAGATCACCGCTGAGCGAGCCTGGAACTCGTCCGTGATCGCCCCGATCCGGCGTGTGGTGTCGCGAGGCGAGGAGGACGTGTCCACCTGACACGCCAGCTCCGCCCACTTCTGCTTGATCGCTGAGAACCGGTACACCGGGTCCACCTCGATGAGGCGGGCGTGGCACTCCGCGACCAGATCGCGCCAACCCTCCCCGACCGCGACCGAGTCGAGGGCGCCGCTCCTGGCGTGCGGTTCGAGTGCGGCGATGAGCTCGTGGCTGTTGCCTCGGTCGAGCACCCACATTGTCGTCATCCCCAGCAGACGGCGTGGTCGGTGGCGTCCACCAGTCCGGCAGCATGCTCCGGTGCGTGGCAGTCGACGGTCATGGCCGCAGCCTCCCACGTCAACGGGCTCAGCACGCCGGGCCGCTCCGAAACCCGGCATTCCGGGGCGCGTCAATTCACCTCCGTGTGGCAAGGACGACGCCCAGGCGTGCCAAGGCTTGCGAGCGGTCAGATCCGTTTGTCCACGACGATCCAGTTCGTCTCCCACGTCTCCCCGCCGTCGTCGGAGAACGCCTGCTCGAACCTCGCCTTGTCCGGTCCCTGCCGGACGATGCGGAAGCGGACCTTGATCGGACGTCCGTCGAGCTGGTCGTCGCCGTAGAACTCGCCCACACCGTCGTGGAAGCCGCCGTAGACGGCCGGGGTGAGCAGGCCGTCGCGCATGTTGACGAAGCTGAGGCTCCAGCGATCGGCCTGGGGCTCGTACAGCCGCAGGTTGAGCGCCTCGATCCGTCCGGCCGGGCCCTGCACCTCGAACTCGACGACGTTCGACCGGCCGTCCATCAGCGGACGGACGACGCTGGTGCCGTCGAAGCGGAGCCACTCGTCCGGCGACTCCGAGAGAGGCTCGGCCAGCACCCGCACCTGCGAGCGCCAGGTGCCGATCTCCCAGTCGAAGCTCCGCTGGCCCTCCACGACCGCGGCCTGAGCCGTTGACGGCGACGGCGCGGCCTCGCCCGGCGCCGCGGCCGCGGTGAGCGCGAGCAGCGACAGGCACGCGACCACGAACCGCTTCTGTGGCAGGGTGATCTTCCCGTGAGTGTTCATGCTGCGAATATCGGAGCCGAGCATGCCCGTGAACAAGAACGCACCTTCAGGTAACCCCTCGCCGGCGCGCCGCAACCCCATTCCCGGCTGCCCGATGGCCGCGGCGTTCGCCGCCGTCGGCGGGAAGTGGAAACTGACGCTGCTGTACTGGCTGGCCCACGGCGAGTGCCACTTCGCCGGCCTGCGCCGCCGCAGCGCGCCGATTACTCCGAAGGTGCTGGCCGAGCAGCTGCGCGAACTCGAGGCCGACGGGCTCGTCGAGCGGGTCGAGACCGGGCCCGTCCCGGCGCCGGTCATCTACCGGCTGACGCCGTACGGGACGACGGTGCTCCCGGTCGTCGAGCACGTCCGCGCCTGGGGCGAGGCCCACCTGGAGCACACCCACGGTGAGACCGCCCCGGGCGACGCCATGAGCTGCGCCGCCGCCCTCGCGTAGCCCGGCTACCGGCGTACGGCGTAGCGCAGGTGCAGGACACCGGGGTCCTCCAGCGTGCGCACCAGTTCGAGGTCCGTGTGCTCGGACGGGAGCCCGTCGAACAGCCGCCGGCCGCGGCCGAGCAGCACCGGCCGGAGCTGGATCTCGATCAGGTCCAGCACGCCGGCCTTCAGCGCCTCCTGGCCGGTGTTGGCGCCGTGCATCATCACGTCGCGGCCCCCGGCGGCCTGCTTGGCCTGCTCGACGCAGGAGGCGATGCCGTCGGTGACGTAGTGCACCCGCTCGTATGGGTTCTCGGCCGGCGGCTGGTGCGTCGGCACGAAGATCGGCACCCCGTTGTGGTGATCGCCGCCCCAGTAGCCGGCGAAGTCCGCGGTCCGCCGCCCGGCGATGACGGCGCCGGTCGCCATGCTCTCGTCGAACACCTGCTGGCTGTGGGGGTACTTGGGCCGGAACGCGTTCGGCCCTTCCGCGCCGGGCTCGGCCCCGCCGCCGAGCCAGTTCATCAGCCGCATCCCGTTGGTGCCCGCGGGGTTCTCGGCGTTGTCGTCCGGCCCGGTGATGAACCCGTCGAGCGACATCGCCATGGTCAGGTACACGTCAGACATTCCTCGTCCTCTCCCGGTCATCGGATCGTCACCGTGCAGACCGGGCGGGGCGGACGAACTCATCGGTAGGCTGCCGCCGCATGCCGAGGTTCCGCCGCTACCAGAGCGCCGTTCCGAACCGGCGCGGAACGTATCCGGGCATCTTCGCCCTCGCCAACGGCCTGGCCGAGCACGGCCTGCTCGGCACCGACGACCACGCCTGGCTGCGGGCCGCGAACCGCCGGGCCTACGACCTGCACAGCGACCCGTCCGCCGCCGACCCGCGCTGCTACGACCGCGACCGCAACCCCGGCGCGCGGGCCTGGTTCAAGGACCCGGCCGGCGAATTGCTCGGGTTCGTGTCCGGGTATCTCGCGCTGCTCGACCGGTACGCCGTCCCGTGGGTCGAGCTGACCACCGCCAGCCCGGGCCGCATCGTCTACGAGGACGCCGTCCAGGTCGTGGCCGTGCCGTACGCCTACCCCGGCGACTGGGTCCTCCGGGAACCGGTCAGGCCGGATCGCCCCGCTCCAGACCGGCGATCTGCCACGTGAGCCCGCGGCGCGCGTACGCCGGGCGCAGCCCCCGCTCCCGCAGCACGTCGAGCATGGCGCGCGGCGGGTGGACGAACGCGCGGTACTGCTCCCGCCGCAGCCGCATGACCAGGTTCGTCACCCCGACGAAGACCCGTCCGGCCAGGTTGCGCGGCGGGTGGCTGAACACCACCAGCCGGCCCGCGTGGTCGGCCACCGCCGCCAGCAGCCGCTCGTAGTCCGGGTAACAGCACACCACCCGGTGCAGCACGACGACGTCGGCGGCGGGCGCGCCGTCGGGGTCGGCGGCGATGTCGTGGACGCGGTACTGCGCGCGCCCCGTCAGCCCCGCGTCCGCAAGCAGCCGCGCGGCCTCGTCGCGGTAGGACGGCGACAGCTCCAGGCCGACGGCGGACGCGGCGCCGCGGCGCAGCAACTCGATCTGGATCTCGCCCACCCCGCCGCCGATCTCGAGCACCGTCGCGCCCTCGATGCCGCGCTGCTGCAGGAACGCGACCATGCGCGCCGCCGTGCGGTCGAGGCCGCGCTTGCGGTAGCGCCGCGCGACGTGGCGGGCGAACCCGGACGTGAACATGCGGTCGCAGCCGCGCGGATCACAGCAGCCCATGACACCACTTCATAGCGCGACGACGCGCCGCGAGTCGATCCCCGTGCCGTACTCGGGGTCGCTGCCCCGCACGTGCACCGAGTGTTCCGTCACCCGCGCCCGCCACAGCCGCAACCGCTCGGGCGGGTACAGCCACTCGACGGGGAACGGCTCGGTCTGCTCCGGGAACCGCGCCCGGCACGCCACCGCGGCGCAGGCCGCCAGCTCGTCGTCCGGGACCCGGCCGGCGGTGGCCTTCAGGTAGACGGCGCGGACGTCGCCGCCGACCGGCACGGTGGAGTCGTAGATCACCATGCTCACCTCGGGCTGGCGCACGATGTTCTGGGAGTGCTGCGCCTCGGGCACCGACAGCCAGTAGACGACGTCGTAGCCGTCGGGCGCGTAGTAGACGGGCGACACGCGGGCGCGGCCGTCCGGGTCGACGGTGCCGAGACTCAGATACCGCGTGGTGTCGATGACGTGGCGTGCGTTGTCTTCGAGCGTCATGGCGTCCTCGATCGCGCTGTGCGTGCCCGCGTCGCCATCCTGGCCGACGGCCGCGGCGCCGACAACCACGTGCGGGAGAATGGGCGGCATGGAGCTGTTCGGGGTCCGGCTGCTGCTGGCGGCCATCGTCGCCGCGTCGGGCGCGGCGATCGTCTGGATGGCCCGAGCCACCGCGTCCGGCCGGCTGCGGCGCAACTACTGGGCCGGCATCCGCACCCAGGCGACCCTCGCCAGCGACGACGCCTGGCTGGCGGCGCACCGGGCGGCCCGGCCGGCGACCGAGGCGGGTGGGTGGGCGGCCGTCGTCGCGGCGCTCGCCGTGTTCGTCGTGCCGGCCGACCCGGAAGGGCTGCTGGCGGTCCCGGTGCTTGCCGGGGTGGGCGTGCTGCTGGTGCTCGTGCTGGTCGGCGCCCGGCGGGGTGTCGTCGCGGCCCGCTCCGTCGGCGACGACGCTCCCCTGCGGTGACCACGGCGCCGGCCCGCGGCGCTGACGGGTGCGCCGGCCGCGGGTCAGCGCCGGTGCCGCTTGGCCTCCAGGTCGGCGATGACGGCGCGCCGGTGCCCGGGTGTGCGGCGGGCCGTGTTCAGGTCGGCCTCGCGACGCAGCTTGCGCCACCGGGCCAGCCGGTCCTCGTCCAGCTCCCCGTCCTCGACCGCGAGCAGGACGGCGCAGCCGGGCTCGGCCACGTGGGCGCAGTCGCGGAACCGGCAGCGCGCCCCCAGCTCCTCGACGTCCGCGAACGCCCCGGCGACGGCGGCGTCGTCGGCGACCAGGCCGACGGCGCGCAGGCCCGGTGTGTCGATCAGGACGCCGCGACCCGGCAGCACGACCAGCTCGCGACGGGTGGTGGTGTGCCGTCCGCGCCCGTCGCGGGCCCGGACGGCGCCCGTCGGCATGAGCGACACGCCCGCGAGCGCGTTGGTGAGCGTCGACTTGCCCGCGCCGGACGGCCCGACCAGCGCCAGTGTCCGGCCGTTGCGCAGCAGCCCGCCGAGCTCGTCCACTCCCGTCCCGGACACCGCGCTGACCAGCAGGATCTCGACACCCGGCGCGACCTCCGCGACCTCGTCGCGCATGCCGTCGGCGTCGGGCACGAGATCGGGCTTGGTGAGGACGACGACCGGCTGCGCGCCGCTCCCCCACGCCAGCACCAGTAGCCGTTCGATGCGGCCGAGGTCGGGGTCGGGATCGAGGTGCTCGACGATCACCACGACGTCCACGTTCGCGGCGACGACCTGGCCGTGTGACGTCCGGTCGGCGCTGTCGCGCACGATCGCCGTCCGCCGCGGCAGGACCACCTCGAGCGTGACCCGGTCGTCCGGCCAGTCGCGGACCGCGGCCCAGTCGCCGACGGCGGGCAGCGCCATGCGGTCGGCGGCCACGCAGCGCAGCACGTCGCCGCCGAACGTCGCGCGGACGGCGCCCATGCCGCCGGCGAGCTCGGCGCCACCGCGGTCGACGCGGCAGACCCGGGCCAGCCGGTGGGCGCCCCGGTAGGGACGGAAGGCCCGGTCGACCTCGGGCGTCCAGCCCAGGTCGAGCAGGCGTTGCTGGGAAGCAGACATGTGAGACCTTCTTCGGGTGCGGCCTCACGCGCGACGGTGTCAGCGGCGGCGTGCTGGCCGGAGAGTAGTGGAGCGAACGGATCCGATCACGTGCATGGCTACTCACCTCCTCCGTTGTCCACAGCCTGACGACGATCGTCACGTTATCCACAGGCGGGCCTTCGCGGCCAGCGAATAACCGCCCGCCCGGTCTACCGTTGATCTCGTGGAAGCGACACACGAGGTCACCAATCAGCCGCCGCCGCTCACCGGCTACGACGTGTTCGGCGCCGACGCCGCGCTCGTCGAGGCGGTCGGCCGCCACGCGCCCGCCGCCGCGGGTGCCGAGCTGCCCGCGCTCGGGCGGCTGGCGGGGTCGGCCGAGGCGCAGCGGTGGGCTCGCGAGGCGGACGTGAACGGGCCGGTCCTGCGCACGCACGACCGCTACGGTCACCGCCTCGACGAGGTCGACTTCCACCCCTCGTGGCACCGGCTCATGGCCACCGCCGTCGAACACGGGCTGCACGCCGCGCCGTGGGCGTCGCCCGAGCCGGGCGCGCACGCCGTCAGGGCCGCGAAGTTCCTGGTGTGGAGCCAGCTCGAGGCCGCCCACCTGTGTCCGGTGTCCATGACGTACGCCGCGGTCCCGGCGCTGCGCACCGACGCCGCCGTCGCCGCCGGGTGGGAGCCGCTGCTGACGTCGCCGGCGTACGACCCCGGCCTGCGTCCGCCCGCGGCCAAGGCCGCTGCGCTGGCCGGCATGGCGATGACGGAGAAGCAGGGCGGCTCCGACGTCCGCGCCAACACCACCCGCGCCGAGCCCACCGGCGGCGGGTGGTACCGCCTCACCGGGCACAAGTGGTTCTGCTCGGCGCCCATGAACGACGTGTTCCTGGTGCTGGCGCAGGCGCCGGGCGGGCTGACGTGCTTCGTCCTCCCCCGCGTCCTCGACGACGGCGGCCGCAACGCGGTGCGGCTGCAGCGGCTCAAGGACAAGCTGGGCAACCGCGCGAACGCGTCGGCCGAGATCGAGCTCGACGGCGCGCTGGCGCAGCGGCTGGGCGACGAGGGCCGGGGCGTGGCCACGATCATCGAGATGGTCGCCGCCACCCGGCTCGACTGCGTGCTCGGGTCGGCCGCGCTGCTGCGCCGCTCGGTCGCCGAGGCCACGTGGCATGCGGCGCACCGGTCCGCGTTCGGCGCCCGGCTGGCCGACTCCGAGCTGATGCGCGCCGTCCTCGCCGACCTCGCCCTCGAGTCCGAGGCCGCGACGGCCCTCGCCATGCGCCTCGCCGCGTCCGTCGACGCTGCTGCCGATCCGCACGAGCGGGCGCTGCGGCGCATCGGGCTGCCGCTGGCGAAGTACTGGGTGTGCAAGCGGACACCGGGCGCGGTCGCCGAGGCGCTGGAGTGCCTCGGCGGCAACGGGTACGTGGAGGAGAGCGGGATGCCGCGGTTGTATCGCGAGGCGCCGCTGAACTCGATCTGGGAGGGGGCGGGCAACATCCAGGCGCTCGATCTCCTGCGCGTGCTCACCCGCGAGCCCGACGCCGTCGCCGCCTGGCGCACGGAGGTCGAGGCCGCCAAGGGCCACGATCGCCGCCTCGACGACGCGCTGGCCGCGGTCACGGCCACCCTGATGAGCGGCGACCTCGCCGGCCTCTCCGCGGCGGCCGCCCGCCGCGCCGGAGCGGGCGTCGGCGGGCCTCTCGGCACGGACGGAGCGGGCGGCGCCGGGGTCGGGGTCCGTACCGCCGCGGCCGGCGTCGACGGAGCGGGCGCTCCGGGGCAGGCGCGGGTGCTGGCCGGGCACATGGCGGTGTTGCTGCAGGCCAGCCTGCTGGTCCGGTTCGCCCCGGCCGCCGTCGCCGACGCGTTCTGCGCCAGTCGCCTCGACGCCCGCCACGGTGTCTACGGCGCGCTGCCCGCCGGCCTCGACACCGCCGCGATCGTCGAACGAGCCACCCCGGAGGCGCCATGACCCCACCGACGCCCGCAGTAGCCACGTGCCACCGCCAGCGACAGCGCCTGAGCTCGCCCTCCTCCCCGCGCTCGGACGCTCCGCGACGGGTCCTGCACGCCACCCCGGAACTGCCACCACCGGTCGAACACCTCAGTGCGAGCCGCCACGTCACCCCGGAGGCGCCATGACCAGCCCCAACCATCCCCGTCCCGCGACGAACGTTCGCCACACCGCTGCGGAGGCAGCGTGATCTGCTCCGCGTGCGGTGAGCAGCGCCACCAGGACTGCCCCGCGCTCGAGAAGGGCCGCTCCTGGTGCGACTGCCAGCATCAGACGACCGACCGCGACGTGGAGCCGGCCACCGGCCACGCCTCCGAATGAGCAGGCGACCGGCGAGCCGACGCGCCGGCGGTCAGGGGGCGGTGCGCCAGTCGTGGTCGATCTGGCGCATCAGGGGCGGGTAGACGAACAGGTGGCGGAACGGCGCGATGAGTCCCATGTAGGCGCGCCCGAACCAGCCGTTGGGCTTCACCAGCACCGCCATCTGACCGCGGTGGCCGCCGTCGCCGTCCTCGACCCAGGTCAGGTGCAGGACGGCGTGGACGGTGCGGTTGGCGAGCTCGGCGGCCCACTCGTCAGCCGTCAGGAAGACGGAGGTGAACGGAAGCCGGTCGAACTCCGGGCCGGCTGGGCCGTCGCGCAGGTCGTCCGGCAGCCGGTCCCGCAGCGTCGCGACCCGGCCGCCGACGCCGGCCTTGGGATCGTCCCAGCCGAACCAGGCGCCGAGCTTCCAGCGGATCGCGAACAACGCCCGCGCCACCCGCGACGGACTGCCCGACGTGTCGCCGGTGGCGGACTGCCGGACCAGGCGGGGGAAGTCGTCCGGGCCGCCGGGCGTCGGCAGCGCCCAGACGTCGTAGAGGCGGAAGTCGGGGGCGAGCTCGTGGATGCGCCACGGCCTGGACGTGTGGGCGGAATCGGGCAGCTTCATGGGTCGGTCCTCCGTGCGATCGGTGCCGAGTCGAGTCCGAGCACGCCACCGACGGCGCGCGCCGCGAGCGTCTCGTCGTGCGGGTCGTGGCCGGCCAGCGCGATGACCGTCCCTTCGAGCGCGCCGACGAACGCCAGCGCCAGGGTCCGCGACGGCACACCGGCCGGGATCGCGCCGGCCCGCCGTCCGTCCTGGATGAGCCCTTCGCAGAGGCAGACGAGCGCCTCGTAGCCGCGTTCGATCTCACGCCCGACCGGATGGTCCTGGCCGCTGAACTCCAGCCGCAGCGCGATCGCCATCCGCGCGATGTCGCGGCGGCAGTACACGGCGTGCCCGCGGGCCAGCGTCAGCAACGCGGCCACCGGCTCGGTCTCCCGCTCGATCAGCGGGCCGACCTCCTGCTGCCACGTCCCGATCCCCCAGTCGATGACCGCGAGCGTGAGTTCCTGCTTGTCGCGGAACTGGTGATAGAGGGCGCCGCGCGTGTACCCGGCGTCGCGGGCGACGCGTTCCAGCGAGAGGTGCCCGTACCCGTAGCGCGACAGCCCCCGCGCGGCCGCCTCCAGCAGCGCGTCGCGGCTACGCGCCCGGCGATCGGCCTGCGTGGGCCGCTCGCCCGGCCGGGTCCGGCTCACGGCGATCGCCACATACATACGTGCATGTATGTAGGTTAGCGCGACGGTGATGCGGACGCGGCGGCGGGGACGAGGCGGTGTGCGTCAGCGCCGCACGGGGACGGCCCAGCTGCGCCGGGACGGCCGGGGCGAAGGCGGCCAGCGGTGGCGAAGTCGCACGACACAGCGCCGGCCAGCGGCGGGGACGGCGGTGGCCAGCACGGAACCGGCCCGCGCGGACAGGCGAGCGATGGCGAGCCCGCTCGACGCCGAGCCCGGCCAGCGGCGCGGGGACGGCCAGCGGCGCGGGGACGGCCGGCAGTGGCGAGCCCGCACGACACAGCGCCGGCCAGCGGCACCGGGACGGCCAGCGGTGGCGAGCCCGCACGACGCAGAGCCGGCCAGCGGCGCGGGGACGGCAGTGGCGGCAAGCCCGTGCGGCGCAGGGTCAGGCAGAGGTGCACGGATCACCAGAGGGGCACGGCGCGGCGCGGCGGCGCACAGGCCAGACGGGAGACGAGCCAGCCGGCCAACCCGGGGCCGGGCGCCAGGGCAGACGGCTCAGCGCGGGTGCCCGGGGCGTCGAACCCCGGGTACCCGAGCAACTGGGCAACTGGGCAACTGGGCAGCCGGGCAACGCGACAACCAAGCAACCGATCAGCCGGGCAACCGAGCAGCGATCAGAACTGGACGTTCACCGAGCAGTCGGGGATCTCGTCGACCTGGGCGATCGCCTCGTCGTCGACGAAGACGCCGAGGGAGCCGGTGCAGCCGGAACTGGACAGGGTGCCGTCGAAGTCGGCGCGGACGGAGCGGCCGTCGGACGCGGTGCCGGTGCAGGACGCGTCGCCGGACAGCGACGTGCCGGAGCGGGACAGGTCGGTGGAGCAGTCGGGGCCGCTCGAGAGGGTCACGCCGGCGTCGGACAGCTGCCGCGCAACGGCGTCCTCCAGGGCGGTGGCGGCGAGGTCGTTGAGACCCTGGTCGAGTTGTTCGGAGCAGGCCGTCAGCGCCAGAACACCGGCGGCGAGCAGGACGACGGGGCGCAGGAGTCGTAACACGGCGCCGACCCTACAGGCGCCGGATTAAAACCTACTCAATCACTATGGAATCTCGCGATGCAAGACAACATTGCCCGAATGATGGACACGCCGTTCGCGCCGGGAAAGTGAGCATGGCACGATGCTCTGCATGTTGTCCGTCATTCCACTGCTGCTCGTGAGTCGGCGTCACGTCGACTACGGCCGCATGGACAGCATGCTCTGTCTGGCGTTCTGACCGCCCCGGACTCACCAGCCGGGCGCGCGGTCGCGCCGGCAGGCACCCCGGGCACCCGGTCCCGAGCCGAAACGCACCGTGCGTCCCCGACCCCTCGAGGACTGCACTGCACATGTCGCCTACGCAGACGCCGGCCCCCAAGCGCCCCAAGGGCCAGGGGCAGTGGGCCCTCGGCCACCTGGAGCCGCTGAACCCGAACGAGCGGATCAAGAAGGACGATGACGGCCTCAACGTCCGCAAGCGGATCGAGACCATCTACAGCAAGCGCGGGTTCGCCAGCATCGACCCGCAGGACCTGCGCGGCCGGTTCCGCTGGTGGGGCCTGTACACGCAGCGCCGCCCCGGCATCCCCGGCGGGAAGACGGCGGTGCTGGAGCCGTATGAGCTTGACGACGAGTACTTCATGCTGCGGGTGCGCATCGACGGCGGTGCGCTCAGCCTGGAGCAGCTGCGCACGGTCGCCGAGATCTCCACGACGTACGCGCGCGACACCGCCGACGTCACCGACCGGCAGAACATCCAGCTGCACTGGATCCGGGTCGAGGACGTGCCGGTCATCTGGGAGAAGCTGGAGGCCGTCGGGCTCAGCACGACGGAGGCCTGCGGTGACGTGCCGCGGGTCATCCTGGGCTCCCCCGTCGCCGGCATCAGCGCCGCCGAGGTGCTGGACCCGACGTGGGCGGTCGACGAGATCCAGCGCCGCTACATCGGCTCGGCGGAGTTCTCGAACCTGCCGCGCAAGTTCAAGTCGGCGCTGAGCGGGCTGCCCGACATCGTCCACGAGGCCAACGACATCGCGTTCGTCGGCGTGAACCACCCCGAGCACGGCCCGGGCCTCGACCTCTGGGTCGGCGGCGGGCTGTCGACGAACCCGAAGCTGGCCGTCCGGCTCGGCGCGTGGGTGCCGCTGGAGGAGGCGCCGGAGGTCTGGGCCGGCGTCACCGGCATCTTCCGCGACTACGGCTACCGCCGGCTGCGGCACCGCGCGCGGCTGAAGTTCCTCGTCGACGACTGGGGCCCGGAGAAGTTCAGGGAGGTCCTCGAGAGCGACGAGTACCTCGGCCGCAAGCTCATCGACGGCCCGCCTCCCCCGCCGCACGTCGAACCGATCGACCACGTCGGCGTCCACGAGCAGAAGGACGGCCGGTTCTACGTCGGCGTCGCGCCGCTGGTCGGCCGGGTGTCCGGCACCATGCTGAGCAAGCTGGCCGACGTCGTCGAGGCGCACGGGTCGGGCCGGCTGCGCACGACGCCGCACCAGAAGCTCGTCATCCTCGACGTCGACGCCGACCAGGTCGAGTCGCTGGTGACGGCGCTCGACGCGATCGGGCTGCAGGCGCGGCCGAGCGTGTTCCGCCGCAGCACGATGGCCTGCACCGGCCTCGAGTACTGCAAGCTGGCCATCGTCGAGACGAAGCAGCTCGCCGTCGACACCATTGCCCAGCTGGAGCAGCGGCTGGCCGACCTCACCGACCAGCTGGACGTGCCGATCTCGCTGCACCTCAACGGCTGCCCGAACTCGTGCGCCCGCATCCAGGTCGCCGACATCGGGCTGAAGGGCCAGATCGTCAAGGGCGAGGAGGGCTTCCAGGTGCACCTCGGCGGCGGCCTCGGCCTCGACGCCGGCTTCGGCCGGAAGCTGCGCGGCCTGAAGGTGACGACCGCGGAGCTGCCCGAGTACGTGGAGCGCGTCGTCCGGCGCTTCATCGACCAGCGGACGGACGGCGAGCGCTTCGCCCAGTGGGTGGCGCGGGCCGACGAGGAGGCGCTCCAGTAATGAGCGAGACCAGGGCCGCGATCATGCACTGCCCGTTCTGTGCGGACGAGGACCTCCACCCCGTGGAGGAGCCGCACGGTGCATGGGAGTGCCGGTCCTGTCTGCGGGTGTTCTCGGTGAAACTGCTCGGCCTCTCGACCAGAAGGAGTGCAGGATGACCCTCTGCCCGACGAACTCCCTCGAGGCGCTCGCGCTGGACGCGGCCCGGAACCTGGAGGACGCGCCGGCCGGCGAGATCGTCCGCTGGGCGCACGAGACCTTCGGCGACCGGTTCGCCATCACCGCCTCGATGGCCGACGGCGTGCTGTCGCACGTCGCGTCGACGGCGGTGCCGGGCATCAAGGTGCTGTTCCTCGACACCGGCTATCACTTCGCCGAGACCATCGGCACCCGCGACGCCATCGCGGCGACGTACGACGTCGAGGTCGAGACGATCACGCACCCGCTGCGCGTCCCGGAGCACGAGGCCGAGTACGGGAAGCTGTACGAGATCGACTCCGACCTGTGCTGCGCCATCCGCAAGGTGTGGCCGCTGGACCGCGCGCTCAAGCCGTACGACGCCTGGGCCGGCGGCGTGCGCCGCTCCGAGTCGCCCACCCGCGCCAACACGCCGGTCGTCGCCTGGGACCCCAAGCGCGGCAAGGTCAAGGTGAACCCGCTGGCCACCTGGACCGACGAGCAGGTCGACGCCTACGTCGAGCAGCACAGCATCCTGGTGAACCCGCTGCGCGAGCTGGGCTTCCTGTCCATCGGCTGCGAGCCGTGCACGCGCCCCGTCGCCGAGGGCGAGGACGCCCGCGCCGGCCGGTGGTCGGGCTCGTCGAAGACCGAGTGCGGGATCAACATCTGATGTATCCGCTGCAGCTGGACGTCGCCGGCCGGCGGGTCGTCGTGGTCGGCGGCGGCCCGGTGGCCGCCCGTCGCACGGCGCCGCTGGCCGACGCGGGCGCCGAGGTGCACGTCGTCGCGCCGTACCTGTGCGAGCCGCTGGCCGAGCTGGTCGGCGCCGGACGGGTCACGTGGTCGCCGCGCGACTACACCGCCGGCGACCTCGACGGCGCCTGGCTGGTGCACACCGCGACCGGCGACCCCACGGTCGACGACGCCGTCGCCGCGGCCGCCGACGCCCAGCGCACCTGGTGCGTCCGGGCCGACGACGCCGCGCGCTCGTCCGCGTGGACGCCGGCGGTGGCGCGGGTCGGCGACGTGCTGGTGGCGGTGACGGCGGGCGGCGACCCCCGGCGTGCCGTCCGGCTGCGCAACGCCGTGCAGACCGCGCTGGAGACCGGCGAGCTCCCTCTGCGCCGCACCCGGCCGGACGGACGCGGCCGCGTCGCCCTCGTGGGCGGCGGACCCGGCCACACCGGCCTGATCACCACCCGCGGCCGTCAGCTGCTGGCCGCCGCCGACGTCGTCGTGGTCGACCGGCTGGGGCCGCGCGCGCTGCTGGCCGAGCTGGACGACGACGTCGAGGTCATCGACGTCGGCAAGACCCCCGGCCACCACCCGGTTCCGCAGGACGAGATCAACCGCATCCTGGTCGAGCACGCCCAGGCCGGCAAGCAGGTCGTCCGGCTCAAGGGCGGCGACCCGTTCGTGCTCGGCCGCGGCGGCGAAGAGGTGGCCGCTTGCCGGGCCGCCGGCGTCCCCGTCGAGGTCGTCCCCGGCGTCACCAGCGCGGTCGCCGTGCCGGCGGCCGCCGGGATCCCCGTGACGCACCGCGGGCTGGCCAAGCAGTTCACCGTCGTGTCCGGGCACGAGGGCCTCGACTGGGCCCACCTCGCCGGCACCGAGGGCACGCTGGTCTTCCTCATGGGCGTCAGCCTGCTCGCCGACACCGCCGCCCAGCTCGTCGCGCACGGCATGGACCCGGACACCCCCGCCGCCGTCGTCGAGGACGGCTTCGGCCCGGGCCAGCGGGTGACGACCGCGCCGCTCTCCGGCATCGCGCGGGCGGCCGCCGAGGCGGGCGCCCAGCCGCCCGCCGTCATCGTCGTCGGCGACGTCGCAGCGCTCGCGACCACCCTAGTCACGGCGGATTAGATCCTGTATCTTCGATCGAACGGCCGGTTGCGGGCTGAGTGACCCGCCCGCAGCCGGCCGATTCAGCGCGGTGGACGTCCCCGCGCCCGGCCACGGCGGCGCCGTCGTCGAAGAGCCGCTCGACCTCGGCGGCGCGGTGCGGGACGGCGCGCAGCCGGGCCAGCACGAGGTGCTCGACGAGGTCGTTGAGGGCCTGCTCGACGACGGCCAGCTCGCCCGGGCCGAGGGTGCGGGCGCGGCCGGCCAGCCGGGCCAGCTCCCGCCCGATGATCGCGTCGCTGCGCCGGCGCAGCCGTTCCTCAGTGCCTTGCATGGCTGCCCGCCACCGCGGTGACGCCGTCGTAGCGCAGCCGCAGCATCATCCCCTGCTCGGCGTGCGGCAGGTTGTGGCAGTGATTCATCCAGACGCCCGGGTTGGCCGCCTCGAACGCGACGTCCCACACCTCGCCGGGCCGCACGTCGAAGGTGTCGACCCACAGCGGGCTGCCGGTCGCCGCCCGGCCGTCGCGGGCCAGCACCAGGACGCCGTGGCCGTGCAGGTGCCACGGGTGGGTCTCCAGGCTGCGGTTGACGACGGTGAAGCGGACGAGGTCGCCCTCGGCCACCAGCTGCTCCGGGATGGACGGGTGGCCGCGGCCGTTCACCGTCTGCGCGAACGCCGGACGGCCGTCGACCATCGCCGCGCCGCGGTCCAGCACCATGGTGAAGTGCCGGTCGTAGTCGGTGTCCAGCGTGAACGGGACGTCGTCCGGCCCGCCGTAGTGCAGCGGGTCCAGTTCCGGCCAGCCGCCGGTGTCGGGGACGTCGCCGTCGCCGCCCAGGCGCAGCCGCACCTCGCCGTCCACCGTCAGCGCCACCGGCCGGTCCGGCATCGCGAACGTGACGTCGTACCGGCCGCCCGCGGGCAGCCGCAGCGCCCGCTCGGACGCCTCGCCGGGGTCGTGCACGTCGCGCCCGTCCACCGCGGCCAGCCGGAACGCCGTCCCGGCCAGCCCGAACCGATGCGGCTCGGAGTCGGTGTTCAGCAGCCGCAGCCGCACCGACGCGCCCCGCGCGGCGTCCGGTGCGAGCACGCCGTCGTCGTCGCCGATGGCCAGCACGCCGTCGTAGGTGTGCACCGGCAGGACGAGGTCGACGTCGTCGGGCGTGGCGTCGCGCGGGGTGACGACCAGCGTGCCGAACAGGCCGCGGCGCACGCCGATGTGCGACACCTGGTGCGTGTGGTACCAGAACGTGCCGGCCTGGTCGGCCCGGAACCGGTAGCCGAACTCCGCACCGGCCGCGACGACGTCCTGCGTGGTGCCGGGCGCGCCGTCCTCGCCGCACGCGACGTCGTAGCCGTGCCAGTGGATCGTCACCCCGTCGTCGATGTCCTCGTTACGCAGCGTCACCTCGACGAGGTCGCCCTGCACGGCGGTCAGCGGCGGCCCGGGCAGCCGGCCGTCGAACGTCCACGCGTCGATCTCCCGCCCCGACGTCAGCGCGACGGCCGAGCGCCGCGCCGTGACGCTGTAGGTCTGGACGGCGCCACCTGCGGCCGGCGTGGTGGGGCCGCGCAGGTCGGTGACGGGGGTGCCGTGCTCGGCCGGGTGGACGGCGGCCGCTCCCCCGCCCGCGTCGGCGGACGGCGCCCGGACGAACGCCAGCCCGATGCCGGCCGCTCCGGCGCCGGCGGCCGCGACGCCGAGGAACCGGCGCCGGGTCAGCGGCCCGCCGGCGGTCTGCCGTTCGGCGGGCGGCGGCGCCACCACCGCCTGCGCCGTCACCAGCACCGCGCCGGCCACGCCGGCCACCGCGAGTAGCGCGACACTCCACGTCAGCGGGTAGCCGCCGACGTACGTCACGACGAACCCGGCCAGCGCCGCGTAGCCCACCGCGAACAGCGACGTCACCGCCGCCGGCGGCAGGTCGCCGCCGCGCAGCAGCGGCCGTCCCGCCAGCACCGCCGCGGCCGCCACCGTCACGACCAGCAGCGGCACGCCCACCAGCACCTTCTCCTGGACGAACCACCAGCCGCGATCGGCCAGCACCGCCACCAGCGTCAGCCGCCCGGCGACGGCCAGGACGCCGCCCGCCGCCAGCCCCAGCGCCACCCGCGTCCGGCCGGCCGCCGCCACCGCGCCCGCGGCCAGCCAGAGCGCCGCCGTCAGGACCGCGACGACGTGATCGAGGACGACCAGCTGGCCGGTGCTCACGCCGCGACGGGCGGCTGCTGGGTGGCCGCCGGGCGGCGCGCCTCGGCGAGCACGCGGGCGCTCAGACCCAGGATCGCCAGCCCGTTCAGGGCGTGCAGCCCGAACACCAGCGTGCCGGCGGTCGACGACGTGTCGCCGGAGTCGTTCAGCGCGTCCGCGAGCACCCGGATGAGGCTCTGCAGCAGCACCAGGCCGGCGATCCCGGCGGTCATGCCGATCAGCCGCCCGCCGACCTTGGCCACCGCCGCCATGATCGTAGCCAGCACCGCGAGCAGCAGGATCACCGTGCCGAGGATGGCGTGGGCGTCGAACGCCTCGTCGTTGGGCGCGGTGTCGAACGCGCCGACCGCCGCCAGATAGAACTGCACCACGACCGCCGCGAGCACCAGCACCGCGAAGCCGAGGAAGACCTTCCGCATGATCGCTCCCTCCGGGCCGGCGACGTCGCCGGACCTCGGGAGCGATCATTCGCCCGTGCGGGGGTGCGGGTCGTCCGCTCCGGAACGGCACCGACTACGCAGATCTGCGTACTCCGGCCGCCGCCGGCTACGCCCGCCGGCGTACGCGGGTCAGGACGCCGCGAGCCGCGCCTTCTCGGCCTCGACGTCGAAATCGGCCGGTGGCCAGCCCAGATCCAGCGCCTGCAGGTGCTCGATGAGCAACTGCGTGACCGCCAGGTTGCGGTACCACTTGCGGTCGGCCGGGACGACGTGCCAGGGCGCGGCGCCGGTGTTGCAGCGCTCGAGCGCGAGTTCGTAGGCCTGCTGGAAGTCGGGCCAGAGCTTGCGGTCGTCGATGTCGCCGGGGTTGTACTTCCAGTACTTCGCCGGGTTCTCCAGCCGCTCGGCCAGCCGGTCGCGCTGCTCGCCGGCGGAGATGTGCAGCATGACCTTGACGACGACGCAGCCGGACGCGGCCAGCTCGCCCTCGAAGTCGTTGATGGCGTCGTAGCGCGACTCGACGACGGCCGGGCGGGCCAGCTTGCGCACCCGCGCGGCCAGCACGTCCTCGTAGTGGCTGCGATCGAACACGCCGACCTGGCCGGCGTCGGGCAGCGCCTGGCGGATGCGCCAGAGGAAGCCGCGGCGCCGCTCGTCGGGCGTCGGCGCCTTGAACGCCCGGATGCTGACGCCCTGCGGGTCCATCAGCCCGACGGCGTGGCGCATGGTGCCGCCCTTGCCGGAGGTGTCCATGCCCTGCAGGACCAGCAGCAGCCGCTCCACGCCGCCGCTGCGGCCGGCCGCGAACAGCCGTTCCTGCAGGTCGGAGATGACCGGGCCGAGCTCTTGCAGCGCCGCCTGGCCGTCGGCCTTCCTGCCGTCGAAGCCCGGCGTGGCGCGGGGGTCGAGCGCCGAGAGGTCGACCGGCCCGGACGGGAGACGAAGGAGCGACGACCACGTCGGCTGAGTCATCGATTCAGCGTAACGGAGGGGGTCAGGGCGGGGGCCGCTACACTTGACGATTCGGTCCGGTTGGACCGAACGGCTTCGGAAAGGGAACGACATCGACGCCGAGAAGCACGACGCGGCCATCCGGCCGGCGGCCGGTCACGACGACGCCGTCGACGAGGAACAGCCGTACATCACCCACCTGTACGACCGGCTCGACGAGCTGAAGAAGCGGCTCACGGCGCGGCTGGCCACGCTGTACCGCGAGCACGGCGGCACGCACGCGTCGGTGTGGGACCGCGAGGCGTTCGTCGCCCGCGACGTCGAGCGGCTGGAGCGGCTGGGGTCGGTCGACCGCGGGCTGTGCTTCGGCCGGCTCGACTTCCGCGACGGGCAGACGAGCTACATCGGCCGCATGGGGCTGACCGACGACGACTACGACCAGCTGCTGGTCGACTGGCGGGCGCCCGCGGCCGAGCCGTTCTACCGGGCCACGGCCGCCGACCCGGGCGAGCTGGTCCGGCGGCGGCACATCCAGACCAGGCTGCGCCGGGTGCTCGCCGTCGACGACGAGGTGTTCGACCTCGCGGCGATGCCGTCCGGCGGCCAGGGCACGCTGCGCGGTGAGGCGGCGCTGCTGGCAGCGCTGACGGAGCACCGCACCGGCCGCATGTCCGACATCGTCGCGACCATCCAGGCCGAGCAGGACCGCATCATCCGGTCGCCGCTGGGCGGCGTGCTGGTCGTGCAGGGCGGGCCGGGCACCGGCAAGACGGTCGCGGCGCTGCACCGCGCGGCGTACCTGCTCTACACCCACCGCGACCGCCTGGGCTCCAGCGGCGTGCTGGTGGTCGGGCCGAACCGCACGTTCCTGCACTACATCGACCAGGTCCTTCCGTCGCTGGGTGAGACCGGCGTCGTGCTGGCGACGGTCGGCGAGCTGGTGCCCGGCGTCGAGGCCGGCGGCGACGACCCCGCCGACGTCGCCGTCGTCAAGGGCGACCCCCGCATGGCCACCGTCGTCGCCGTCGCCGTCCGCGACCGGCAGCGGCTGCTGCCCGGGCCGGTCGAGCTGAAGGTCGACCGCGTCGAGCTGACACTGGCGCCGTCGGCGGTCCGGGCGGCCCGCACCCGCGCCCGCCGCGCCCGCAAGCCGCACAACGTCGCCCGCCGGGTGTTCGTCCGCGAACTGCTGCACCACCTCGCCGACGAGCAGGCCCGGGTGCTGGGCGAGTCGCTGGACGACGACGACCTCGCCGAGATCCGCGCCGACCTCGCCGCCGAGCCCGCCGTCGCCGCCGTCATCGACGAGCTGTGGCCGGCGCTGACGCCCGAGCGCCTGCTGGGCGAGCTGTTCGCGTCGCCGTCGCTGCTGGCCTCGGCCGGCGCCGACCTGACGGCGGCCGAGCGGGCGCTGCTGGCGCGCGAGCCCGACCTGCCGTGGACGACGTCCGACGTGCCGCTGCTGGACGAGGCCGCGGAGCTGCTCGGCGAACTGGACGACCCCGACGAGGCGGCCCGGCTGGCCCGGCAGCGCGAGGAGGCCGAGATCCAGTACGCCCGCGAGCTGCTGGACGAGCTGGAGCTGGAGATCCCGGTCGACCCGTCGCTGGTGGCGCAGCGGTACCGAGGGGCCGAGACCCGGCGCAGCGTCGCCGAACGGGCCGGGCTCGACCGCACGTGGGCGTTCGGGCACGTCATCGTCGACGAGGCGCAGGAGCTGTCGCCCATGGCGTGGCGCATGGTCATGCGCCGGGCGCCGGGCCGCTCGATGACCGTCGTCGGCGACATCGCGCAGACGGGGGCCGCGGCGGGCGCGCGGTCGTGGGCCGACGTGCTCGAGCCGCACGTGCCGGGCCGGTGGCGGCAGGAGACCCTGAGCGTCAACTACCGCACGCCGAGCGAGGTCATGGACCTCGCGGCCCGCGTGCTGCACACCATCGACCCCGCGCTCGAGCCACCCGCGTCGGTGCGCTCGACCGGCGAGCAGCCGCGCACGGTGCCGGTCTGGTCGTCGCTGGACCTCGTCGAGTCGCTGGTCACCGAAGTGTCGGCCGAGCTGGCCGCCGTCGGCTCCGGGCGACTGGCGGTGCTGGCGCCGGCGGCGCTGCTCGACGACGTGCACGGCGGGCTGGCCGCGGCGCTGCCGGTGCCGGTCTCGCGGGCGTCGACGGCCGACGCGCTGGACGCGCCGGTGGCGGTGCTGACGGCCGGCCAGGCCAAGGGCCTCGAGTTCGACACCGTCGTGGTGGTCGAACCGGCCGAACTACTGGCCGAGTCCGTCCGCGGCGCCACCGACCTCTACGTCGCCGTCACCCGGCCCACCCAGCGCCTGGTGCTGCTGCACGCCGAGCCGCTGCCGCCGATGCTCGCCTGAGCCCGCTCGGTGCTCCGCCCGGATCGATGGTTGGCGGTTTGGTGGCGCCCTGGCACCACCAAACCGCCAACCATTCGCCGGTAGCAGGCGTCAGACCGGCGCGGCCTTGCGCAGCTGCTCCATGAACGCACCGAACCACTGCGGGTGGTCCGGCCACGCACGGCCGGTGACGAGGTTGCCGTCGACCACGCCGGCGCCGTCGACGAAGGTGCCGCCGGCGGTCTCGACGTCGACGGCGAGGGCCGGGTAGGCCGACGAGCGCCGTCCGGACAGGGTCTGAGCGGCCGCCAGCAGCAGCGGGCCGTGGCACAGGGCCGCCGTCGGCAGGCCGCCGTCCATGAAGTGCTTGACGATGCGCTGGGCGTCGGGGTCGTTGCGGATGTACTCGGGCGCCCGCCCGCCGGGGACGACCACGGCGACGTAGGCGGACGGATCGACGTCGGCGAACGCGACGTCGGCGGGCCAGCTGTGGCCGGGCTTCTCGGTGTACGTGTCGAACCCGTCGACGAAGTCGTGCACGACGAACTGCAGCTTCTTCACCGACGGCGCCGCGACGTCGACCTCGTAGCCCTCTTCGAGCAGCCGCTGGTAGGGGTAGAAGAACTCCAGATCCTCGGCCGCGTCACCGGTCAGGATGAGCACCTTGGGCATGGGCCGGACCTCCTCGTCGCGCTACGGACTGGGCACCTCGCCAGTCTCCACCCGCGCCGTCCGTCACCGCCAGGGCGGCCGGTGCGACGTGAGCGTGGCGGCGCCGTCGCGGCCCAGCACCGTCAGCCGGGACACCGCGCGGAAGTACTTCTTCCGGTAGCCGCCGGCCAGCAGCTCCGGCGTGAACAGGCGGTCCAGCGGCACGCCGCCGGCGACGACGGGCAGGTCACGGTCGTAGAGCCGGTCGGCCAGCACCACCAGCCGCAGCGCCGCCGACTGGTCGTCGACGGTGCGCACGCCGCGCAGATGCACCCGCCGCACGCCGTCGAGCAGTGGTCCGTACCTGGACGGGTGGACGGTGGCCAGGTGCCCGGCCAGCGCGTCGAAGTCGTCGAGGGTGACGCCCTCCCCCGTCGCGCTGGCGGCGACCAGGTCGTCGGGCACCGGCTCGGGCGCCGACGGCAGCCCGCGGTGGCGGTAGTCGTCGCCGTCGACCCGCACGACGGCGAACCGGGCGGCCAGCGCCTGGATCTCGCGCAGGAAGTCGGCCGCCGCGAACCGGCCCTCGCCGAGCTGGCCGGGCAGCGTGTTGCTGGTCGCGGCCACCCGGACGCCGCGCTCGGACAGCCGGCCGAGCAGCGTCGACACCAGCACGGTGTCGCCGGGATCGTCCAG
Source organism: Jiangella alba (assembly GCF_900106035.1). Classification (GTDB taxonomy): domain Bacteria; phylum Actinomycetota; class Actinomycetes; order Jiangellales; family Jiangellaceae; genus Jiangella; species Jiangella alba. The sequence continues at coordinate 3,077,534 of NZ_FNUC01000003.1, forward strand.
CTCGAACTCGTCGACGCAGACCAGCCGGTGCGCGGACAGCGCCTCGACGGTCGCGGCGAAGCCGAGCGCGCCGGCGAGGTTGGTCAGCTCGACGAACGTGCAGAACAGCTTGCGCTCCGGCGGCACCGGCGCCGCGTGCCACAGCGACGCCAGCAGGTGCGTCTTGCCGACGCCGAAGCCGCCGTCGAGGTACAGCCCGCCGCCCTCGGGCGCGGCGGCGCGGCGGAACCACCCGCGGCGCCGTCCGCCGTCGCCCAGGGCCGCGGCGAAGGCCCGCGCCGCCGCGACCGCCTCGGCCTGGCTGGGGACGGCGGGGTCGGCGCGGTAGCCGTCGAATCCGACGTGACGGAACCGCGGCGGTGGCACCATGTCCGTGACGAGCCGATCCGCCGGCACGTCCGGACGACGGTCGGCGAGACGGTCCGGCATGGCAGCAATCGTAAGGTTCTCACCGTGCAGCAGCTCTATCCGCCCGGCGGCGCCGCCGACCTCGACGCCGCGTACGCCTACCCGCCGCTGTCCGGCGGCGTCACCTGGCTGCGGGCGAACATGGTGACCAGCCTCGACGGCGCCGCGCAGGGCCCCGACGGACGGTCGGCGACGGTGTCCAGCCCGCCCGACCGCGTCGTGCTGGCGCTGCTGCGGCGGCTGGCCGACGTCGTCCTGGCCGGAGCCGGCACCGTCCGCGCGGAGCACTACGGCCCGGTCGACCGGCCCATCGCGGTCGCCAGCCGCACCCTCGACCTCGACCCGTCGGCGCCGCTGTTCGCCGCGGCCGAGCACCGGACCATCGTGCTGACCTGCGCGTCCGCGCCGCCCGACCGGCTCGCGGCGCTCCGCGAGGTCGCCGACGTCGTCGTCGCGGGCGAGGCGTCGCTGGACGTCCCCGCCGCCGTGCGGGCGCTGGCCGAGCGCGGCCTCACCCGCATCCTGTGCGAGGGCGGGCCGCACCTGCTGGCCGCCATCGTCGCGGCCGGCGCGCTGGACGAGCTCTGCTACACGCTGACGCCGTCGATGGTCGGCGGGCGGTCGCACCGCCTGCTCGAGGCGCCGTCGTCGCTGCACAGCGACTGGTCGCTCGGGCACCTCATCGAGGACGACGGCACTCTGCTGATGCGCTGGGTGGCGCGCCGGTCCTGACCGTTGTCGGCCCGGTGGTACACACTGGGGCCATGCGACTCCCGGTCCTGCCGCCCGTGCCGCCGATGCTGGCCAAGCCCGTCAAGGGCATCCCCGACGGCGATCTCAGCTTCGAGCCCAAGTGGGACGGCTTCCGGTCCATCATCTTCCGCGACGGCGACGACGTCGAGATCGGCAGCCGCAACGAGAAGCCGATGACCAGGTACTTCCCCGAGCTGGTCGAAGCGGTGAAGGCCGAGTTCCCGCCGCGCGCCGTCGTCGACGGCGAGATCGTGCTGGTCGGCGAGTCCGGCGACCGCCTCGACTTCGAGATGCTGCAGCAGCGCATCCACCCCGCCGCCAGCCGCGTCAAGATGCTCTCCGAGACCGTGCCGGCCAAGTTCGTCGCGTTCGACCTCCTCGCCCTCGGCGACGACGACTACACCCAGCGGCCGTTCCGCGAGCGCCGCGCCGCCCTCGTCGAGGCGTTCGCCGCCGCGAAGGCGCCCATCCACGTCACCACCGCCACCACCGACAAGGCGCTGGCCGAGCAGTGGTTCCACCAGTTCGAAGGGGCCGGCCTCGACGGCGTCATCGCCAAGCCGCAGGACGGCGTCTACGAGCCCGACAAGCGGGTGATGTTCAAGATCAAGCACGAGCGCACCGCCGACTGCGTCGTCGCCGGCTACCGCGTGCACAAGAGCGGGCCCGACCGCATCGGCTCGCTGCTGCTCGGCCTCTACGGCGACGACGGCGTGCTGGCCAGCGTCGGCGTCATCGGGGCGTTCCCCATGAAGCGGCGCGAAGAGCTGTTCCAGGAGCTGCAGCCGCTGGTCACGTCGTTCGACGACCACCCGTGGTCGTGGGCGAAGCAGGAAGAGGGCACCCGCACCCCGCGCAACGCCGAGTACAGCCGGTGGAGCAACGGCAAGGACCTCTCGTTCGTCCCACTGCGCCCCGAGCGCGTCGTCGAGGTCCGCTACGACCACATGGAGGGCGTGCGGTTCCGGCACACCGCGCAGTTCGTCCGCTGGCGGCCCGACCGCGAACCCGAGTCGTGCACGTACGCGCAACTGGAGGAACCGGTCAAGTTCGACCTCGCGGACGTGCTGGGCTGATCCGCCGCCCTTGCGCGAGAATGGAACGCAGGCCGGTATGGTGTGCAACCCCGCCGGTGCCGACCCCTGGGAGGTCGCCATGTCGTACAACATCGTGGTGCTCGTCGAAGAGCCCGTTGCCGACTGGGACGCGCGTCAGATCGTGGCGCTGCACGCCGACACACCCGAACCCGTCCGCTACCACGTCCTGATCCCGGTCGAGGACGCCGCCAGCCGGGTCGAGTCGACCATCGGATCGCTCGCCGCCAGCGAGGTCATGGGCACCGCCGCCATGTACGTCGACGAAGCCGACCTCGAGCGCGTGCACGAGGAGATCCGGGCCGCCAGCAAGCGGTCGCTGGCGCAGTCGCTCGAGGCGTTCGCGAAGACCGGCGCGCAGGCCGGCGGCGAGGTGACCGCCACCGACCCGCTCGACCGCCTGTGCGCGCTGTCGCAGGAGTGCGGCGCGGCCGAGATCATCATCCTCACCCGCCCGCACGTCGTCGCCGAACTGTTCCACGTCGACTGGACCGCCCGCGCCCGCCGACGGCTCAAGGTGCCGGTGCTGCACCTGCTGGCGAAGGGCGAACCCGACTGGGAGTCCGAGGTCGAGGCCGAGCACGCGGCCGAACGCGACCGGCGCGCGGCCGAACGTCCGGCCGAGCGCCCCGCCGACAACGGCACCACCTCGGGGACGGCATGAGGGAAGCCATCGAGCTGGAGGTCGGCGACCGCAAGGTCCGGGTGTCCAGCCCCAGCAAGGTCTACTTCCCCGAGCGCGGCCTCACCAAGCTCGACGTCGTCCAGTACTTCCTCGCCGTCGGCGACGGCATCCTCGGCGCGCTGCGCGAGCGGCCCACCACGCTGGAGCGCTGGCCCGGCGGCGTCTTCGAGGGCGCGAAGCTGTCCACGCGGCAGGACAACCGCGGCGACGCGTTCTACCAGAAGCGCATCCCCAAGGGCGCCCCCGACTACGTCGAGACCGCCACCGTCGCGTTCCCCAGCGGCCGCACCGCCGACGAGGTGTGCCCCACCGAGCTGGCCGTCGTCGTGTGGGCGGCCAACCTCGGCACGCTGACGTTCCACCCGTGGCCGGTCCGCCGTCCCGACGCCGAGCACCCCGACCAGCTGCGCATCGACCTCGACCCGCAGCCCGGCACCGACTACGCCGACGCCGTGGTCGTCGCCCACGAGGCCCGGGCGCTGCTGCGCGAGCTCGGCCTGGACGCCTTCCCGAAGACGTCCGGCGGCCGCGGCATGCACCTGTACGTCCCCGTCCGGCCCGAGTGGGACTTCGTCCAGGCCCGCCGCGCCGTCATCGCGTTCGGGCGGGCCCTCGCGCGGCGGATGCCCGACCAGGTCACCGTCGACTGGTGGAAGGAGGAGCGGGGCGAGCGCATCTTCATCGACTTCAACCAGATGGCCCGCGACCGCACCATCGCCTCCGCCTACTCCGTGCGGCCCCGCCCGCGGGCCACCGTGTCGGCGCCGCTGTCCTGGGACGAGGTCGACGACGCCCGGCCCGAGGACTTCGACATCACCACCATGCCGGCCCGCTTCGCCGCCGTCGGCGACCTCCACGCCGGTGTGACCGAGGTGGCGTACTCCTTGGAGCCGCTGCTCGAGCTCGCCGCCCGCGACGAGAAGGACCACGACCTCGGCGACCTGCCGTACCCGCCGGAGTACCCGAAGATGCCCGGCGAGCCGCTGCGCGTGCAGCCGTCGCGCCGCGCCACCTTCGACTAGGGAACACCGCCATCGTCCAGGGGGTTTTCCAGGTATGAGCTACGAGATCGAGAAGACCGACGCCGAGTGGCGGGCCGAGCTGACGCCCGATGAGTACCACGTCCTGCGCGAGGCCGGCACCGAGCGCGCCTTCACCAGCCCGCTCGAGCACGCCGACGACCAGCCGTTCGTCTACTCCTGTCGGGCCTGCGGCGCCGAGCTGTTCGAGTCCGCCACCAAGTTCGACGCCCAGTGCGGCTGGCCGTCGTTCTACGAGCCGCTGGCCGACGACCGCGTCGAGTACATCGAGGACCGCAGCTTCGGCGCGGTCCGCACCGAGGTCCGCTGCGCCCGCTGCGGCTCGCACCTGGGCCACGTCTTCCGGGGCGAGGGCTTCGCCACCCCGACCGACCTGCGCTACTGCATCAACGGCATCTCGCTGCAGCGGCGGGAAGGCGATCCGGCACACTGAGCCGGTGGACCTCACCCTGCACTCCGCGACCATCGACCGGCTCGACGCGACGACGCTGTACCGGCTGCTGCGCCTGCGCTCCGACGTGTTCGTCGTCGAGCAGGGCGACCCCTATCCCGAGCTGGACGGCCGCGACCTCGAGCCGTCCGCCGTCCACCTGTGGCTGGCCCGCGGCGACGAGCCGGTCGGTTACCTGCGCATCCTCGACGCCCCCGACGGCGCGGCCCGCATCGGCCGGGTCGTCGTGGCGCCGTCCGCCCGCGGCGCCGGCCTGGCCGGGCGGCTGATGGACGCCGCGCTGGACCGCATCGGCCCGCGTCGATGCGTGCTGGCCGCCCAGATCCAGCTGGCTGGCTTCTACGGCCGCTACGGCTTCACCGTCACCGGCCCCGAATTCCTCGACGGCCACATCCCGCACCTGCCGATGGCCCGCCCGGCGACCGGCTGACGGCCGTCCCCCAACCGGATCGGCCCGCCGTTCGTCCTAGTGGGTGAGAGGGCGGAGGTGGCGGGTGGCGAGCTGGGAGCACGTCTTCACCGATCTGGCGGAGACCCGCGGCCAGGCGCTGCTGCGCTACGCCTACCTGCTGACCGGTGACGCCGCCGAGGCGGCCGACCTGGTGCAGGAGGCGCTGCTGCGCGCCTTCGGCCGGACGACGCGCGGGCTGACGCTGGAGTCGGCCGAGGCGTACGTGCGGCGCGCGATCCTCACCATCCACGTCGACGGGCGGCGCAGGTCGGGCCGGTGGCTGCGGGTCCGGCACCTCGTCGCCGCCCGCTCCGACGTCGCCGGGCCCGAGATCGCCGTCGTCGACGGCGCCGACCTGCGGTCCGCGCTGGCATCGCTGTCGCCGCGGCAGCGGGCCTGCGTGGTGCTGCACTACTACGAGGACCTCTCGGTGGCGCAGGTGGCCGACGTGCTGGGCTGCGCGCCCGGCGCGGTGAAGCGGCACCTCAGCGACGCCCGCGCCCGTCTCGAACCCCTGCTCACCGACGCGCCGGAGGAACTGCGATGACCCTGCGCTCCCGCCTCGACGACCTCGCCGCCGACGCCCCCGGCCCCGGCGCCCTCGACCTCGACCGGATCCGCGGCCGCATCGCCCGCCGGCGGCGCACCCGCGTGGCCTCCGCAAGCGCCGCGGTGATGCTGACGGCCGCGATGTCGACGGTGGCCGCTGCGGGCCTCCTCGACCAGGGTGACGACGCGGCGCCCCCGGCCGCCGGCTCGACGCCGAGCGGCCTGCCGACGGTCGACAAGTCCCCGGCGCCCGGACCGCAACAGGCGTTCACGTCGCGCGGCTGCGGCTGGATCGTGAAAGACCAGGGCCCCGCGCCCGACTCACCACTGCGGATGACCGTCGAGCTCGACGACTCGGTGGACCCCGATGACTGGGACGAGCCCATCGGTACCGCCACCATCACCAACGTCAGCGAGGAACCATTCACCGGCGCGACGGGGCCTGGCCCCGACACGTACGTGGTCCGCGACGACTCGGTGGTCACGGAACCGGGGCCACAACAGGCGTCGCTCCACGGAGTCATGCTGGCGCAGGGGCAGAGCGTCATCTATCCGGTGCACTCGTTCCTGCGCCGGTGCACGCCAGGTGACGTGACCCAGCCGCAGGACGAACCGCTCGAGCCCGGCACGTATCAGGTCTACGTCGCCTTGCAGTTCGTCGACGCCTTCACGCTGTACAGCGGGCCGATCGAGGTCGAGGTGACCGGTTAGGGCAGTGCCGCCACGAGGTCGGGCAGCTCCAGCCGGCGGCCGGTGTAGAAAGGCACCTCTTCGCGGACGTGCCGCCGCGCCGTCGAGCCGCGCAGGTGCCGCATGAGGTCGACGATGCGGTGCAGCTCGTCGGCCTCGAAGGCGAGGATCCACTCGTAGTCGCCGAGGGAGAACGACGCGACGGTGTTGGCGCGCACGTCGGGGTAGTCGCGGGCCATCTTGCCGTGGTCGGCGAGCATCTGGCGCCGCTCGGCGTCGGGCAGCAGGTACCACTCGTAGGACCGCACGAACGGGTACACCGACACGTACGCGCGCGGCTCCTCATCGGCGAGGAAGGCGGGGATGTGGCTCTTGTTGAACTCGGCCGGACGGTGGATGGCGGCCTGCGACCAGACGGGGTCGAGCTGGCGGCCGAACGCGGTGCCGCGGAAGCGGTGGTACGCCGTCTGGAGGTCCTCGATTGCCGGTGCGTGCCACCAGATGAGGAGGTCGGCGTCGGCGCGCAGGCCGGCGACGTCGTAGGTGCCACGGATGACGACGTCCTTTGCGGCGAGCTCAGCGAACAGCGCCGTGACCTCGTCGGCGAGGTCGGACCGCGACGTGGCGCCGAGCGGCGCGCGCAGCCGGAACACCGACCACATGGTGTAGCGGATGACCTGGTTCAGCTCGCGGGCCTTCGGCTTGGACGCGGTGTCGCTCATGTCTCGATCCTGGCACGCCGCTCCGACAGGTACGCGCCCACCCTCCCCGCGGCGTCGCGGGCGGCCCCGACGCAGGCCGCGATGCCGACGCCGTCGTACACGGCGCCGCACACGGCCAGCCCGGGCACGGGCTCGACGGCGGCCCTGATGCGCGCGACGCGGTCCAGGTGCCCGACGGCGTACTGGGGCAGCGCCCCGCCCCACCGGGTCACCCGCGAGTCGACGACGCCACCCGCGTAGCCCGTCGCGCCCCGGACGTCGGCCAGCGCGGCCGCGACCAGCTCGTCGTCGTCGCGCTGCAGGGCACGGGCCTCGCCGTGCCGGCCGAGGGACGCGCGCAGCAGCACCAGCCCGCCGGCCCGCCCACCCAGCCACGGCCACTTCACCGACGAGTACGTCACCGCCTTGATCGTCCGCCCGTCCACCGGCGGCACCAGGAACCCCGACGTCGACGGCGCCGTCGGGAACCCGCCCGCAGGCAGCGCGAGCGTGACGATCGCCATGCTGGCCGCCTCGACGCCGCCCAGTTCCGCCGCGGCCACCGGGGCCGCCGACGCCAGCAGCCGGGCCGCCGCCACCGCCGGCGTCGCCACCACGACCGCGTCGACCTCCAGCACCGACGGCTCCGGGACCGGCCCGGTCACCAGCCGCCAGCCGTCCGGCGTCCGCTCGATGGAGCGCACCGTCACGCCGGTCCGCACCTCGGCCCCGGACGCCGCCGCCACCGCACCCGGCAGCCGGCCGACGCCGCCGGTCAGCCCGGCGAACACCGGCCCGGCGGACGCCGGAGCCGCCGCGGACCCCGGAGCCGCCGCAGACGCCGGAGCCGCCGCAGACCCCGGGGCCGACGGCGGACCCGCGGCCACCGCCGACACCGCCTCGCCGAGCGACTGCGCCGTCCGTGCCGCGGCGCCCAGCGCCGGCACCGTCGCGTCCAGCGACAGCTCGTCCGCCCGCCCCGCGTACACGCCGCCGAGCAGCGGCTCGACCAGCCGGTCGGCCACCGCGTCGCCGTACCGCGACCGCACCAGCCGGCCGATCGCGACGTCCCCGTCCACGCTCAGCGGGTCGGCGGCGTCGCGGACGATCGCGGCCGTCATCTCGGCCGGCGTCAGCACGCCGGTCAGCCGCGCGGGGTCGGCGGGCACGCCCATGACCGTCCCGGCCGGCAGCGCGACGATGGAGCCGCGGCTCCACAGCCCGGCGCCGACGGCCGCGGGGTGCACGATGTCGTCGCCGAGCCCGACGTCGCGGGCCAGCTCGACCGCCTCGGGCCGGCGCGCCAGCAGCGACTCCGCGCCCTCGTCGACGGGCAGCCCGGCCACGTCGGACACCCGCAGGTGCCCGCCCACGACCGGCTGCTTCTCCAGCACCACGATCTGCGCCGACGCCCCGAGTGACTGCCGCAGGAACCACGCCGCCGCCAGTCCGCTGATCCCGCCACCGACGACCGCCACGCGCACTCCGCTCACGCGCCCCAGCATCCCATGCGCCCATCTCACGCCCGTGACCAGGTCGTTCCCCGATCGTGACCAGCCGGTCCGCAACCCCGCCGCGGGCCGTCCCGTCGAACCTGGCAACACCGACCTCGGGGAGGCGTCATGACACGACGGACGACGTTCGGGACGGCGGCTGCGCTGCTGGCGGCGCTCGCGCTGGCCGGCTGCGGCGGCGGGAACGACAGCGACAGCGGCGGCGCGTCGGCGGCCGACGAGCCCGCGCCGGCGGCCGAGGCGCCGCAGGAGAACGCGGCCGGCGACGGCGACCGGGCCGCCGGGGGCGGCGAGGACGAGGGCGAGAGCGACGGGGCCGGCAGCGGCGTCATCGCCAACGTCGCCAACGCGGTCGACGGCCGGTCGATCATCTACACCGTCGACCTCACCCTCACCACCGACGACGTCGTCGTCGCGGCGAACCGGGCCGCGGCCGCCACCGTCGCCGCCGGTGGGTACGTCGCCGACGAGCAGGTCTACGGCGACGACAACGCCGTCCTCACGCTCAAGGTGCCGTCGGCCGAGCACCAGAACACCGTCGCCGAGCTCGAGGCGCTCGGCGAGGTCTCCAGCCGCAGCCGCGGCACCGAGGACGTCACGCAGGAGGTCGTCGACGTCGCGTCGCGCATCGAGTCGCAGCGCGCCAGCATCGCCCGCATCCGTGCTCTGCTGGCCGAGGCGACCGCGCTGGCCGACGTCGTCAGCATCGAGTCCGAGCTGGCCACCCGCGAGGCCGACCTCGACGCGCTGCTGAGCCGGCAGGAGCAGCTGGCCGACCTGACCGCGATGGCCACCGTCACCCTGCAGCTGTTCGAGAACGGCGACGAGCCGGCCCAGCCGGACGACGACGACGGCGGCTTCCTCGCCGGGCTGGCCGGCGGCTGGGACGCGTTCGTCACCGTCGGCGGCGGATTCCTGACCGGCCTCGGTGCGGTGCTGCCGTTCGCCGCCGTCGCGGCGCTGGTCGGCGTCCCCGCCTGGCAGATCCTCAAGCGGCGACGGGGGACGCGTCAGCCGGCGCCGCTGCCGGAGTCGCCCGTCGCCTGAACGGTCTCGACCACGCGGGCCAGCACGTCCGGGTCGGTGGTCGGGAGCACGCCGTGGCCGAGGTTGAAGATGTGCGCCGGCGCCCGCCGGCCCTCGGCCACGATGCGGTGCACCTCGCGCTCGACGACCGGCCAGTCGGCGCCCAGCAGCGCGGGATCGAGGTTGCCCTGCAGCGGCTTGCCCGGCACCCGCAGCGCGGCCTCGTCCAGCGGCAGCCGCCAGTCGACGCCCACGACGTCCGCGCCGGCCGAGGCCATGAGCGGCAGGAACTCGGACGTCCCGACGCCGAAGTGGATGCGCGGCACGTCGATGACGCTGTCGAGGACCTCGGCGCTGTGCGGGTGGACGAACTTGGCGTAGTCGGCGGCCGACAGCGCGCCGGCCCACGAGTCGAACAGCTGGACGGCGCTCGCGCCGGCCCGCACCTGGACGTCGAGGAACGTCGAGGAGATGCCGGCGACCCGGCTGAGCAGCTCGTGCCACAGCTCAGGGTCGCTGTGCATGAGCGCCTTGGTGACCTCGTGGTTCTTCGACGGCCCGCCCTCGACGAGGTACGACGCCAGCGTGAACGGCGCGCCGGCGAAGCCGATCAGCGGCGTGCCGCCCAGCTCCCCCACCAGCGTGCGCACCGCCTCGTCGACGAACGCGACGTCGCCGGGCTCGAGCGGGCGCAGCTGGTCGAGGTCGGCGCGGGACCGGATCGGGTGGCCCAGCACCGGCCCGATGCCCGGCTTCACGTCGACGTCGACGCCGACCGCCCGCAGCGGCACCACGATGTCGGAGTAGAAGATGGCGGCGTCGACGCCGTAGCGGCGGACCGGCTGCAGGGTGATCTCGGTCACCATGTCGGGCCGGGTGCACGATTCCAGCATCGGCACGCCCTCGCGCAGCCGCCGGTACTCGGGCAGCGAACGTCCCGCCTGGCGCATGAACCACACAGGTGGACGGCTCGTGCGCTCGCCGCGGCAGGCGCGCAGGAACAGGCTGTCGGACGGATCCGCGGGCGCGGTGGCGTTGTCGTCGAAGGTCACGGTCACATCACTGATCGTCGCATGGCGGGCGTGCCTGCCTGACGCGGCCGTCAAACGGGCCTAGTCTGCCAATTGTGGCAAGGGACACCGAGGGTCTCCAGCCGGGGGTACCGGCTGTCTTCGAGCGTGCCGTGCGTTCCTTGACGTCCGCCCAGTTCCGGCGGGAGGTCCGCCTCGAGCAGACCCCGGCCCCGAAGCGGCTGGCGCCGCACACGCACGCGCTCAGCGCCGACGTCTTCGTCGACGAGGCCGACGAGGACGCCACCGCCACCGGGCGGCTGGTGCTGCTCTACGACCCCGCCGGCCAGGAGGCCTGGCACGGGGAGTTCCGCCTGGTCACGTACCTGCGGGCCAGCCTCGAGCCGGAGATGGGCGCCGACCCGCTGCTGCTCGCCGTCGGCTGGACGTGGATCGTCGAGTCGCTGGCCGGCCGGTCCGCGCCGTACACCGCGGCCAGCGGCACCGTCACCCGGGTCGCGTCCGAGGGGTTCGGCGGCATGGCCGGCGAGCTGGCCAGCGCCGAGATCGAGATCCGCGCGTCCTGGACACCGCTCGAGCCCGACCTCACCGCACACGCCCTGGCCTGGGGCGACGCGTTGACGACGGCGGCCGGGCTGGTGCCGCTGCCGGCCGGCGTCGTCGCGATGCCACCGACACGTCGTAGGCGGGACCGTTGACGGACGACGCCTCGACTCCCTTGCTGGAGCCGCGCGACGGCCTTCCGGACGTCGTCACCGACACCGACGCCGCGAAGGCCGCCATCGCGGCGTTCGCGGCCGCCGACGGGCCGGTCGCCGTCGACGCCGAACGCGCCTCCGGCTACCGCTACGGGCACCGCGCCTACCTCATCCAGCTGCGCCGCAACGGCGCCGGGTCCGCGCTGATCGACCCCATCGCCGTCCCCGACCTGACCGCCATGGGCGCCGCCCTCGCCGACGCCGAGTGGGTGCTGCACGCCGCGTCGCAGGATCTCGCCTGCCTCGCCGAAGTGGGCATGAAGCCGGCCCGGCTGTTCGACACCGAGCTGGCCGGCCGGCTGCTCGGCCTCCCCCGCGTCGGGCTCGGTCCGCTGGTCGACAGCGTGCTCGGCTACGCACTGGAGAAGGGCCACTCGGCCGCCGACTGGTCCACCCGGCCACTGCCCGAGGACTGGCTGCGCTACGCCGCCCTCGACGTCGAGCTGCTGATCGAGCTGCGCGACGCGCTCGAGGAGCGGCTCATCGCGGCGGGCAAGCTCGACTGGGCGCACGAGGAGTTCGCCGCCATCGCCGCGGCGCCGCAGCAGGAGCCCCGCCCCGACCCGTGGCGGCGCACGTCCGGGCTGCACCGCGTCCGCGACCGCCGCCGCCTCGCCGTCGTCCGTCAGCTCTGGTACGCCCGCGACGAGCTGGCCCGCCAGCGCGACCTCTCCCCCGGCCGGGTGCTGCCCGACGCCGCCATCGTCGAGGCCGCCCTGACCATGCCGACCAGCGCCGACGCCATGTCGGCGATGCCGGTCTACCGGGGCCGGTCGCAGCGGCGCGAGCTCTCCCGCTGGTTCGGCGCCGTCGCCGACGCACGTGCCCTGCCCGACAAGGAGCTGCCGCCGCAGACCGCCCCGTACGACGGCCCGCCGCCGCCGCGCGCCTGGGCCGCCCGCCAGCCCGACGCCGCCGCCCGGCTGGCCGCCGCCCGGGCCCGCGTCACGGCCATCGCCGAGGCCCACCAGCTGCCGGTCGAGAACCTGCTCACCCCCGACACCCTCCGCCGGGCCGCCTGGCAGCCGCCGACACCGCCCACCGCAGAGGCCGTGGCCGAGCTGTTCCGCGGGCGCGGCGCCCGGGAGTGGCAGATCGGGTTGACGGCGGAGGCGGTCGCGGAGGCGTTCGCGAACCCGGAGCCGCCGGAAGCGGCGTCGGGTCCGGCTCCGGCGTCGGGTCCGGCTCCGGCGTCGGGTTCGGCGTCGGAGTCGGGCGATGCTGGGGCTCCGCCTGCCGAGTCGCCTGGGTCGTCGGCTTAGTCCCGGTTCGCCGGGCACGCGTTGGCTTGATCTGCCGCGTTGGCCTGCCCCCTGCTGCTCTCCAGTGTCGGGGGCGCGGGAGGCCGCCTCAAGCGGACTCTGACCTGGCGCTTCGCGCGACGGAGGACCGCTTGACCCGGCCGCCCGCGCCCCCGTTCAAGCAGCGTCAGGGGGCCGGCTGAAAAACGGGCCCGGCTCTCACCTCTGCTGAGGTGCGGGTCCGCTGGCCTCTCGCCCTCGCTGGGTGGGATCGGCTACCGACTCCGCTGTTGGTCCCGGTCCGCTGGCCGCTCACTGGCCGCTTCGGGTGTGGCGACCGGCTCCGCTCGGGTCATCGCTCGCTGGCCGCTCGCTGGCCGGTGTTGCCCCATGATCATCCAAGTTTCGGGGCGTGGGGTCTGCCGCACGGTTAGGTGACACCTGATCTGTGGTGCCGGAGGGCACCGCTGGGAGGATGTGTGCCGTGCCCAGACCCCATCCGAAGGAGTTCCGCGACGACGTGGTGGCCGTGGCCCGTCGTGGGGAGGCTCCGGTTGCGCAGGTCGCGAAGGACTTCGGGATCAGCGAGTCGTGTCTGCGTAACTGGTTGCATGCCGCCGATGTCGAGGACGGGCACCGGCCCGGGTCGACCGCGTCGGAGTCGGCAGAGTTGCGCGAGTTGAGGCGCCGTAACCGGTTGTTGGAGCAGGAGAACGAGGTCCTGCGGCGCGCGGCGGCGTACTTCGCTCAGGCGCATCTGCCGGGAAAATGATCTACCCGCTGGTCCGTGATCTTGCTGCCGCCGGCGCCGCTGTCCGGGTGCCGGTCGCGGTGACCTGCCGGGTTCTGAACCTTGCCCGCCAGCCCTACTACCGGTGGCTCGCCGACCCGGTCACCGCTGGCGAGCTCGAGCAGGCGTATCTGGCCAACGCGTTGTTCGACGCCCACCGTGACGACCCGGAGTTCGGCTACCGGCTGTTGGGCGACGAAGCACGCCAGCGTGGTCATCACGCCTGTGACCGCACGATGTGGCGGATCTGCGCCGCGAATGGCTGGTGGAGCGTGTTCGGCAAGAAGCGCGGCACGAACGGCAAACGCCCCGGCCCGCCCTCGCACGATGACCTCGTGCGCCGCGACTTCACCGCGGACAGGGCGAACCAGTTGTGGCTGACCGACATCACCGAGCACCCCACCGGTGAGGGCAGGCTCTACCTGTGCGCGATCAAGGACGTGTACTCGAACCGGATCGTGGGCTACTCGATCAGCAACCGGATGAAGTCGGGCCTGGCCGTGAACGCCCTGGCCAGCGCTGTGGCGCGCCGCGGCGGTGACGTGGCCGGGTGCATCGTGCACTCCGATCGCGGGTCGCAGTTCCGGTCCCGGCGGTTCCTGCGCGAGCTGGCCCGCCACGACCTGACCGGATCCATGGGACAGGTCGCCTCCGCCGGCGACAACGCCGCCATGGAGTCGTTCTTCGCGCTACTGCAGAAGAACGTCCTGGACCGCCGCCGCTGGGCCACCCGCCAGGAACTACGCCTGGCGATCATCACCTGGATCGAACGCACCTACCACCGACGCCGCCGCCAAGCCCGCCTCGGACGCCTCACCCCGATCGAGTACGAGACCATCAACACCACTCAGGTCGCACTCGCCGCCTGAGACCCGCCGTCACCAATCCGTGCAGCAGACCCATCTGTTCCGGCGACCACCGCTGCCGCAGTTTGTCGATCACCACCCGGCGCAACGGGCTGTCCGCCACCAGTTTCCCCGGCTTGGGCCGGGCCCGGAACAACCGCGCCGTCTCATCGGCGGCCACCGCCCGATACGGCTGACCCAGCCACTCGAAACTCAACCTCGCGATCTCCCGCGAAATCGTCGACACCGCCCGCCCCAACCGCACCGCAATCGAGGTCACGACTCATCCCGCGCCCGCCCCACCGCGATCTCTTCCCGCTCCCACAACGACAACCTCGCCGCCACCACGCCACCTCCACCCCACATCCCGCGACGTTGCAACCACCGATTGAGCGGGCCCATGATGTCGCTGATCGTTGATGATCACGTCGTGCCTCGCGGGTGGTGCGTAGAGGTGCTATTGCGAAGCGGTCGGACGCCCAGCACACGGCAGCGACGTGGAAGCATGCTGTCGCCACCGCGACTACGTGGAAGCTCGTTGCGCCGGGCTGGGACCACCTGACGGGGCGGCCCGGCACGCCGGCCCGGGGGCGGGCGTGCCGGGGTCGCGCCTCAGCTCAGGGTGACCGCCCCGAACGTGGCCGTCGTGTAGCGGGCGTTGGCGGTGTTCTCCTGGTGGCCGTCGACGGCGAGGCCGAGGAAGGCGGACGACGGCAGGGTGACGTCCGCGGCGCCGACGACCGGAAGCTCGCGGGTCAGCTGCTCGTGATCGCGTAGCGCACGATGGCCAGGCCGTTGCCGAACCCGGTCGCCTCGATCAGCTGGAGGTCGTGCGCGCCCTCGAAGACGCGGGTTCCCTTGCCGCGCGTCACCGGGCAGACCAGCAGGCGGACCTCGTCGACCAGGCCGGCGTCCAGCAGGGAGTGCATGAGGCTCAGGCTCCCCCACAGCCAGAGGTTCTTGCCGCCTTGCTCCTTGAGCTCGCGGACGGTGCCGACCGGGTCCGGCGTCACGGTCGCGGCGGGATAGGCGCCCCACGGGGCGTCGGCCAGCGTCGACGAGGCGACGTACTTCGTGAGGTCGTTGAGCTTCTGCCCGTACTCGCCCTGGTCGTCGGCGGTCGGCCAGTAGCCGACGGACTGGGCGTAGGTGGTGGCGCCGAGGATCATGGTGTCGACGGAGTCGATGAACCCCATGACCGCCGCCTTGAACGCGGGGTCGGACTTGTCCGAGAACGGCTCCACGGACACGAAGCCGAGCCCGCCGTCCTCCTCCGCGGCGATGTTGTCGACGGTCACCCACTGCTGGACGATGAGCTTGCGCATGATGGTTCTCCTCGTGGTCCGCGGCCTGTCGTGGCGCGTGTGACCCTGGGACGGAACCGATCGCGCGTTCTCGACACCCGCGACGTCAGTCGTAGGCGAGGTACTTGCCCGGCTTGTCCTTCTCCAGGATCTCGAACCGCAGCTGAAGGTCGGTCTGCTCGATCAGGCCGACCTGCTGGGTGAACTGCTCGTTGGTGAGGAAGAGATGGCCGCCGAGCGTCCAGTCGCGCGTCAGCCAGCTGCGAAGGGCGTCGAGCAGGACGCGGTCGGTACCCAGAGCCAGCCGCGACTTGCGCACCCAGAAGTAGACGGCGGCCGCGTAGTCGTCCCACCGCTGGTCGCCGACGGGCGTGATGTGCGCCTGGGCGAACGTCCGGGTGTCGGTGGGCATCAGGTAGACGCAGCCGAGACACTCTGTGCCCGCCGGGTTCATGACGGTGTAGGTGAAGGCCTTGCGATCCTGGTGCCGCTGCTCGAGCCCTTCGAGGTCGGCCCGGTTGCCGTCGACGGTGAAGTCGTCCGCGGGCCAGCTCGACTGCTCCCAGGTGCGCAGGTAGTCCCGGCTCTCCATGACGGCGGCGTAGTCGAGCTCGGCGTCGGTGGCGAGGATCGGCCGCAGGACGAACTCGTCCGTCGTCAGTCCACTCGGGGGTTCGACGTTCTCGAGACGCATGACGACTGGTCCTTCCCGGCAACCCAGCCCGGCGGACGCCAGGCGGCATCGTCGCAGTCTGTCCCGTGAGCCCGGGCGGCGCCAGCGAATTACCCGGGTCAGCTGAGCCCGTCGACGTAGCCGGAGCGGGCGAAGCGTTCGCGCGCCACCGTCCAGGCGTAGCGGTCGAAGCGGCCGTCGTCGCGGATGGCGTCGACGGCGCCGTAGGCCAGCAGCAGCGCCTGGTCGATGTTCTCGAGCACGAACAGGCCCTGACGGCCGAGGGTGACGACGCGGCGGATCATGCGGGCCCAGGTGTCGACGTCGGTGAGGTCCTGCTCGTAGCCGACCCGGTAGATCGGGTACGACTGGCCGATGCGGCGGCTCTCGACGTGCACGCGGTTGAGCTTCGGCAGCCCGGTCAGCCCCAGCGCCTCGTCGACGAGATCGGCGAGGGACTCGTCGTCGAGGCCCCACACGTCGTCGGTCATCGAGCACGGGATCTCGGCGCACAGCACCGACCGGTCGACGGGGTCGTCGGGGTTGTTGCGGTAGTTCGCCGGCTCGGAGATGCGCAGCACCGGCGTGCGCGGGTCGGGGATGTCGTGGGAGTCGTGCGGGCTCCACCGCCCGCCCTGGTGAACGACGTAGACCAGCAGCATGGCGCGGTAGCGCAGCCGGGCCGACGACTCGATGGACGTCAGCGACGGCGCCGGGCGGGCGATGCGGGCGAGCACCGGCAGCGGCAGCGTCGAGAACACCAGCCCGCCGGTGATGACGTCGCCGTCCTGGGTGCTGACCTCGACCTCGTCCTCGGTGACGCGGACGCGGTCGACCTCGGCCTCGCAGCGGATCTCCACCCCCGCCGTCACCGCGGCGTCGGCCAGCGCCTCGACCAGCTGCCCGAACCCGGTGCGCGGGTAGTAGTAGCCACCGCCGGTGGCGGACGTGCCGCGCTTGCGGCTGCGGCGCAGCGCCCGGGCCGCGACCCGCCAGGTGCCCAGCCGGTCGGTCTGGCGGCGGGCCTGCTCGGCGCTGATGCGGTCGCCCGGCATGCCCCACTGCTTCTCGGCCAGCGGCCCGTAGATGGACTCGTACAGCGCCGGCCCGACGCGGTTGCGCACCAGCCCGCCGTAGGTGTCGGCCTCTTCGCGGCGGAACTTCGACACCGCGGAGTCGCGCGCGACCCGGGCCAGGAACGACGGCGGCAGCCGCCGCGCGACCTCGTCGGCCCGCAGCGGCAGCGCCAGCCACTGGTCGCCGACGCGGATGCGGCTGGTCCGGCGCCGCTGCTGGAGGTCGTCGCCGAGCAGGGCGCGCAGGTCGTGCAGGATGGCCGGCGGCGTGCCGGGGTCGAGCCGGTGCGACCCCTGGTCGACCCGCACCCCGCCCACCTCGAACGACGCGGCCAGCCCGCCGACGTGGTCGGCGCGCTCGAGCAGCGTCACCTTCAGGCCCCGCTGGGCAGCCCGCCAGGCGGCGGCGAGCCCCGCGGGCCCGGCGCCGATGACGATGAGATCGTACGAGCCGGTCATGTGAAGACTCACACTAACGAAACTCGCCCCCGCGACACGCCGTCGGCCACGTGGATGAGCGTCACGGCTGCCAGCTGTGACGGCCTACGGTTGCGGTCATGAGCGCCACCGACACCGCACTCGTCGACGCCGTGCGGTCGGCGTTGCGCGAGATCGCCGACCCCGAGGCGGCCGAGCCGATGCGCGCGTACGTGAAGTCCGCCATGCCGCTGCTCGGCATCAAGAAGCCGGCCCGCACCGCGGCGCTGAGACCGGTCTTCGCCGCGCACCCGCTGCGCGACGCCGACGGCTGGCGGGCGACGGTGCTGGAGCTGTGGGACGGCGCCGGGTTCCGCGAGGAGCGCTACGCGGCCACCACGCTGGCGCAGCTGAAACCGTACGCCGCGTACGCGACGCACCCGGACGCGCTCGGCCTCTACGACCACATGGTCGTCACCGGCGCCTGGTGGGACCTCGTCGACGAGCTCGCCATCCGCTCCGTCGGCCCGGTGCTGCGCGCCCACCCTGATCGGACGGCGCCCACCGTCAGGCGCTGGGCCCGCGACGCCGACCTCTGGCGCCGTCGCACCGCCGTCATCTGCCAGATCGGCTCGAAGGCCGGCACCGACGTGGACCTGCTGGCCGAGGCGATCGAGGCCAACGCGCACGACAAGGACTTCTTCCTGCGCAAGGGCATCGGCTGGGCGCTGCGCGAGCACGCCAAACGCGACCCCGAGTGGGTGCGCGCGTTCGTCGCTGCACACGAGGCCGACCTGTCGCCGTTGTCACGCCGCGAGGCACTGCGTAACATCGACCCACCGAGTATTGTTACTCGTGGGTAGCTTTCGATCCGAGGAGGGCCACGTGCCACGCTCCACCAGGCCTGTTCGCGACGTGCTGTTCGTCGACGGCGTGCGTACGCCGTTCGGCAAGGCCGGACCCAAGGGCATGTACCACGAGACCCGCGCCGACGATCTCGTCATCAACTGCATCCGCGAGCTGCTGCGCCGCAACCCGGGTCTCCCGCCTGAGCGGGTCGACGACGTCGCCATCGCCGCGACCACCCAGCTCGGCGACCAGGGCCTGACCATCGGGCGCACGGCGGCGCTGCTGGCCGGGCTGCCCAAGTCGGTGCCCGGTTACGCCATCGACCGCATGTGCGCGGGCGCCATGACGGCCGTGACGACCACGGCCGGCGGCATCGCGTTCGGGGCCTACGACGTCGTCATCGCCGGCGGCGTCGAACACATGGGCCGCCACCCCATGGGCGAGGGCGTCGACCCCAACCCGCGCATCCTCGCCGAGAAGCTGGTCGACCCGTCCGCGCTGGTCATGGGCAGCACCGCCGAGAACCTGCACGACCGCTTCCCGCACCTCACCAAGGAGCGGGCCGACGCGTTCGCCGCGGCCAGCCAGGCCAAGTACGCGGCGGCGCTGGCGGCCGGTCAGGTCCAGCCCGACCTCGTCCCCGTCGCCACCCGCTCCGTCGAGCAGGGCTGGGGCCTCGCGACGGCCGACGAGCCGCCGCGGCCCGGCACCTC
This sequence comes from Jiangella alba, assembly GCF_900106035.1. Lineage (GTDB taxonomy): Bacteria > Actinomycetota > Actinomycetes > Jiangellales > Jiangellaceae > Jiangella > Jiangella alba. The sequence goes on from NZ_FNUC01000003.1 coordinate 3,096,593, forward strand.
GGCCGGCGACCTCGCCGGTCTGAAGACGCCGTTCCGCCCGCACGGCCGGGTCACCGCCGGCAACGCCGCGGGCCTGAACGACGGCGCCACCGCGGCGCTGCTGGTCAGCGACGACGCCGCCGCCGAGTTCGGGCTGACGGCGAAGATGCGGCTGGTGTCGTACTCCTTCGCCGGCGTCGAGCCCGAGGTCATGGGCGTCGGCCCGGTCCCGGCCACCGAGAAGGCGCTGGCCAGGGCCGGCCTGAGCATCGACGACATCGGGCTGTTCGAGATCAACGAGGCGTTCGCCGTGCAGGTGCTGGCCTTCCTCGACCACTTCGGCATCGCCGACGACGACCCTCGCGTCAACCAGTACGGCGGCGCCATCGCCGTCGGCCACCCGCTCGCCTCGTCCGGCGTCCGGCTGATGAACCAGCTGGCCCGGCAGTTCGAGGAGCACCCCGAGGTCCGCTACGGCGTCACCACCATGTGCATCGGCATCGGCATGGGCGGCACCGTCGTCTGGGAGAACCCGCACCACGCCGACTACTCCGAGGAGGCCGCGGCCTGATGACCACCGACCTCGCCACCGTCTTCCCCGACGAAGTCGTCACCACCTCGCACCTGCGTGTCGTCGACCTGCCGCTGGGCGCCGGCAAGGCCGCGCTGATCACGCTCGACAACGGCCACGACCACACCAAGCCCAACACCCTCGGCCCGGCCACGCTGCTGGGCCTCGAGCGGGCCATCGACGCCGCGTACGCCGAGCCGGGCGTCGTCGCCGTCGCCGTCACCGGCAAGCCGTTCATCCTGGCCGCCGGCGCCGACCTCAAGGGCATGGCGCTGGTGACGCAGCGCGAGCAGGCGGTCGCGCTCGGGCAGCTCGGGCACCGCGTGTTCGGCAAGCTCACCGACGGCCCGGTACCGACGTTCGCGCTGATCAACGGCATGGCACTGGGCGGCGGCCTGGAGCTCGGACTGCACTGCACCTACCGCACGGTGTCCAAGGCGGCGCAGGGCATCGCGCTGCCCGAGGTGTTCCTCGGCCTGGTCCCGGGCTGGGGCGGCGCGTGGCTGCTGCCGAACCTCGTCGGCGCCGACAACGCCGTCACCGTCATCATCGAGAACGCGCTGAACCAGAACCGCATGCTGCGCGGGCCGCAGGTGGCCCAGCTGGGCATCGCCGACGCCGCGTTCGACGGCGCCGACTTCATCGAGCGGTCGCTGCACTGGGCGGCGCAGGTGCTGCGCGGCGACGTCGTCGTGTCGCGGCCGGAGGTGGACCGGTCCGAGTCCGCGTGGGACGCGGCGGTCGCGCGTGGGCGGGCAGCCGCCGACGGGCGGCTGCACGGGGCGACGCCGGCGCCGTACCGCGCGCTGGACCTGATCTCCGCGGCGCGGACGGTCACCCGCGAGGAGGGGTTCGCGGCCGAGGACGACGCCCTCGGCGACCTCATCATGGGCGACGACCTGCGCGCCGGCGTCTACGCGTTCGACCTCACCCAGCGACGGGCCAAGCGGCCGGCCGGCGCGCCCGACAAGTCGCTGGCCCGGCCGGTGACGAAGGTGGGCATCGTCGGCGCCGGGCTGATGGCCAGCCAGCTGGCGCTGCTGTTCGTCCGCCGGCTCGAGGTCCCCGTCGTCCTCACCGACCTCGACGCCGCGCGGGTCGAGAAGGGCGTCGGCTGGGTGCACGCCGAGATCGACAAGCTCGCGGCCCGCGGACGGCTGTCGCCCGACGCGCGGAACAAGCTGACCGCGCTGGTCACGGGGTCGACGGACAAGGGCGTCTTCGCCGACGCCGACTTCGTCATCGAGGCCGTGTTCGAGGAGCTGAAGGTCAAGCAGCAGGTCTTCGCCGACCTCGAGGCCGTCGTCTCCCCCGACTGCGTGCTGGCCACCAACACGTCGTCGCTGTCGGTCACCGAGATGGCGTCGGGCCTGCGCCACCCCGAGCGCGTCGTCGGGTTCCACTTCTTCAACCCGGTGGCCGTGCTGCCGCTGGTCGAGGTGGTCCGCGCGGGCGCGACCGACGACGCCACGCTGGCCACCGCGCTGTCCGTCGGCAAGACGCTGAAGAAGTCGTGCGTGCTGGTCAAGGACGCCCCCGCGTTCGTCGTCAACCGGGTGCTGACGCGGTTCATCGGCGAGATCACCCGCGCCGCCGACGAGGGGACGCCGCTGCAGGTCGCCGACAACGCGCTGGCACCGCTCGGCCTGCCGATGACCCCGTTCGTCCTGCTGCAGCTCGTCGGCCCGGCCGTCGCCCTGCACGTCGCCGAGACCCTGCACGACGCCTACCCCGGCCGCTTCCCGGTGTCCGAGAACCTGCGCCGCCTCGTCGCGGCCGGCAAGCCCGGCATCTGGTCGTGGAACGAGCAGGGCAAGCCCTACCTCGACGACTCCACCGCCACCCTCTTCGAGCAGGGTTCCACCGTCCTCACCGCCGACGAGGTGCGCGAACGGGCGCTGGCCGCCGTCGCCGAGGAGATCCGCATCATGCTCGACGAAGGCGTGGTGGCCGAGGCGCAGGACATCGACCTGTGCATGCTGCTCGGCGCCGGCTGGCCGTTCCACCTTGGTGGCATCACGCCGTACCTCGACCGCAGCGGCGTGGCCGAGCGCGCCACCGGCCGGCGTTTCCTCCCGCCCGGCCTCGCGAGCGTCGCCCGCGCCTGACACCGTCGCCGGGCTGCTCTGCGACCACCCCGCCGACGCCGACGACCTCGTCCAGGAGACGCTGGTCAAGGTGTACCTGCGCTGGTCGCGGATCAGCCGGCTGGACAGTCCGGACGCCTACGTGCGCGCCATGCTGGCCAACCAGCACCTGTCGATGCGCCGGTCGCAGAGCCGCGACCGCCGTGGCCGTCGCTGGCCCGGCGCTCCGTCCGCCGTCGACGACCGCGAGCCCGCCGTCGCCGACCGGTCGGCGCTCGCCGATGCGCTGGCCGGCCTCGGCGCCCGGCAGCGCGCCGTCGTCGTGCTGCGGTACTACTGCGACCTCTCCGACGAGCAGATCGCCGACGCCCTCGGGTGCAGCCCGCGAACCGTGCGCAGCCAGGCCTCGCGCGCCCTGGCCCGGCTGCGTGACACGGCGACGGCCGAGGAACTGGGTTGAGCGGAGGACGGATGAACGAACAGGCTTTGCGGGAGGCGTTGCGCGTCCGGGCGGAGGAGCAGACGTTCGACCCGGAGGTGGTCGGCCGCGCTGTCGAGGGTGGCCGGGCCCGCCGGCGCCGGCGGCGGCGGACCCTTCTCGCGGCGGTTCCGGTCGTCGCCCTGGCGGTCGCCGGCTCCGCGGCGGCGGGACTGGCCTGGCTGCCCGGCGATCCGCCCGCCGCGGGCGACGCCGGCACGGTCGCCCGCCCAGTCCAGTTGCTGGCCCAGAGCACGGCGCCTGAAATCGGTATGCAAGCCCATCTCAGCGGTGTGCTGACCGTGGCCGACTACGGCTGTGTCGCGATCGAGCTCGGCGACGACCGCATCATCCCAGTGGCCTGGCCGCTCGGTTGGACGGCCACGCGCGGTGATGACGGCCGGGCCGTCCTGTACGACGCCGACGGACGGCCGCGTGCGCGTGAAGGCAATTCGGTCAGTGTCGGCGGCGGCTCGCTCGACAACGACGTGGCGTGGTCGCCCATCGACTCGGCGCACCCATGCGCCCTCGGTTCGCCCCATGTGTTCCGGGTGAGCGGCGGCGTGGAACCCGTCCCGCTGACCGAACAAGATGCGGCGGCAACATCCATCCGGCCGTTGGCGGCCGACGTCGTCCGGCTCGGACCACACTGCCATGGGCCATTGGCCGCGTCATGACTCGATCTGGCGTGTTGACATGCGCGCCAACTGTTGGCGCGCATGTCAACAGGCCGAAACGCACCCGCGCACCGGTCGCCTGCGACCGTCCAGGCGAACGACGGGCGTCAGGCCTCAGCGCGACGGCGACTCGAGCGGCGACGGTGGGTCGGCGGACGGCGGCGCGGTGGCGTCGGCCGGCGGTGGTTCGCCGTCGTCGCCCGGTGGTCCGCCGTTCTCGGCGAGTTCGCGCGCCCTGAGGACCCGCCGCCAGGCCAGCACCGCCGCGACGATGGCGCCGGTTGCCGGCACGGCGAGGAACAGCCCGATCAACCCGAACGCCGTGCCCGCGGCCGTCGTCAGGATGAGGGTGACGACGGGGTGGAAGTTCAGCGCCCGCGACATCAGCAGCGGCGACAGGACGTTGCCCTCGATCTGCTGCACGAGGACCACGATCGCCAGGGCCCACAGCGACGTGGTGAAGCCGCCGGAGAACAGCGCGACCAGCACCGCGACCGCGCCCGCCAGCGTGGCGCCGACCAGCGGGATGTAGGCCATGATGAACGTCAGCGCGCCGATCGGGACCGCCAGCGGCACGTCGAGGATCAGCAGCCCGACCCCGATCAGCACGCCGTCGACCAGACCCGTCAGCGTCGAGGCGTAGAACCAGTTGCCGACCGTGCGCATCGACGCCCGGAAGGCGGCGTCGGCCGGCTCGCGGTGGCCCGTCGCCAGCGTGCCCACGAACTGCTTCCACAGCTTGTCGCCGCTGGTCAGCGCGAAGATCGTGAAGAACGTGGCGATCAGGATGACGGTGGCGAAGTTCCCGACCAGCGACAGGCCGCCGACCGCCGCGCTGGTGACGTCGCCGAGCACGTCGCCCAGCCGGGACTGCAGCTCACCCAGGAGATCCTGGACGCTCTGCGTGTCCAGGCCGAACGGCCCGCCCTCGAGCCAGTCGTTGATCTCGTTGATCGACCCGGTGACGGCGTCGACCATCCGCGGCCAGGAATCGACCACCTCGGTGATGACGAACACCACCAGCCCGGCGAAGAACGCCAGGAACAACAGCACGCACAGCAACGCCGCGAACACGGCGGGCACGCGTTTGCTGCGCAGCCAGCGGGCCAGCGGCCACAGCAACGCGACCTCGGCGAAGCCGAGCACGACCGCCGTGGCGATGAACTGCACCTGCAGGACCAGCCACATCGCGGCGGCGACGGCGACACCGATGATGAGCAGCCGCAGCGCGATGATGGATTCGGGCCGCAGCCAGTCAGGGTCCGGGCGGCGCCCGGAAGGGGTGGTGGTCACCGATCACACCGTCGTCGTCCGGTCGTGCGGGGTGCTGTCGAGCGCCGCGACCAGCCCGGACACCTCGCGCGCGAGGTCCTGCGCGGTGAGCCCGGCGGCGGCCAGGATCTCGTCGCGCTTGGCGTGGTCGAGGAAACGCTGCGGCAGGCCGTGGTCGTGTACCGGCACCGTGACGCCGGCGTCGCGCAGTTGCTGCGCCAGCACCGAGCCGACGCCGCCGACCCGGCCGTTGTCCTCGACGGTGAGGACCAGCCGGTGCTGCCGGGCCAGCTCGATGATCACGTCGTCGAGCGGCTTCACCCAGCGCGGGTCGACGACGGTGACGCCGACGCCCTGCGCCTGCAGCCGCTTCTCGGTGTCGACGCCGACCTTGCCCATGGCGCCGACGGCGACCAGCAGCACGTCGCGCGTCTCGCCCCTGGCCAGCACGTCGACGCCGCCGACGCGTTCCAGCGCCGGGACGTCGGGCCCGACGGCGCCCTTGGAGAACCGCACCACCGTGGGCGCGTCGTCGACGTCGAGGGCCTCGGTGAACTGCTCGACCAGCTGCGCGCCGTCGCGCGGGGCGGCCAGCCGCAGCCCCGGCACGACCTGCAGGATCGACAGGTCCCACATGCCGTTGTGCGACGGCCCGTCGCTGCCGGTGACGCCGGCGCGGTCGAGCACGAACGTGACGCCGGCCTTGTGCAGCGCGCAGTCCATGAGCACCTGGTCGAACGCGCGGTTGAGGAACGTCGCGTAGACGGCGACGACCGGGTGCAGGCCCATGGCCGCCATGCCGGCCGCCGACGTGGCCGCGTGCTGCTCGGCGATGCCGACGTCGAAGCAGCGGTCGGGGAACGCCCGGGCGAACGGCTCGAGTCCGGTCGGCCCGAGCATGGCGGCCGTGACGGCGACGACGTCGGCCCGCTGCCGGCCGGCGCGCACGAGCGCCTCGCTGAACACGTCGGTCCACTCGCGCACCGGCTTGCCCGCAGGGGCGCCGGTGGCGGGGTCGAATGGCCGCGGGCTGTGCATCTGGTCGGCTTCGTCGCGGACGGCGGGGTCGTAGCCGAACCCCTTCTGCGTCAGGCAGTGCACCAGCACCGGCCCGCCGAACCGTTTCGCCTGCGTGAGCGCCTGCTCGACCTGCGCGCGGTCGTGCCCGTCGATGGGGCCGATGTACTTGAGGCCGAGGTCCTCGAACATGCCCTGCGGCGCGAGGAGGTCTTTCAGGCCCTTCTTGACCCCGTGCAGCGCGTCGTAGAGCGGCTGGCCGACCAGGGCGGTGCGGCCGAGCGTCCGCTTGACGACATCGAGCGCCTGTTCGTACCGCGGGTCGGTGCGCAGCCCCGTCAGGTGCCGGGCCAGCCCTCCGACCGTCGGCGAGTACGAACGGCCGTTGTCGTTGACGACGATGACGAGCGGCCGGCGGTCGGGGCCGGTCTGCGGCCCGCCGGCGATGTTGTTGAGCGCCTCCCAGGCCATGCCGCCCGTCAGCGCGCCGTCGCCGATGAACGCGACGACGGTGCGGTCGCGCTCGCCGCGCACCGAGAACGCCTTGGCCATGCCGTCGGCGTACGACAGCGCCGTGGAGGCGTGCGAGTTCTCGACCCAGTCGTGCTCGCTCTCGGCGCGGCTCGGGTAGCCCGACAGCCCGCCGGACTGCTTCAGCCGGGTGAAGTCGTGCCGCCCGGTGAGCATCTTGTGCACGTAGGCCTGGTGCCCGGTGTCGAAGACGATGGGATCGCGCGGCGAGTCGAACACCCGGTGCGCCGCGATCGTCAGCTCGACGACGCCGAGGTTGGGTCCGAGATGCCCGCCGTTCGAAGCGCAGGTCGCCACCAGCCGGTCGCGGATCTCCGCGGCCAGCGACTCGAGCTCGTCATCGGACAGTGCCCGCAGGTCGCGGGGGTCCTTGATGCGGTCGAGAAGTCCCACGCGTGCTGCCTCCAAGTCGCGTCGGTGCTGACTGCCGAGTCTAGAGGGCGAACGTCTCTCGATCACGTTCAGGTGTCTTTGTTGAGCGCGTGCCGCGCGGACCACTACCCTTCCGCTGTGTCTCACGAGGAACGGGTGTGGGGGCGGTTCGGCCGACTGGGACGCCGGACCACCGGCGCCATCGTCGCCGCCGCGGGCGGTCTGCTGTGCGCGATCAGCGCCTACGTCGCCTGGTACGGCGGCCGGGCGCCGCACGAGTTGCCCATCAGGCACCTGGCCGAGACCGGTGCCCCGGGCGCGGCCAGCGGCTACTGGGCGTCGGTGGCGGCGCCGCTGGCAGTGGTCGGCGCGCTGTGTGCGCTGGGGGCGCTGCTGCGGTTCAGGTTCCTCCTCGTGCTGGCCTGGATGGTCGGGGTGGCGACGCTCGCCCTCTGGGGGCTGATGCGCGCCATCGGCAACGCGACGGACAACGCGCCTGCCGGCATGGGCGTCGGCGCCGGTGTGTGGGTGTGCGGGATCGGGCTGCTGGCGATACTGGCCGGCGTCGTGATCATGGGCCCGCGCAAGGAAGAGGTCGACGCTCCCCTGTCCATGTTCGGCGACGACAGCTGACGTTCCTCCGGGTGCTCCCGACGCGTTGAGCACACGCCCGCCCAGCGCCCCGCCCAGGCCCTCGTCCGCGTCGCCGGCGGCCACCGACGCCGTCGAGGCCGCCCATCTGTCTGCGCCACCCGTTCTTCGCCGCCCGAGTCCTCGCTGACCTGCGGCGCACCGACTCGGCACTTCGCGACTCCGCCGTGCACGGACCGGGGCCCCGTGGCACAGTGGAAGTGCGGCCGGTGCCGCCCGGCACGCGGCCGTGAACGAGTCGTCTGGACCCTCGACAGGGAGGCGATCCACATGACCACACGTCAACGCGCCACCGGAGCCATCGTCGCCGTGATCGGCGCGCTCGGCGTCACGGCCAGCGGGTATCTCGACTGGCTGGGCGGCCGCGACGCCACTGAGATACCGCTCGAACGGCTCTTCCAGACCTCCTCCGTGGGCACGCCGTCGTCGTACTGGAACTCGATGGCGCTGGCGCTCGCGGTGGTCGGTCTGCTGGGCGTGCTCGGCGCGCTGCTGTTGTCGCGGTTCGTCCTGATTCTCGGCTGGCTGGTCGGCGCGGCGACGCTGGTGCTCTGGCTCGTGATGTCGGCGAACGACGACTCGCTGTCGGTGTCGGTCAGCGATCTGCAGTCGGGCGTCTGGATCTGCGGCGTCGCGCTGCTGGTGTTCCTGGTCGGGATCATCGGCATGGGACGCGGGCTGCGGTCTCGTGTCGACGCCGAGGAACGCGTCGACCCCGTCCCGCCGCCCGCCGCCTGACGTCCTGGGTCCGGGTGTCGGCCCACGCCACCAGGGCACCGGTTCGCGGCGCACCGAGCACCGTTCGATCACCCCGGCGAACCGCTCGGCCAACCGGGCACGGTCGTGCCGGGCGAGCTCCCACCCGTACCGCACCACGTCGAGTCCTGACTCGCGGAGCTTCCACTCGCGTTCTCGCTGGTCGGCGATCACTCGCCCAGCATCGAGCCGGCCGTCGTACTTGAGCGAGCCGTCGCCTACGAACGCCAGCCACCGCTCTGGTAACAGGTGGTCGAGTCGATAGCGCCGTCCGCCGGCCTCGACCCAGGCGTTGGACACCGGCACCGGCAGTCCGTGCTCGATGAAGGTCAGCCGGCCCAGCGTCTCCAGCGGACTCTCGGCGAAACCATCGGCCCGAGCGATCACCAACGCCGCTGAGCGGACGCCTCGCCAACCCGCCTGGAACTCCGCCACCGATCGCAGCTCCGTCACCGTGACGCCCGCGGACAACGCGGCGTCGGCGACCACCAGCGCCTCTGCATGCGGCGAGGTCCGAGCGATGTCGACAACGGTTCGGGGCAGAGACGTCACCCGACATCCGTTGGCGTACGCGCGATGCTCCGGTGGGAACGCGACCGCCCTGAGCCGCCCGGCGAGGTTGTCGCTCGGGCTTCGGGTGCCGACCGGGACCACCGCCAATGGCTGGGACGGCGGAGGGCCGACGGCCGGCAACCCGAGGACCGCCGCCGCAGACCAGCCACCGGCTGCCGCTGCCGGGCCACAGGCCAGCGTGAACGCGCGTGACCGCTGGCCGAACGCCGTCCAGGTGTCTGCGTCCGTGGGCTCCGCCGCGGCTGCGTACACGCCCCTCGCGAGGCGGACCAGGAGCCCGGACCCCGTCAGCCGCACCAGCCGCGACCTGCTGACATCTCGTGATTCGGCCTCGGCCACACTGAAGACGCCGTGCCCCGCGCGGAGCAGGCGGCTGACGTCGTCGGGCAGGTCTCGCATGCCGTCAAGATCAACAGATCGGGCCGCTCGCCGCCACCGCCGATCCCGGAAATGTGGACAACGCGCCGCCGCCGGCCGGCCTGTGGACAACAGACCGGCCGGCGGCGAACCCGTCAGAGCAGGACGCGAACCCCGCCTGACCAGTTAGAAGACCCCGTCAGAGCAGGCTGCGCAGCACGTACTGCATGATGCCGCCGTGGCGGTAGTAGTCCGCCTCCCCCGGCGTGTCGATGCGCACCACCGCGTCGAACTCGACGTCGCCGGCGCGCACCTTCACCGTCGCAGGCGTCGAGCCGTCGTTCAGCGCCGTCACGCCGGTGATCTCGAACGTCTCCTCGCCGGTCAGCCCGAGCGACTCCGCCGACGTCCCGTCCGGGAACTGCAGCGGCAGGACGCCCATGCCGATGAGGTTGGACCGGTGGATGCGCTCGTACGACTCGGCGATGACCGCGCGCACCCCCAGCAGCGCCGTCCCCTTCGCGGCCCAGTCGCGCGACGAGCCGGAGCCGTACTCCTTGCCGGCCAGGATGACCAGCGGCACACCGGCGGCGGCGTAGGCCACCGACGCGTCGTAGATGGTCGTCACCGGAGCGTCCGCGGCGGTGAAGTCGCGCGTGAAGCCGCCCTCGGTCCCCGGCGCGATCTGGTTGCGCAGCCGGATGTTGGCGAACGTCCCGCGGATCATGACCTCGTGGTTGCCGCGCCGCGACCCGTACGAGTTGAAGTCGCGCCGCTGCACACCGTGCGACGACAGGTAGGTGCCGGCCGGCGAGTCGGCCTTGATGGCGCCCGCCGGGCTGATGTGGTCGGTCGTCACCGAGTCGCCCAGCTTGGCCAGCACCCGCGCGCCCGAGATGTCACCCACCGGCGACGGCGACACGCCCATGCCGTCGAAGTACGGGGGCTTGCGGACGTAGGTGGAGTCGGCGGACCACGCGAAGGTGTTGCCCGACGGCGTCGGCAGCGACTGCCACTGCTGGTCGCCGGCGAACACGTCGGCGTAGTCGCGGGTGAACATCTCGCTGGCGATGGCCGACTCGACGACCTCCTCGACCTCCGCCGGCGACGGCCACAGGTCGCTCAGGTAGACGGGCCGGCCGTCGCTGCCGGTGCCCAGCGGCTCGGTCGTGATGTCGATGTCCATGCTGCCGGCCAGCGCATACGCGACGACCAGCGGCGGCGACGCCAGGTAGTTCATCTTGACGTCGGGGTTGATGCGACCCTCGAAGTTGCGGTTGCCCGACAGGACGGAGACGACGGCGAGGTCGTTCTGGTCGACGGCGGCCGACACGGCCTCGGGCAGCGGGCCGGAGTTGCCGATGCACGTCGTGCAGCCGTATCCGACCAGGTGGAAGCCCAGCTTCTCGAGGTACGGCGTCAGGCCGGCACGCTCGTAGTAGTCCATGACGACCTTCGAGCCGGGCGCGAGCGTCGTCTTGACCCACGGCTTGCGGTTCAGGCCGCGCTCGACGGCCTTCTTGGCCAGCAACGCCGCGCCGATCATGACGGACGGGTTCGAGGTGTTCGTGCAGGACGTGATGGCCGCGATGACGACCGCGCCGTGGTCGACCTCGCACTCGGTGCCGTCGTCGAGCGTGATCTTGACCGGCGCGGACGCACGCCCCTCGGAGCCGACGGCGGCCGACGCGAGCGCGCGCGGCTCCTCGGCGCCGCCGCCGTTCGGGTGCACGGCCACGGGGTCGCTGGCCGGGAAGGTGTCCTCGACGGCGTCGTCGAGCGCGGTGTGCGGGCCCTCGTCGTGCGCCACGTAGTCGCGCAGCGAGGTGCGGAACGCCGTCCTCGCGTCGGTGAGCGAGACGCGGTCCTGCGGGCGCTTCGGGCCGGCGATGGACGGGACGACGGTGCCGAGGTCGAGCTCGAGGTACTCGGAGTACGTCGGCTCGTGTGCGGGGTCGTGCCAGAGGCCCTGCTCCTTCGCGTACGCCTCGACCAGCGCGACCTGTTCGTCCGTCCGGCCGGTGAGGCGCAGGTAGCGGACGGTCTCGTCGTCGATCGGGAAGACCGCGATGGTGGAGCCGTACTCGGGGCTCATGTTGCCGATGGTGGCGCGGTTGGCCAGCGGGACCTCGGCGACGCCGGGGCCGTAGAACTCGACGAACTTGCCGACGACGCCGTGCTTGCGCAGCATCTCGGTGATGGTGAGCACGAGGTCGGTGGCGGTGGCGCCGTCGGGCAGGCTGCCGTTGAGCTTGAAGCCGACCACGCGCGGGATGAGCATGCTGACCGGCTGGCCCAGCATGGCCGCCTCGGCCTCGATGCCGCCGACGCCCCAGCCGACGACGCCCAGGCCGTTGACCATGGTGGTGTGGCTGTCGGTGCCCACGCAGGTGTCGGGGTAGGCGACGCCGTCGCGCACCATGACGGTGCGGGCCAGGTGCTCGATGTTGACCTGGTGGACGATGCCGGTGCCCGGCGGGACGACCTTGAAGTCGTCGAACGCGCCCTGGCCCCAGCGCAGGAACTGGTAGCGCTCCTTGTTGCGGCCGTACTCGAGCTCGACGTTGCGGACGAACGCGTCGGGCGCGCCGAACACGTCGGCGATGACGGAGTGGTCGATGACCAGCTCGGCCGGGGCCAGCGGGTTGATCTTCGACGGGTCGCCGCCGAGGTCGCTCATGGCCTCGCGCATGGTGGCGAGGTCGACGACGCACGGCACGCCAGTGAAGTCCTGCATGACGACGCGCGCGGGCGTGAACTGGATCTCCGTGTTCGGCTGCGCCGTGGCGTCCCAGCCGACCAGCGCGCGGACGTGGTCGGCGGTGATGTTGGCGCCGTCCTCGGTGCGCAGCAGGTTCTCCAGCAGGATCTTCAGGCTGTACGGCAGCCGGCCCACGTCACCCGCGGCGGCCAGCCGGTACACCTCGTACGAGGCGTCACCGACCTGCAGCTTTCCCTTCGCGCCGAAGCTGTCCTTGCTGGTCACGTTCGATCCCCAACCTCTCGCGTCATGGTTCGCTGCGCTCATCGTCGCGCACGGCGGTGATCGCCCGCGCGCTGAGGCTCGCCTAACCGGAAGTCTCTTGACTTCAAGATATCATGCTCGAATTTTCTTCGCTCCTGCTGTCACATTCACCCTTCCCGATTGACCCATAGAAGGCATGAAGGCATTGGTGATGTTGATCGTCGTCGCCCTGGTCGTCGCCGGGTGCGCGGGTGCGTCGGGTCCGATCCCCGGCGACGCGGGTCCGGTGGCGGGTGCGGCCGCGCCGGTGGTGAAGGCGGGTGCGGCGACGGCGTCGGGGTCGCGCTCGGCGCCGGTCGCGGCCCAGGTCACGCCGGGCGCGGCGGTGTTGCATCCGGGCGACGGCGTCGGCGGGTTGGAACCGGTGTCGCCGCCGCTGCGGCTGGTCACGCCCGCCGTCACAGTGACGGTGCACGCGGTGGGTGGGTGGGGTCTCGGCGCCGGCACCGATCTCGTCGCGCGGGCGTGGCGGGTCCGGGTCGCCGCTCCCCCGGCGCTCGCGCCGTCGGCCGACCCGTTCCTCGTCGGCGCTGGTCCGGACCGGGCACCTCGCGACGCCTCGACGACGCTCTGGCTCGACACCGGGTCCGAGCGGCTGCCGGTCACGCTGCCGGGCGACGGCGAGCCGCTCGTGTTCCCGTGCGACGACCTGCCCTGCGGCGATCGCCGGTCCGAGGAGCACCTCCTGGTCGCCGCGGTCGCCGACGACGCCCGGCCCGCGCTGGTCGCCACGGCCGACGGGGCCGACCAGCGGCTCGACCTCCGCACCGGCGACGTGACGTCGTCGGTGTCCCGGGTCGCGTACGACCGGCCCAGCGCCGTGCCGGTGTCGGTGCCGGCCTGGGCGCCGCGGACCATCGCCGTGCGCACCGAGGCGCAGTTGGAGGCCGAGTTCGGCTCCGGCGCCGGCGACCTCAGCCGCGGCGGCCTCGATGTCGGCTACGGCGGCCGCATCACGGAGGCGTACCTGGCGCCGTTCGACCGGTTCGAGGGCTGGGCGCCGCCGGGCCACGCCTGGCTGCTCCTCCGGGTCGACGATCATCTCCGCCAGCCGCCCAACACCTCCTGGCGGGCCGACCTCGACGCCGCCGCCAGCTGGACCGTCACCCACGACGCCGGCATCGCCACGCCCGCCTATCCGCCCGCCCCGCCGAACGTCCTGGCCTTCCTCCTCCCCGACGACGTGCGATCAGTGACGCTCGCCTACCGCCCCACCGGCACCGTCGGTCTCCCTCCCGACGCCCAGTACGAGTTCCAGGCGCCCAGCCCGCTCACCGTCGAGATCCCGCTGCCATGACCCGCCCACGTCCGCCCGATCACGCCCCGGCTGCGCGGCCCCGTGGCCAGCCCCGCGTCGCCGCGACGATGCGTAGCGACGCCGCGCTGCCCACCGCCCGCGACCTCGCGACGGGCACCCAGCCGTCCCCGTCGCGATGCCGCCGCCATGACCCCGCCCACGGCCGCCCGACAACAGCGCCCCGGCTGCGCGCGTCGTGGCCAGCCCCGCGTCGCCGCGACGACGCCTGGCCCCGCCGCCCGCGAGCACGCGTCAGGCCCCAACTGTCCCCGTCGACATACCGCCACCACGACCCGCCCACGTCTGCCCGACAACAGCGGCCGCGGCTGCGCGCGCCGTGGCCAGCCCCGCGTCGCCGCGACGACGCGTGGCGCCCCCGCACCGCCCGCCGTCCACGACCTCGCGTCAGGCACCCAACTGTCCCCGTCGACATACCGCCACCACGACCCGCCCACGTCTGCCCGACAACAGCGGCCGCGGCTGCGCGCGCCGTGGCCAGCCCCGCGTCGCCGCGACGACGCCTGGCGCCCCCGCACCGCCCGCCGCCCGCGAGCACGCGTCAGGCACCCAACTGTCCCCGTCGACATACCGCCACCACGACCCGCCCACGTCAGCCCAATCGCGCCCAACCGGGCGCCCTGTGGCCATCCCCGCGTCGCCGTTCGCTGTTTCGGCCCGCCTCTGTCCGTTCGTCGCACTCGCGAACGGGCACCGGGTCAGCGCTGCCCGTCCCCGACGCCGGCCGCAGCGTTCCGGCGACGAGGCGCGGGCGTCCGCCGGCCGCGATCACCGCGATGGGCCCGGGCTCCGGCGACCGAACCTGGCGACCAGGCCCACGACCGCCGCCAACCCGGCCGTCAGCGCCAGCAACCACAGCGGGCGGGTCAGCCACCAGGTGGCGCTGCCGGGCTCCGGCGGCGGCTCCCCCATCGCCAGCAACGCACCGAACGCCACCACCAGCACGAGGAGGTGCCACAGGTACACCGTCATCGCCACCGACCCGAACCGCCGCACCGCTGCCCACGGCGCCGGTCGCCCGAGCATGCGCAACAGGAAGGGGCGAGCGAGCAGGATGGCCGCGCCCTGGCCGACGCCCAGGACCAGGAGACACACGGTCGGCGGCGACATGTTCGACAGCTGGCCCGGCAGACCCACCATGCTCACCGGATATGGCCCAGGGCCGGTCAGCAGCACCAACGCAAGTAGAGCGGCCGCCAGCACCGCCCACAACCGCCGCCGCGGCACCGTCGCCAACCGGCCGTCGCCGTACCAGACGCCGAGCTGGTGGGCGAAGACCCACACAAGCGCCAGGTTGGCGGCCGCGACGACCGGCGGGCCTCCCGTCAGCCGGGTCAGGTCCACGAGCAACGCCCCGATCGCCAGCGTGGCGAGCACGGTCCGGGGTGCGACCGCATGCCAGCGCAGCAGGATGGGAGCGACCACGATGATCCCCGTATAGACGGCCAGGAACCACAGCGGCTGCACCAGCAGCACCGCCAGTCGCGCGGCGTCGGACGCGGGCTGGCCGGCCACGTACGCGATCACACCGGTCACCGGAACAACCGGCACAAAGATCAGAGCCGGCCGCCACAGCCGGGTCAGCCGCGACCGCACGAATGCGCCGTGACTGCGGCCGGTTGCGACCGTCCGCCGCCAGACCGTCAGGTTGGCGAACCCGCCGGCCATGAAGAACAGCGGCATCACCTGCAACACCCACGTCGCCGGGCGAAGGGCGGTGAGCTCGGTCAGCGCGTTCGCCGGAACCATCCGACCGTCCGCCAACACGGACACCGACGCCATCAGCCAGTGACCGAGCACCACCACCGCCAGGCTCGCCGCCCGGACCGCGTCGACCAGCCGATCACGGCCCGGCCGGGGCTCGAGGGCTGCGGGACCCACTTGAACGGCGACCGGCACTGCAGGCCGGGCGGAACCGGGAACGGCGGCTCGGCTGCCGACGTCCGGACCACCGGCGGCCGAATCTCCGACGCCCGAACCTCCGGCGGCTGAACCTCCGACGCCAGGACCACCGACGGCAAGACGGCCAGCTGCCCGCCCACCGACTCCAGGTCTGGCTCCGGCGGCCCGAGCGGTGCTGGCCCAACGACCGTCGGCCGAGGCCGCGTCCCGCGCCGGCGCCGTTCCGGCCGTCCACGTCGGCCGCCTCATCGCGGGTGCCCGGGACGAAACCGCCGGACGATCGACGGGCCGGCAGCGGCGGCGAGGATGAGCGCCCCGGACACCAGGTACGGCCAGACCGCCTCGTCGCCGGGGTTGCCGTAGCCCTGCCGCCACGAGTTGAACCCGACGGCGCCGGTCGTGGCACGAACGAGCGCCGAGCAGCCGGCCCCACCGTCCACCG
This sequence comes from Jiangella alba, assembly GCF_900106035.1. Lineage (GTDB taxonomy): Bacteria > Actinomycetota > Actinomycetes > Jiangellales > Jiangellaceae > Jiangella > Jiangella alba. Next base: position 3,112,598 of record NZ_FNUC01000003.1, read on the forward strand.
ACGAGCAGCGCGCCCGCAGGTCGGCGGCAAACCGGTCGTCGATCGCATGGCGCGCCCACGGGCCCAGCTCGCCGCCCTTCAACGTCGCGTAGCGGAGCACGTCGTATCCGAGGTCGTGCGACCGGCACGCCCGGCCGAACCCGTATGTCGTGTCGCCGAGCCAGGAGCAGCCGCCGGACGGATCGGTGAGGTGGACCGATCCGTCCGGGTCGGTCACCGCGACCGGCCGGTACCCCATGACCGCCGCGAAGTCGGCCGGGAGCGCCGCCGCGAGGTCGTCACCGGACCGGCCGGTGAGGGCGGCGACGGCGTGGACGGCGGGCTGGTTCTCCGGCTCGGACGGCGTCGCCACCTGCCCGGCGCCCGTCAGCGCGAACGACGCGAGTATCGCGGCCACCAGCAGTCCGATGCGATTCCTCATGCCGCCGGACGCTAGGAACGCGGCCGGCGGCGATCGTCCCGCTGCGGAGCCAGGTTCGGCGTACCCCGCTGGTATCCCCTGAGGGACACCTCCGTAGTACGACGCGCGGGCGCGGCCGCCGCCCTAGTGTGATTCGCGTGAACGGCGAACCGCGCGCTGCCCGGTCGTGGCTGCCGTGGCTCTGCGCCGCGGCGGCGTTCGTCGTGACCCTGCAGACGGCCGACGAGGTCCTGGACGTGCCGGTCGGCGCGACCCCGCTGGTCGCGGCGGCCGCGGCGGTGCCGCTCGGCCTGATCACGACGCTGCCGGCGCTTGGCTGGCTACTGTCGGCCGGCGCGGCGCTCCTGGTGTCTCGCGTATACGACGTGGTCGACGGCGATCCGTGGCCGTGGCCGACCGTGCACGGGATGGTCCTGCTGGCGTTGCTGTTCGCGACCGGGCTGCAGCCACGGCCCTGGTCCCGCTCCCCCGCCGGCGACGGCGACGGTACGAAGCAGCGGTCGCCCGACGACGGCGGCGCAGAGCAGCGGTTGCCCGGCGACGACGGAGCGGGGCGGCGGTCGCGGGTGGCGGGCGTGCTCGGCGACCTCGCCGTCCCGGTGGTGGCGACGGTCGCGACCGCGTTCCTGTTCGCCGTTTCGGTGCCGGACGACCTGCGCGCGGGCTGGGCGGTCGGCGCGGCGCTGATCGGGGCGGCGGGGATCGTGGCGGGGACAGTGATCCGGCGGGTCCCGGCCATGCGGGCGTTCCAGCCGATCCTGACGCTGCCGGACGGGTCCCCGGCATCGCCGGGCCGGTCCGCGGTACCGCCCGCCGACCTGCCGCGGCTGCTGCGCGCCGGACTCCGTCAGGCCGTGCTCGACTGGCGTCCGCCGCCGGCCGGCGAGCCGAGCGGCATCGCGCCGTGGGTGCGCCGCTACGTCCCGTGGCTGGCCGCGTTCGTCGTGTTCTGGGCGGCGACCGCGACCATCGAGGCGTCGGTCCGGATCCATCCGCTGCTGGTGCCGGTCGCGGGCGCGGCCATCGCGCTGCCGGTCGGACTGATCGACCGCTACCCGCTCGTGGGATGGCGCGTCGCCACACTCCTCGGGATAGTCCTGCCGCTGCTGGGCCCGCCGAGCGAGGGCGAGTACGACGGCGCCTGGCCGGTGATCTTCCAGTGGTCCTGGCTCGTCGCGTTGTATTTCGTTGCGGTTCGATACGCCCGGTGGACCACCGTGTGCGTCTGGGCGATCACCGTCACCGCGATGCTCACCGGCACGGGCGACAACGCAGGCACGGCGGTCACGATGATCGTCGCGGGCACGGCGGTCACCGTCATCGGCGACCTCGTCCGGGCCCGCCGCCGCACCAGCCAGGACCTCGAGCGGCAGACCGAACTCAGCGAACTGGAGAAGGCCCGCCGCACGGTGCTGGAGGAACGCAGCCGCATCGCCCGCGACCTCCACGACGTCGTCGCGCACCACATGTCGATGGTCGTCGTCCAGGCCGAGACCGCGCCGTACCGGATCGACGGCCTGTCCGACCCCGCGCGCGCCGAGTTCGCGTCCATCAGCGGGTCGGCCCGCCAGGCGCTGGACGAGATCCGCGGCCTGCTCGGCGTGCTGCGCGGGACCGACGAGACGGTCGCGCTGGCGCCGCAGCCGGGGCTCGCCGAGCTCGGCGACCTGGTCGACGGCGCGCGGCGGTCGGGGGTCGCGGCGGAGCTGACGACGGCCGGAGAGCCGGCGGCGGAGGTGCCGGCGACCGTCGGGCTCTCGGCGTACCGGATCGTGCAGGAGTCGCTGGCGAACGCGGTCCGGCACGCGCCCGGCAGCGCGGTGACGGTGCGGGTGTCGTACGCGGCGCGGTCGGTGGAGTTGCGCATCTCGAACACGGCGCCCGCGGTGGCCGCCGCGCACCCGGCGACGCAGGCGAGCGGGCACGGACTGCCCGGCATGCGGGAACGTGCGGCCGTCGTGGGTGGGACGTTCACGGCCGGGCCGACGGCGGACGGCGGGTTCGCCGTGACGGCGGTGCTCCCCTATCGGCCGGCTGCCCCCGGCGAGGACGACGACCGGCGCCGCGACGGATCCGGCGAGGGCCCAGGGCTCCGCGACGGCGGGCAGGTGGCGACCGGGACGGACGAGGCCGCAGGGCTCGGCGACACCGGACCGTGGGCGGCCGGGGCCGCTGAGCGGCACGACGACGGGCGGAGCGGAGGCGGGCAGGTGGCGACCGGGACGGACGGGAGCGCGGGGCTCGGCGACGACGGACCGTGGGCGGCCGGGTCCACTGAGCAGCACGACGACGACGGGCGGAGCGGCGGGCAGGTGGCGACCGGGACGGACGAGGCCGCAGGGCGCGGCGACGGTGGGCAGCGGGCGGCCGGGTCCGCTGAGCGGCACGACGACGACGGGCGGAGCGGAGGCGGGCAGGTGGCGACCGGGACGGACGAGAGCGCAGGGCGCGGCGACAGCGGACAGCGGGCGGCCGGGTCCGCTGAGCGGCGCGACGACGGTGGGCGGGGCGCGGGGACGACCGACGACGAGGGAGCCGGATGACGATACGGGTGCTGATCGTGGACGACCAGGCGATGGTGCGCGAAGGCTTCGGCGCGCTGCTCGCCGCGCAGGAGGACATCGAGGTGGCCGGGAGCGCCGCCAACGGGGCCGAAGCGGTCGACGCGGTGTGGCGGAAGCATCCGGACGTGGTGCTGATGGACGTGCGGATGCCGGTGCTGGACGGGCTGGAGGCGACCCGGCGCATCCTCAAGGCGCCCGGCGACCGGCATCCGCGCGTCGTCATGCTCACGACGTTCGACCTGGACGACTACGTGTACGAGGCGCTGCGGGCCGGCGCCAGCGGCTTCCTGCTGAAGGACGCCCCGGCGGCCGACCTGGTGCACGCGGTCCGGGTCGTCGCCGCCGGGGACGCGTTGCTGGCGCCGTCGGTGACGCGGACGCTGATCGCCGACTTCGCCCGCCGCCCGCAGCAGAACCGGCCCCGGCCCGACCAGCTGCGTGCGCTGACGCCGCGGGAGACCGAGGTGCTCAAGCTCATCGCCGCCGGCCGGTCGAACGGCGAGATCGCCGAGACGCTGGTGCTGGCCGAGCAGACGGTGAAGACGCATGTCGGGCGCATCCTGATGAAGCTGGACCTGCGCGACCGCGCCCAGGCCGTCGTCATCGCCTACGAGACCGGGCTCGTGCAGCCGGGCGGTTAGCGCAGACCTTGCCCGATTCCGGGCAGATTCTTGCCGATCCCACCGAGTCGGCGGCATGGTAGACCGCGTGACGCACACCGCCGCGGAGCTCGTCGAGCAGATCATCCGGACGACGGGGCTGCCGGCAGGGGTGGCGCGGCGCGTCGTCGCGGACGTCGCGGCGTACTTCGCGGAGCCGGTCGAGGAGTACGTGCGACGCCGGCACCAGGAGCTGCAACTGCGCGGCGGGAAGAACGAGGAGATCTTCGAGCGGATCCGCGCCGAGCTGACGCACCGGCCGGTCCGCGCGCCCGACCTGTCCACGCGGCAGCTGCGCCGCATCGTCTACGGCTGACGCCTGACGGCGGCCGACAGCACAGGCGGCTGACGGCACAGACGGCTGACGCCGACCCCTGGCGGGCACCCGGCCACAGCGCTAGAACACAGAGAGCAACGAGAGGACCCACGCCATGTGCGGAATCGTCGGATACGTCGGCGCGAAGCCGGCCGCCCCCATCCTGGTCGACGGCCTGGCGCGGCTGGAGTACCGCGGTTACGACTCCGCCGGCGTGGCGGTCCTGGGGCCGAGCGAGATCCGGCTGCACCGCGACGCCGTCCGGGTGCGCGAGCTGGAGGCGGGCCTGCCGAAGCGGTTCGGCGGCAAGACCGGCATCGGCCACACGCGCTGGGCCACGCACGGCGTCCCGTCGCAGCGCAACGCGCACCCGCAGCTCAGCGCCGACGGCCGGGTCGCGGTGGTGCACAACGGCATCATCGACAACGCCGCCCAGCTGCGCGCCGAGCTGCAGGCCGACGGCGTCGAGCTGACGTCGGACACCGACACCGAGGTGCTGGCGCACCTGATCGCGCGGGCGAGCGAGGAGACCACGCTCGAACAAGCCGTCCTCACCGCCCTCGACCGCGTCGAGGGCACCTACGGCATCGCCGTCCTCGACCAGGCGCACCCGGACCGCATCGTCGTCGCCCGCAACGGCAGCCCGATCATCCTCGGCCTCGGCGACCGCGAGATGCACGTCGCCAGCGACACCGCCGCCCTGGTCCGCTACACCAAGCAGGTCGTCCACCTCGACGACGGTGAGCTGGCCACGCTCCGGGCCGACGGCTACCAGACGTTCACCCGCGACGCCCGCACGACGAAGACCGCGGTCACCGTCGACTGGGACGCCTCCGACTACGGCACCGACGGCCACGAGCACTTCATGCACAAGGAGATCGCCGAGCAGCCCGACGCCGTCCGCCGCATCCTCAAGGGTCGCCTGGACGAGCGTTTCCACACCGTCAGGCTCGGCGGGCTGGAGATGGACGCCCGCGAGCTGCGCGAGTTCCGCCGGGTGAAGATCCTCGGCTGCGGTTCGGCCTACTACGCCGGGCAGGCCGGCGCGCAGTTCATCGAGGAGATCGCCCGCATCCCCGCCGACGCCGAGCCGGCCTCGGAGTTCCGCTACCGCAACCCGGTGATCGAGAAGGACACCCTCTACGTCGCGGTCAGCCAGTCCGGCGAGACGTACGACACGCTGGTCGCCGTCCAGGAGCTGAAGCGGAAGGGCGGGCGGGTGATCGGCCTGGTCAACGCGGTCGGGTCGAGCATCGCGCGGGAGTGCGACGGCGGCGTCTACCTGCACGCGGGACCGGAGATCGCGGTCGCGTCGACGAAGGCGCTGACGAACATGCTGGTCGGGTTCGCGCTGCTCGGCCTGCACCTGGGCCGCATCCGTGACGTGTCACCGGCGGACGGGCGCCGCCTCATCCAGGCGCTGCAGCGGCTGCCGGAGCAGATCGAGGCGATCGTCGGCGAGGAGGAGCACCTGGCCGCCGTCGCGAAGGAGCTCGCCGCCGCCAGCAGCCTGTTCTTCGTCGGACGCACCCGCGGCTTCCCGGTGGCCCGCGAGGGCGCGCAGAAGCTGAAGGAGATCTCCTACCGGCATGCCGAGGCCTACCAGACGTCCGAGCTGAAGCACGGCCCGCTCGCGCTGGTCGGCCCGGAGCTGCCGACCGTCGCGATCGTGCCGGACGACGAGCTGCTGGAGCGCAACCTCGGCGCGCTGCAGGAGATCACCGCCCGCTCCGGCCCGCTCACCGTGGTGACGCATGACGGCGTCGACCTCGGCGTCGAGCCCGCGCACGTCATCACCGTGCCGAAGAGCGAGCCGGAGCTGGACCCGCTGCTGCTGACGATCCCGCTCCAGCTGCTCGCCTACCACGCCGCGCTGACCCTCGGCCACGACGTCGACAAGCCGCGCAACCTGGCGAAGTCGGTGACCGTCGAGTAGTCAGACGTGCGGCGCGACCTCGGCCGCGATGAGCTCCAGGTGGTCGAGGTCGGAGAGGTCGAGGATCTGCAGGTAGATGCGGCCGCCGCCGAGCTCGCGGACCGCGTTGATGCCGTCGACGACCTCTTGCGGCGTGCCCGCCAGCCCGTTCGCCCGCACCTCCGCCGGCTCGCGCCCGATGGCCGCCGCGCGGCGGGCGAACTCGGCCTCGTCGGAGCCGACGCAGGCCACCAGCGCCACCGAGTACACCAGCGAGTCGGGGTCGCGGCCGGCGTCCTCGCACGCCTTGCGCACGACGGCGAACCGCTCGGCGATGTCGGACTTCGCCGGGAACGACGAGTTGTACTCGGCGGCGTGCTTCGCCGCCAGCGCGGGCGTGCGCCGCGGGCCGTTGCCGCCGACGATCAGCGGGACCGGCCGCTGCACGGGCTTGGGCAGGCCCGGCGACTCAAAGACCGTGTAGTGCTGACCGGCGTAGGAGAACGTCGACCCCTCCGGCGTGTTCCACAGCCCGGTGATGACGTCGAACTGCTCTTCCAGCAGGCCGAACCGCTTCTCGGGGAACGGAATGCCGTACGCCTCGTGCTCCCGCGCGTACCACCCCGCGCCCAGCCCCAGCTCGACCCGTCCGCCGGACATCTGGTCGACCTGCGCGACCTGGATGGCCAGCACGCCGGGGTTGCGGAACGTCGCCGACGTGACCAGCGTGCCCAGCCGGATGCGCGACGTCTCGCGGGCCAGCCCGGCCAGCGTCGTCCACGCGTCGGTGGGACCGGGCAACCCGCTGACGGAGCCCATCTTCAGGTAGTGGTCGGAACGGAAGAAGGCGTCGAAGCCGAGCCGCTCGGTCGCCTGCGCGACGGCGAGCAGGTCGTCGTAGCTCGCGCCCTGCTGGGGCTCGGTGAAGATGCGCAGCTGCATGGGCCCAGCCTTTCACGGCCGGGCCGGCCGCCTCAGAGCCAGTCCTTCTTCCGGAACACGACGAACAGGGTGGCGCAGACGATGGCCATGAGGAGCAGCGCGAACGGGTAGCCGAACCCCCAGTGCGTCTCGGGCATGTTGTCGAAGTTCATGCCGTAGATGGTGCCGACGAGCGTGGGCGCGAACAGGATGGCCGCCCAGGCCGAGATCTTCTTGAGCTCCTCGTTCTGCGCGAAGTTGGCCTCGGTGAGCGACTTCATCTCCTCGTTCTGCTGCTGGGTGACCAGCGTGGCGTTGACGGCGAGGATGTCGGAGAGCACCTGCCGGAAGCCGTCGACCCGCTCGGTGACCTCCGTGACGTGGTCGGCGACGTCGCGCAGGTAGCGCTGCAGCTCTTCGTCGGTGCCGTACTTCTCGAAGCCGCCCTCGAGCCCGGACAGCATGCCCGACAGCGGCCGGGTGGCCCGCTGGAACTCGAGCACCTCGCGGGACAGCTCGTAGATGCGCCGCGACACCTCGGGGTCGCGGCCGAACACCTGGACCTCGATCTCGTCGACGTCGTTGCTGACGCCGTTGACGACCGGCACGTAGCCGTCGACGACGGAGTCGAGGACGGCGTAGAGGACCGCCTCGGGGCCCAGCCGCAGGAGGTCGGGGTCGTCCTCCATGCGGCGCCGGACGCTGGAGAGGTCGGGCGTCGCGCCGTGCCGGACGGTGATGACGAAGCCGGGCCCGACGAACAGGTGCAGCTCGGCGAAGTCGACCTCCTCGACGGCGTCGACGTAGCGGGCCGCGCGCAGCACCACGAACAGGGTCTCGCCGTAGCGCTCCAGCTTGGGCCGCTGGTGCGCCTCCATGGCGTCCTCGACGGCGAGCTCGTGCAGGTCGAACTCGTCGGCCAGCGACAGCAGCTCGGCGTCGCTGGGCTTGTGCAGCCCGATCCACGCCATGGCCTCGGAGTCGGCGCGCAGCTGGCGGTACGTTTCGGCCAGCGAGCTGGGCGTGCTGATGCGCTTGCCGTCGCGGTACAGCGCGGCGTCGACGATGCTGGAGCGCCGCTCGGCGGCCGCGGGCTGGTCGGCGGGACGGTCGGTCACGGAGTTGCCCCGGCCCTGCCGGCGCAGGGCAGGGCGGATGACGCGCAGGGCGCGCTGACGACGAGGTGGCATGGCGTCGCTCCCGGGACGGTGCGGACGGAGACGGGTGTCGTGCGACGCAGGAACACCCGGCCGTCAGGCATCAGCTGCCCCTGACCTCGGCGCCCTGCGACGCATGACTAGGAGGCTCACTGCGCATGGCTGCCTCACCTCCTGGTCGTCGCCGCTTTCGCCGCCGTCAAGAATAGTCCACTTCACCGGCCGGGTGCAGGATCGCGACGCACTCGACGTGGTGCGTCATCGGGAACAGGTCGAACGCGCGCAGGCCGGTGAGCCGGTAGCCGTGTGCGGCGAACGTGGCGAGGTCGCGGGCCAGCGCGGCGGGATCGCAGGCGACGTAGGCGACCACCCGCGGCCGGCGGGCGGCGATCTGGCGGACGACGGCGGCCTTGGCGCCCTCGCGCGGCGGGTCGAGCACGACGATGTCGGCGGCGGCCGGCATCCCGGCCGGTCCGGTGCCGGCCAGCACGCGGTCGACCCGGCCGGCCAGCAGCCGCACCCAGGGGACGTCGTGCAGGTTGCGCCGCGCGTCGGTGACGGCCTCGCGCGCCCCCTCGACACCCACCACCGTGCCCGACGAGCCGACCAGCGGCGCCAGCGCGCCGGCGAACAGGCCGACGCCGCAGTATAGGTCCAGCGCGGTCTCGCCCGGCCGCGCCTCGACGCCGTCCAGAACGGCGCTGACCAGCGTGTCCGCCGCGCCCGGGTGCACCTGCCAGAAGCCGCCGCCGCTGACCCGCCAGCGCCGTCCGGCCGCCTCCTCGACGACGTAGCGGCGGCCCTCGGCCACCTCGCCGTCGACCAGCAGCTGCCGCTCCCCCGTGTTCGCCGCGACGACCTCGACGGACGCCGCGCCGGGCCACTCGCCGTCCTCGACCCGGGCCGCACGGACCTCGGGGTGCGCGATGCGGCAGTGGTCGATCGGCACCACCTCGTGCGAACGGTGCGCCCGCAGCCCGGCCCGCCCGTTCGCGTCGACGGCGTACGTGACGCGCGTGCGCCACCCGAGCCCGTCGTCGTCGCCGGGGACGGGCTCGACGACGATCTCGCGGCGCAGCCCGGCCAGCCGCTCCAGCTGCTCGGCGACGACGGCCGCCTTCAGCGAGCGCTGGGCCGGCAGCAGCACGTGCTGCCAGTCGCAGCCGCCGCACTTCCCCGGTCCGGCCCACGGGCACGGCGGCTCGACCCGGGCCGGCGACGGCGTCAGCACGGCCACCGCGTCGGCGCGCCAGAACCGGTCCTCGGTGCCGCCCTCGGTGACTCTGATCCGGACCCGCTCGCCGGGCAGTGCGTGCCGGACGAACACCGCCCGGCCCTCGTGCCGCGCGACGCAGACGCCGCCGTGCGCGACCGCGCCGACGTCGACCACGACCTCCGTGCCCACGACGGAGTCGCCGCGGGCCGCGCGCGTGCGCCCGCTCAGCGCGGACCACCCCGCCGGACGTCGCCGGGCGCCTGCTTCGCCTTCGCCTTGGCCTTCGCGGCCGCCGCCGAGCGCAGCTGCCACGGCACGCTCGTCACCATGACACCCGGCGTGAACAGCAGCCGGCCCTTGAGCCAGAAGACGCTCTGGTTGTGCAGGATGCGCTCCCACCAGTGCCCGACCACGTACTCGGGCACGTACACCGTGACGACGTCGCGCGGGCTGGCCCGGCGAATCGCCCGCACGTATTCGACCACCGGCCGGGCGATCTCGCGGTACGGCGAGTCGAGCACCCGCAGCGGCACCGGGATGTCGTGGCGGTCCCACTCGTCCAGCAGCGCGGCGGTGGCCGACTCGTCGACGTCGACGGTGATGGCCTCCAGGATGTCCGGCCGGGCCGCGCGCGCGTAGGCGATGGCCCGCACCGTCGGCTTGTGCAGCCGCGACACCAGCACGACGGCGTGTACGCGCGACGGCAGCAGCGACTCCGACGGCCAGTCCTCGACCGCCAGCTCCTCCGAGGTGGTGTCGTAGTGCCGCCGGATGCCCCGCATGAGCAGGAACAGCAGCGGCATCATCGCGACGACCAGCCAGGCGCCGTGGGTGAACTTGGTGATCAGCACGACGACGAGCACGACGCCGGTCAGGATCGCCCCGGTGCCGTTGATGGCCCGCGAGCGCAGGATCTGCCGTCGTTCCGGCCCGGTCGGCCCGGCCGCGAGCAGCCGGTTCCAGTGCCGCACCATGCCGGTCTGGCCGAACGTGAACGCCGTGAACACGCCGACGATGTAGAGCTGGATCAGCCGCGTCACCGACGCGTCGAACGCGACGATCAGCAGGCCGGCCAGCACCGCCAGCACGATGATGCCATTGCTGAACACCAGGCGGTCGCCGCGGGTGTGCAGCTGGCGCGGCGCGTACCGGTGCTGCGCCAGGATCGAGCCGAGCAGCGGGAACCCGTTGAACGCGGTGTTCGCGGCCAGGATCAGGATCAGCGCCGCGGCGCCCTGAATGTAGTAGAAGGGGATGGTGTCGCCGCCGAACACCGCCTCCGCCAGCTGCGAGATGACGGTCGGCTGCGGCTGGGTGCAGTCGAACCCGACCAGGTCGCAGGAGTTCTCCACGTAGCGGACGTCGGCGATGACGGCCAGCGCGGTGATGCCGCTGAACATCGTGATCGACAGCGTGCCCATGATGGCCAGCGTCGCGGCCGCGTTCTTCGCCTTCGGCTTGCGGAACGCCGGCACCCCGTTGGCGATCGCCTCGACGCCGGTCAGCGCCGTACAGCCGGACGCGAACGCTCTCAGCACCAGCAGCATCAGCGCGATGCCGCCGAGGTCGGTCATCTCGGCCTGGACGTCGTACTGCGCCGACTCCGAGACCGGGTCGTCGCCGAAGAGCGTCTGGCCCAGGCCCCACACGATCAGCCCGGCCATGCCGACGATGAACAGGTAGGTGGGGATCGCGAACGCGATGCCGCTCTCGCGGATGCCGCGCAGGTTCATCGCCGAGAGCAGCACGACGATGCCGATGGCGATGGGCACCCGGTAGTCGTTCAGCTCCGGCACGGCCGAGATCAGGTTGTCGACGCCCGCCGACACCGACACCGCCACCGTCAGGATGTAGTCGATCAGCAGCGCGCTGGCGACGATCAGCCCGGCGGTCGGCCCGAGGTTGGTGTTGGCCACCTCGAAGTCGCCGCCGCCGGTCGGGTACGCGCGCACCAGCTGGCGGTACGACGCCACGACGGTGATCAGCAGCAACACGACGACCGCGGCGACCCACGGGGTGTACGTCAGGTAGGCCAGGCCACCCAGCGTCAGGATGACCAGGACCTCCTGCGTGGCGTACGTGACCGACGACAGCGGGTCGCTGGCGAACACCGGCAGGGCCAGCCGCTTGGGTAGCAGCGTGTGCCCCATGCGCTCGCTGGGAAGTTTGCGACCGATGAGGAGCCGCTTGGACAGATCGCCGAGGCTCGGCACGATCGGCAATGGTATGCCTTTCCCGGCGGGCGTGTAACGTCGGCAGCGACACGGCGAGCCCCCGGGTCGCACGGTGAGGGTGAGAGGACCACATGCACGTCGTCATCATGGGCTGCGGCAGGGTCGGCTCGACCGTCGCGCACATCCTCGAATCGCACGACCACACGGTCGCCATCGTCGACCAGAACCCCGAGGCGTTCCGGCGGCTGCAGCCGGGCTTCGAGGGCTCGACCGTGGCCGGGGTCGGCTTCGACCGCGACGTGCTCATCGAGGCCGGCATCGAGCGCGCCCACGCGTTCGTCGCGGTCAGCAGCGGCGACAACTCCAACATCCTCGCCGCCCGGGTGGCCCGCGAGACGTTCGGCGTCGACAACGTGGTGGCCCGCATCTACGATCCCGGCCGGGCCGAGGTGTACCAGCGCCTCGGCATCCCCACGGTGGCGACGGTGCGGTGGACGGCCGACCAGATCCTGCGCCGGCTGTTCCCGGAGGGCGCGCAGACGGAGTGGGTCGACCCCACCGGTACCGTCCAGCTGGCCGAGTTCCACATCAGCAACGGCTGGATCGGGCACGTGGTCGAGAAGCTCGAGGAGGCCTCCGGCGCCCGCGTCGCGTTCCTCACCCGCTACGGCGAGGGCGTCCTGCCCACCGCCGACACCGTCATCCAGGACGGCGACCTCGTGCACGTCCTCGTCAACACCGAGCGCATCTCCTACGTCTCGCAGGTGCTCGCCAAGGACCCGGAGGTGGAGGTCTGATGCGCGTCGCCATCGCCGGGGCCGGCAACGTCGGCCGCTCGATCGCGTCGGAGCTGCTGGCCAACGGCCACGACGTGCTGCTCATCGACAAGGACACCAAGGCCATCAAGGCCGCCAGCGTGCCCGAGGCCGAGTGGCTGCTGGCCGACGCCTGCGAGCTGTCGATGCTCGAGGAGGCGGCGCTCGACCGCTGCAACGTCGTCATCGCCGCCACCGGCGACGACAAGGTCAACCTCGTGGTGTCGCTGCTGGCCAAGACGGAGTTCGGCGTGCCGCGCGTCGTCGCCCGGGTCAACCACCCGCGCAACGAGTGGATGTTCAACGAGTCCTGGGGCGTCGACGTGTCGGTGTCGACGCCGCGCATCATGAGCGCGCTGGTCGAGGAGGCCGTCAGCGTCGGCGACCTCGTCCGGCTGTTCAGCTTCCGGCAGGGCGAGGCGAACCTGGTCGAGCTGACGCTGCCGGGCGACTCCCCCATCGTCGGCACGGCGGTCGCCGACGTCGCCTGGCCGGTCGACACCTCGCTGGTGTCGATCATCCGCGGCAAGCACGTGCACAGCCCGCTGCCCGACCTCCCGCTGGAAGCCGGCGACGAGCTGCTGTTCGTCGCCGCGCCGGAGCGGGAGAAGCAGCTCGAGGACCTGCTCTCGCCGCACGCGGGCTGAGCCCGCCCGCGTCAGCCGTCGACGGGGTCGGGGCCGGGCTTGGCGGGCGCCAGACGCTCCTGGTGGGCGCGGTACGCGGGCCGGATGATCAGCCAGGACAGGTAGGCGACCAGCAGGAACAGCGGCCAGCTCATGACCAGCCGGGCACCGGCCAGCCAGCCGATCTGGTCTTCGCCGGCGAGGTACAGCGGCACCTGGACGGCCAGCCGCACCGCGAACATCCCCACCCAGAGGAAGCTCGCCCGGGTGTAGGCGCGCAGCAGCGCGGGGTCGCTGCGCCAGCCCGTGCCCTGCCCGGTGACAAGTCCGACGAACACGCCCAGCAGCGGCCAGCGGACCGCGATGGACACCAGGTACGCCAGCCCGTAGCCGACGTTGATCAGCAGGCCGGGCAGGAACACGTCCTCGGCGCGACCCGTGCGGTTGGCCATGAACGCGGCGATGCCGACGCCCAGGAAGCCGGCGACGACGTTCTGCAGCGGCTCCTTGCGCAGCAGCCGCACGATGCCGAGCAGGACCCCGGAGCCCACGGCCACCCACAGCGACAGCGTGAGGTCGCGGCCGGCGGCGGTGTAGACGACGGTGAAGAGGGCCAGCGGCAGTCCGGCGTCGAGCAGTGCCGCCGGGCCGATGACGTCCTTGGCGCGGAAGCGCTCGTCGGACGCGATGGCCTGGACCCAGCTCGGCCGGCCGGCACGGTCGGGGGCGCCGGGATCGCTCTGACTCATCTCACTCCATGCCTGCGGGCAGCAGCTCGTATCGCGGGTTGTACATGACCCTGCGGCCGTCGAGGGTGGCCACCCGTCCGGTCGCGACCAGCCGGCGTCCGCAGCTGATGCCGGCGATGCGCCGCCGGCCGAGCCAGACCAGTGTCACCGCACCGGAGCCGTCGTACAAATCGGCCTCGAGGGCGGGGGTGCCCAGGCGCGGCTGCAACGTGACCGACTGCAGCACCCCGCGGACGCGCACCGTGGTGCGGTCCTGGACGTCGGCGAGCGGCTGGCAGCCGGCCTCGCGCGCGTCGTCGCGCAACTCCTCGGCCTCGACCTCCTCGTCGGAGGCGACCCACCGCGTGATGGCGCCCCAGATGCCGCGGCGCCCGGTGTTCTCTTCCACGTCTACCAGGATATTCCGCGCGGCAAGTCCGCTGGTCAGGCTTGCAGGGGCTGGGACGGGTCGGCGGGCGGGCGGGTGCCGGCCGGCGGCTTCAGCACGATGACGTCGCCCGGCGCCATCGGCGACTGGCCGCGGACCACCACCGTCTCCTTGACCAGCTCGACGAAGCGCTGGAACGTGGCGGCGTCGTTGGTGGCCTTGCCGAGGAACGTGGCGCGCAGCATCCAGCGCGGGCCGTCGATGGCCGACACCCGCGACGGCTGCAGCACCTGCTTGCCGTCGGGCGCCTGCACCGGCACGACCAGCCGGACCTCGGTGCCGAACGGCCCGGCCGCCTCCTCGGCGCGGCCGCCGCGGCGCTGGGCGTCCTGGCTGATCTGCAGCCGCGTCTGCCCCCACATGCCGGAGCTGCGCGGCGCGGCGACGGCGATCAGCTGCACCGCGGCGTCCTCGATGGCGAGGACGGCACTGGTGGCGTTGCCGGTGCGCTGGTCGACCTGCAGCTGCAGCTTCATGCCGGGCGCGGCCTTCACCAGCAGGCCGCCGAGGTCGACGCGGCCCTTGCGCGCCTCGTCGAGGTCGACCTCGGACTCGTCGAGGGGGCCGCCGGACCGGTCGCTCTTCGCCTCGTCGTCCTCACCGGACCCGCTCGAACCGGACGCCGTCGAAGAGGTCTCCGTGGTCTCCTCGACCTCGGGCTCGTCCTCATCGCCGTCGCGGCGCCGCCGTCCCCACACCCTGACCGTCCCCTTACGTCTATCGGACGCCGGCGTTGCCGCCGGCCTGGCTTGCCGTGCCCGTCGACCCGTACCCGCCGTCGCCCCGCGCCGAGCCGGGCAGCCGCTCCACCTCGTGGAACCGGGCCCGCTCGACCCGCTGGACGACCAGCTGGGCGATGCGGTCGCCGCGCGCGAACACCGCCGGTTCCCGCAGGTCGTGGTTGACCAGCAGCACCTTGATCTCGCCCCGGTAGCCCGCATCGACCGTGCCCGGTGTGTTGACGATGCTGACGCCGAGCCGGTGCGCGAGGCCCGACCGCGGGTGGACGAATGCAGCGTATCCCGCGGGCAGGGCGATCGCGATGCCCGTGCCCACCATGGCCCGCTCACCCGGCGCGATGCTGACGTCGCTGGTCGTGACCAGGTCGGCGCCGGCGTCGCCGGGATGGGCGTAGCCGGGCAGCGGCAGCTCCGGGTCCAGCCGGGTGATGAGGACGTCGACGGGGTCGGTCACGGGTTCACCTCCGCGACCTTCGCGGCCGCTTCCGAGAGCTCCGACGCGGCCACCGGGCGGCCGTGGTCGGTGAAGTGGGTGGGCGGGACGACGATGAACACGGCCGACGCGGCGACGCTGACCGGTCCGTCGGGCGCGTTCTCGCGGCCGGTCGCGGACATGAAGATCTTGCGGCCCTCGGCGCGGTCGACCGCGGCGTCGATGTGCAGCGTCGTGCCGACCGGGACCGGGCGGCGGTAGCTGGTCTCGAGGTGGCCGGTGACGGCCGGCTTGCCGATCAGCCAGATCAGCGAGCCGAGCACCTCGTCGAAGGCCAGCGACAGCATGCCGCCGTGGGCCAGGCCGGGCGCGCCCTGGTGGTCGTCGGTGACGGTGAACGTGCCGGCCACGGTGAGGCCCTCGCCCGCGACGACGGTGACGTGCAGCCCCGTGGGGTGGTCCGGTCCGCAGCCCACGCACATGCGGTAGTGCGACGCGATGGTGCTGCCGGGCGCCGGCGCGCCGGGGTGCCGCTCGATCGCGTCGGCGGGGCGCGGCTCCCCGTGCTGCCGTTCGGTCACGATCGACGACCCTACCCGCTCGGCTCCGGCGATCCGTGGCACCCTGCTGGAGTGACTGCTTACCGCGAACGCCTGGTGGTACCGGCTCGATGGTGGCTGCTGCTGGCCGGGCTGGCCGCGTCGGTCTGGCTCGTCTACGAGCTGCCGTTCGGGCCGCGGGTGTCGCTGCCGTCGACCGGCGCCGTGCTGCTGCTCGGCGGCGCCGCGCTGCTGCTGTACGGCCGGCTCTCCATCGCCGTCGGGCCCGACGGCGTCCGGGTGGGGCGCGCGCGGCTGCCCTTGACGGCCGTCGGCACGGCCGAGGCGCTCACCGGCGACGAGGCGCGGGCGGCGCGTGGCCCCGGCCTCGACCGCCGCGCCTACGTGGCGATCCGCGGGTACGTGCCGGGGGTGGTGCGCATCGGGGTCGACGACGACGCCGACCCCACCCCCTACTGGCTGGTGTCGACGCGCCGCCCCGAGCGGCTCGTGGCCGAGCTCGAGGCGGCGCGTCAGACGGCCGGCCGGTGAGGGGTTCGGAGGTGCTCAGGCCGCGCAGTCGCGGCAGATGAGCATCCCGTCCTTCTCCTTCGCCAGCTGGCTGCGGTGGTGCACCAGGAAGCACTGCGAGCAGGTGAACTCGTCAGCCTGCCGCGGCAGTACCCGGACCGCCAGCTCCTCGTTGGACAGATCTGCTCCCGGCAGCTCCATGGACTCGTTCAGGTCGGACTCGTCGACGTCGACGATGCCCGACGTCTTGTCCATGCGCCGGTTCTTCAGTTCCTCCAGCGAGTCCTCGGACAGATCGTCGTCGGTCTTGCGTGGCGCGTCGTAGTCGGTTGCCATGATCTATTCCCCCTCACTGGGCGCGTCGTGATGTCGGTGGCCGGGCCGGTATGGACACCGTGCCCCTCCGTAACGCACGACGGCCCGCGGTTGTGCCCGCTCCGAGCGGGAGATTCTGCCTGATGCGGTACCCCGTTGGCACGGCACCCCATGCTGTGGGAGTTCGTGTCGTCCTCTGGACCGACCGATCACACCGTTCTCCGGGACGAGGGATGTCACCATTCCAGGCGAGAAGCTGTCAACGGATCGTCCCGCACCGAGAGGAAGCCCATGCTCGAGCTCGACCGGCTGTCCCGCCGCTACGGCGAGGTCGTGGCTCTCGACGACCTCTCGTTCACGGTCCGACCTGGGCAGATGTACGGTTTCGTCGGCACCAACGGTGCTGGCAAGACCACCGCCATGCGCATCGTGCTGGGCGTCCTCGAACCCGACAGCGGCCAGGTCCGGTGGAACGGCACCCCCCTCGACCAGGACATCAGGCGTGAGTTCGGTTACATGCCCGAAGAGCGCGGACTGTACCCCAAGATGCAGGTCCACGAGCATCTCGTGTACCTCGCGCGGCTGCACGGTGTGGCAGGCATCACAGCCGACAAGGCCGCATCCGACCTGCTCGAGGCGCTCGCTCTGAGCGAACGTGCGTCAGATCGCGTCGAATCGCTCTCACTCGGCAACCAGCAGCGGGTCCAGCTGGCCGCCGCGCTGGTGCACGATCCCGCCGTCATGGTCCTCGACGAGCCGTTCAGCGGCCTCGACCCGATGGGCGTCGACTCGATGGCCGCGGTGCTGCGCGCCCGCGTCGACGCCGGCGCCGCCGTGGTGTTCTCCAGCCACCAGCTCGAGCTGGTCGAGCGGCTGTGCGACGCCGTCGGCATCATCCGGGCCGGCCGCCTGGTCGCCGACGGCACCGTCGACGACCTGCGTGGCACGGCCGCGAACCGGTTCCGGCTGTCCGTCGGCGCCGCGCCCGGCTGGGTGGCCGCGCTGGCCGCCGCGGTGCCCGGGCTGAGCGTCGTCGAGGACGGCGAGCGGACCGCGGTCGTCGAGCTGCCGCCGTCGGGCGACGACCAGCGCCTGCTCGACGCCGCCCGCGCCCTCGGCCCGGTCCATCAGTTCACGCCGGTCCGGCCCACCCTGGCCGACCTGTTTCGCACCGTCGTCGCCGAGCCGGCCCAGTCGCCGTCCGGTCCCGAGAAGGTCGAGGCCGCCTGATGTCGCGCCCCCTGTCGTTCCGCGAGGCCGCCACGCTCGTCGCCCGCCGCGAGTTCGGGCAGCGCATCCGGGAGCGTTCGTTCTTCATCTCGCTGCTCATCACGCTCGGCATCCTCGCGGTGGTCGTGCTGCTCCCCCGGTTCACCGACTTCGGCTCCGGCAGCTTCGACGTCGCGCTGGTCGGCGAGCCGTCCGGTCTGCAGGAGGCGGTGTCGCACCAGGCCTCCGTCGCGGACGTCGAGGTGAGCTTCCAGTCGGTGGCCGACGCCGCCGAGGCCGAGCAGGCCGTCCGCGACGGCGACCTCGACGCCTACGTCGACGGCGACTCCATCGTCGTCGACCAGTCCCTCGACGACACGCTGCGCGCCGTCCTCCAGAACGCGTACAGCCAGGTCGAGGGCGCGCGGGCGCTGGAATCGGCCGGCATCGACCCCGCCGACGTGTCCGCCGCGCTCACGTCGGCCACCCTGCAGACCGTCACCCTCGACCCCGACGCCGACGAGCGCGAGACCCGCGGCGGCATCGCGTTCTTCGGCACCATCGTGCTGTTCGGCCAGCTCATCACCTACTCCATGTGGGTCGCCATGGGCGTCGTCGAAGAGAAGTCCAGCCGGGTCGTCGAGGTCATCCTCGCCACCATCCCGGCGCGGGCGCTGCTGGCCGGCAAGATCGTCGGCATCGGGCTGCTCGGGCTCGTCCAGCTGGCGCTGATCGGCGGGCTGGGGCTCGTCCTGGCGTCGGCGCTGGGGGCGATCGAGCTGAGCGGGCCGATGATCACGCCCGTCCTGACCGCCCTCGGCTGGTTCGTCCTCGGCTTCGCCGCCTACGCCTCGCTGTCGGCGGCGGCCGCGGCCCGCATCTCGCGGCAGGAGGACCTGCAGAACGTCACCACACCGGTGAACACGCTGATGATGGTGTCCTACTTCGGCGCGTTCTACGTGTTCCTCAACCAGGACGCCGCCGCCGCGGGGGTGCTGAGCGTGGTGCCGCCGTTCAGCGCGCTGATCATGCCGCTGCGCATGGCCCGGGGCGACGCCGCCGGCTGGGAGGTCGGGCTGGCGCTGGGGCTCATGCTCGCGCTGATCGCGGTGCTGGTCGTGCTGGCGGCGCGCATCTACGAGGGTGCCGTGCTGCGGATGGGCGCCAAGGTGTCGCTGAAGGACGCCTGGGCCGCCCGCCGCAAGGCGACGTCGTAGCGACCGCGCCCCACGCCGTCAGTCGTGGTCGGCGCCGAGCCGCTCGAGCAGCGCCGTCAGCTCGGCCGCCACGCCGGGCGTCGCGGCCAGGGCGAGGTCGTTGCCGGCCTCGGCGCCGCGCAGGCCGCTGACCACCGCGCCGGCCTCGGCGGCGATCAGCCCGCCCGCCGCGAGGTCCCACGGGTTCAGGCCGCGCTCGTAGTAGCCGTCCAGCCGGCCGGTCGCCACGGCGCACAGGTCCAGCGCGGCGGCGCCGGCCCGGCGGATGTCGCGGACGGCCGGCACGACCTCCAGCAGCACCGCCGCCTGCCGCGCCCGCCGCACCGCGTCGTAACCGAAACCGGTCCCGACCAGCGCCAACGACAGCGACGAGCAGGACGACACGCGCACCGGGCCGCCGTCGAGGAAGGCGCCGCCGCCGGACACCGCCGTCCACGTCTCGCCGCTGGCGGGGTTGTGGACGACGCCGGCGCGGACCACGCCGTCGATGCGGGCGGCGATGGAGACCGCGTACTGCGGAAGGCCGTAGAGGTAGTTGACGGTGCCGTCGATCGGGTCGACCACCCACTCGACGCCGGTGGAGCCCGCGACCGAACCGTCCTCCTCGCCGAGGAAGCCGTCGTCGGGGCGGGCGGCGAAGAGGCGCGAGCGGATCAGCGCCTCGGCGGCGGTGTCGGACTCCGTGACGACGTCGGTGGGCGTCGACTTGGTGCCGGCGACGGCCATGCGCTCGACCGCCTCGCGCTTGTCGCGGACGAGGTCACCGGCCTCACGGGCGGTCTTCTCGGCCAGGACGAGCAGGTCGGCGGGGTCGGCCGTCACGGGGAGTCCTCCACAGGGGTCACGGGTACGGGGGCGAGTCGGCGCCGCAGAGGGCGGGCAGGTCCTCGCGCAGGTTGGGGCAGCAGCCGGCCGGAGCGACGTCGGCCGCCGGCCCGGGCGCGCCGATGCTGGCCCGGACGACGGACTCGCCGCGCTCGACGGCGGCGCGCTCGAGCAGGAGGTCGATGACGGTGTCGACGAAGTCGGGGTGGGTGCCGGCGGTGGCCGCTCGCGCCGCGGCGATGCCCAGCTCCTTCGCCGTCGCCAGCGCCTCGGTGTCGAGGTCGTAGGCGACCTCCATGTGATCGGACAGGAACCCGATGGGCGCCAGCACGACCGCCTCGACGCCGTCGGACGCCAGTGCGGCCAGGTGGTCGTTGACGTCCGGCTCGAGCCACGGCATCGACGGCGGGCCGCTGCGCGAGCAGTAGACGAGATCGTGCGGGCGCTCGACGCCCGTGCGGGCCTGCACCTGCGCGCTGACGGCGGACGCGACGGCCAGGTGCTGCGCGACGTACGCGCCGCCGGTCGGCCCGGACGTCTCGGCCATGGCGTCGGGGATGGAGTGCGTGACGTAGACGATGCGGGCCCGGTCGGCGACGTCGCGCGGCAGGTCGCCGAGCGCGCCCACGACGCCGTCGGCGTTGGCCGTCACGAAGCCGGGGTGGTCGAACGAGTGCCGCAGCCGGTCGATGCGCGGCGCCCCCGGCCCGACCTTCCGCACCGCGCGCCACAGGTCCTCGCGGTACTGCCGGCAGCCGGAGTAGGAGTCGTACGCGCTGGTCACGAACGCCGCGACCCGCTCGACGCCGTCGTCGCGCATGCGGGCGAGCTCGTCGGCGAGGTAGGGGTCCCAGTTGCGGTTGCCCCAGTAGACCGGCAGCGAGATCTTCCGCTCGGCCAGTTCGTGCTCGAGGTTGGCGATGAGCGCGCGGTTCTGGTCGTTGATCGGGCTGCGCCCGCCGAACAGCCGGTAGTGCTCGCCGACCTCTTCCAGCCGCTCCCGCGGGATGTTCTTGCCGCGGGTGACGTTCTCGAGGAACGGGATGACGTCGTCCTGCCCCTCCGGACCGCCGAAGGAGACGACCAGGAGAGCGTCGTACGGATCGGTGATGCTCACCATGAGAGCCTATCCCGCATGGTCTGGCAGAACTGGGCGCGTACCGTCCAGGCGCGCCCGGTCCGCGTCGAGCGGCCCACGAGCGCCGACGAGGCGGCCGCTGTGCTCACCGCCGCCGCGCGCGACGGGCTGCGGGTCAAGCCGGTCGGCGCGGGGCACAGCTTCACCCCCGTCGCGGCGACGGACGGCGTCCAGGTGCGGCTGGACGCGCTGACCGGCCTGTTCGCGCTCGACACCACCGCGCACACCGCCACCGTCGGCGCCGGCACCCGGTTGCACGAGCTCAACGCGCTGCTCACCGAGCGCGGCTACGGCCTGACGAACATGGGCGACATCGCCGTCCAGACGGTGTCCGGGGCCATCGCGACCGGCACCCACGGCAGCGGCCGGGCCAGCGCGTCGCTGTCCGAGCAGGTGGTGGCGCTGGAGATCGCGCTGCCCGACGGCGCGGTGCGGCGGGTGTCGGCGGCCGACGACGGCGACCTGTTCCAGGCCGCGCGGCTCGGCCTCGGCGCGCTGGGCATCGTGACCAGTGTCACGTTCCGGGTCGAACCGGCGTTCACGCTCCGGTCCACGGTGGAGCGGACGACGCTGGACGCCGTCGTCGAGCGGTTCGCCGAACTGGAGGCGGCCGACCACTGCGACCTCTACTGGCTGCCGTTCACCGACGCCGTCCAGCTCACCGTGAACCGCCGCACCGGCGAGCCGGCCGCGCCGCCGCACTCCTTCGCCGCCTGGTGGTCCGGCGACGTCGTCGAGAACGCCGGGCTGGCGCTGGTCCAGCGGGTGACCAGGGCCGCGCCCAAGACCACCCCCGCCGTCAACGCCGTCGCCGCCCGGCTGATCGGCGGCCGCAGCTTCGTCGACGCCGCGCCGAAGGTGTTCACCAGCACCCGGCGGGTCCGCTTCCACGAGATGGAGTACGCGCTGCCCCGCTCGGCGGCCGCCGGGGCGCTGCGGGCGCTGCGGGACCTGACGGCGCGCGGGCCGTGGCGGGTGGCGTTCCCGGTCGAGGTCCGCCTCGCCCCGGCCGACGACGTGTGGCTCTCCCCCGCCTACGAGCGCGACACCGTCTACGTCGCGACGCACGCCTACCCCCGCACCGACTACACCGGCTGGTTCTCCGCCGTCGAGAAGCTGTGGACGGAGTACGGTGGGCGGCCGCACTGGGGAAAGCTCCATACCCGCGATTCGGGGTATCTTCTCGATCACTACCGGCGAATGGGGACGTTCCGGGCGGTCCGCGACCGGGTCGACCCGGAGCGGATCATGGCCAACGAGTACCTCGACCAGGTGCTGGGCGAGTAGAAAAGTGCTCGTCAGACCGGCCGGTGGCGGCGTGGCGGCTTGGTCGGACCCGGTGCCGCGGGTGACGATGGATGGCAGTCGTGATCGGAGGTGAGGAGATGCGTGAGCTTCGGCTGATCGCGGTCAGTGAGGACGGCGCTCACCTCATCCTCTCCGGCCACGACGGTGAACAGCTGGCGTTGCGGGTGGACGACCGCCTGCTCGCCGCGATCCGAGGCGACCGAGCGAGGTTGGGACAGTTGGATATCCGGCTCGAAAGCCAGCTACGTCCACGCGACATCCAGGCACGCATCCGGGCGGGCGAGTCCGTCGACTCCGTCGCCGCCGTGGCGGGCATGCCACGCGAGAAGGTCGAGCGCTTCGCCGGCCCCGTCCTCGCCGAACGCGAGCACATCGCCGGGCGCGCCCGGCAGGCCACGGTGCGCCGGCTGGGTGGCGACGGCCCGCCGCAGACGCTGGAGGCCGCCGCGGGGGCGACCGCCAAGACGCACGGCGCCGACCCCGACCTCGTCGAGTGGGACGCGTGGCGGCGCGAGGACGGCCGCTGGCTGGTCCGGTTCGCGTGGGCCGGCGAGGAGGAGGACTCCGCCCTCTTCTCGTTCGACCCGTCCGGCCGCACTGTCGTGCCCGAGGACCACAACGCCCGTTCCATCGCCGGCGTGCTGCCGGCCGAGGCGCCCGCGCCCGCCGAGACGGAGGCCCCGGCCGGCCCGGCCCGGCTGTCCGTCGTGGGCGGCTCGTCCGGCGGCCCGTCCGGCGCCGCGGCACAGCAGCCCGACAATGACGACGGCCCTGACCTCCCGGCGTTCCTCAAGCCCGCCGGCGTCGGGCCGGTGCGCGGCCTCGTGCGCGACGCGTCCGGTTCCTCCGGCTCGGCCGGCTCGGACGATGACGACGAGGACGACGAGTTCGAGAACACCACGCCGATCCCGGCCGCGGCCCGCCGCCAGCGGCGCACCACCCGCACCGGCCGCGAACGCCGTCGTCGCGAGCCCGACCTGTTCCACGACCACACGCCGGATCCGGCCGAGCCCGCCGCGCCTGCGGCCTCGACCACCTCGGCTGTCGACGACGACGCCGACGACGCGGCCACCAGCGAGCGGCTGCGGCTCAGCGACATCGCCCAGCACGTCGAAACCGACGACGAGCAAGCCGCCGACCTCGCCCCGACGGCCGACGAGCCGGCGCCGCCGGCCCGCAAGACCAGCTCCTCCCGGTCCCGTCGGCCCAGCGTCCCCAGCTGGGACGAGATCATGTTCGGGCGCCGCAAGAACGACTGACCGCTCGCCCCACCCAGCCCGGCCGGCCTCGCCCGCCGGCCGGGTGGGCAGCGCGCAGGTCGCCGACGAGGCATGTCGGCAGCCGCGGTTCACGCTGGGTTAACGCCGCCCGCCCGTAGGGTGGGAGCCCTCCCGGCCGGGAGGGGACCGGACCCCCGCCTACCGCGACCGCACCGCACCCCGCCTGAGCGCCTGCCCCGCGGCATCCGCACGGTCCACCGAGCCGCACCACGCTGGAGTGCCGGCCACGGGTGACCAACCCCTTGCCGAGCCTCGCGGACAAGCCACGTCGGCCGGCGGCGGTTCACGCCGGGTTAACGCCGCCCGCCCGCAGGGTGGGAGCCCTCCCGGCCGGGAGGGAACCGGACCCCGCCTACCGCGCACCCCACCCGCACCCCGCCGGAGCGCCTGCCCCGCGGCGACCGCACCGTCCACCGAGCCGCACTACGCTGGAGTGCCGGCCACGGGTGACCAACCCCTTGCCGAGCTTCGCGGACAAGCCACGTCGGCAGCCGCGGTTCACGCTGGGTTAACGCCGCCCGCCCGTAGGGTGGGAGCCCTCCCGGCCGGGAGGGAACCGGACCCCCCGCCTGCCGCGCGCCCCACCGCACCCCCTCCACCGCCAACGGCCGACCGCCCACCGCCCACCGCCCGCCGCACCGCGCGCCGGGCGCCGGGCACGTTCGATGATCGTCAACGAGTGGCGACATCATGACGTCGCCAGCGGTCGACGATCATGGGGTCCGGGCCGGGCCGTCACGGCCGAACGCCGCGGCGACAACACCGGCGGCCACTGCGCATCAATCGCTGCCGTGCGACAACCCACGGCCCGTTTCGTCCCCTGACGAGGCGGGCTGTTCCGTGCGCCGCCACCCCGGTTCATCCAGAATTCCATCCGCCGCAAATGGGATGACTAGGACAAGGTGCATCGAACCACTTCAATGGCATTGGCCTATACCTCTATCCAAGGACTCGATGCCAATGTCGAGCACCATCGCACGACGTCGATGGGTGACGTCGTTGTCCACGTTGACGGTGTCCGCCGTCGCGGTCGGCGTGTTCAGCGGCGTGCCCGCGACAGCACAGGACGAGCCGCCGCTGACGGACGACGCGATCGAGCTGGTGGACCGGACCGAGCAGATCGGCCCCGGCATCACGCTGCGCGAGCTGACCTCCGTCACCCCGACCGGCTGGTACGACCAGCACATCCTCACCGCCGACCTCGCCAACCCGGCCGTCACCAGCGACCTGCTGGCCGGCCAGCACGTCACCGACCGCCAGGCGACGAGCGTCATGGTGAACGAGGCCGGGGCGGTCGCCGGCGTCAACGGCGACTTCTTCGACATCAACAACTCCGGCGCGCCGCTGGGCGCGGAGGTCCGCGACGGCGAGCTGCTGAAGTCGTCGGACTACGGGACGTGGTCGCACATCGGCGTCGGCCTGGACGGCATCGGCCGCGCGGTCGACATGACGCTGGACGCGACGGCGACGTTCGGCGGCACGGCGCACCCGGTGACCTCGCTGAACGCGTCGAACACGATGTCCGGCTCCCCCGCGGGCGCCATCGTCGCGTACACACCCGCCTGGGGCACGTACAGCCGCGCCATCGGCGTCAGCGGCGCCACCGACGTCGCATCCGTGCTGGTCCAGGACGAGCGAGTGGTCAGCGTGGACGCCGCCGCCGCGGGTGAGGGCGCCATCCCCGACGGCGCCTTCGTGCTGGTCGGCCGGGAGGCCGGCGCGGCCGCGATCCGCACCCTCCAGCCGGGCGACGGCGTGACGCTCAGCTACGAGCTCAGCGACGAGATCGCCCGGCAGATGCGCTTCGTCATCGGCTCCAACCGCGAGCTGGTCCGCGACGGCGTCGCCCGCCCGGACTCCGAGCTCGACAACGCCGTCCACCCGCGCACCGTCATCGGCTTCAAGGACGACGGCCGCACGATGATCCTCATGACGAACGACGGTCGGCAGTCGCCGGTCAACGGCATGACGATGCGCGAGCTGGCCCGGTTCATGGTGCGCCTCGGCGCGGAGCAGGCCTGGAACCTCGACGGCGGCGGCTCGACGTCGATGGTGGCCGCCCCGCTCGGCGAGGACGCCGCGACCGTCCGCAACAGCCCGTCCGACGGCGCCGAGCGGCCAGATCCCAACGGCGTCGGCCTGTTCGTCGCGCCCGGCAACGGCACGCCCAAGCAGCTGGTCATCACGCCCGGCGAGGACGACGCCCGCGCGTTCCCCGGCCTGCACCGCACGCTCACCGCGAAGGCCGTCGACGACCACCTCACCCCGGTCGCGCTCGACCCCGCGGCGGTCCGCTGGCGCAGCAGCGGCGGCACCGTCGACGCCTCCGTGCTCGAGGTGCCGGCGAACCGGCGCGGGCGGGTCACGGTGCACGCGACCGCCGGCGCGGCCCAGGGCGTCCGCAGCATCGACGTCCTCGGCCCGCTGAACTCGCTGGAGCTGTCGACGAACCGCCTCTCCATCAGCGACGCGGGTCCGCAGCACGCCGTCGAGGTCGCCGTCACCGGCCGCGACGCGCAGGGCTTCGCCGCACCCGTCGAGCTGGTCGACCTCGACCTCAGCTACGACGAGGCCGTCGTCGGCATCACGGCGTCCGGCACCGGCCTGCTGGTCACCCCGCGCGCCGCGGGCGGCACCGTCGTCGAACTGAGCGCCGCCGGCCGGACGGTGCGGCTGCCGGTGACGGTCGGCGTCCAGACCGTCCAGGTCTACGACTTCCAGGACGAGTACGCCGCCACCGGCCGCTGGACCCGCAACGGCACCGCCGGCGTGCGCTTGGACATCCTCGACGACCCGGACGGCATCAGGCTGGAGTTCGGCGCCGCCCGCAACAAGGGCATCACCGCCGCCAGCAGCCCGAGCCGCTGGGTCGAGATCCCGGGCCAGCCGCTGCGGGTCCGGCTCAAGCTCAAGTCGGACGTGTTCGTGCCGAGCGGCCTGACCTACGCCGGCTTCTGGGACGCCGAGGGCACCTCGATCGGCGTCTACGGCACCGGCCTGCAGCCGTCGGACGAGTGGCAGTACGCCACGTTCACCATCCCGTCGACGGCGGTGTTCCCGATCCGGTTCAACTCGTTCCAGGGCATCAACACCGCCGTCGACCAGCAGCTGCCGGGCCGGTTCGTCATCGGCGGGCTGGAGGCGGACGTCCCGTCGCAGATCGACCTGCCCCCGCAGGAGCCGCTGCGCGCCGACCCGCTGGTGTCCGCCGACGGGCAGCCGCAGGCGGGCGCCGACTGGTCCTTCGCCACGCTCTCCGACGTCCAGTTCACCGCCGCGTCGCCTGACCTCACCCAGGTCGCCGTCGCCGCGCTGCAGCGCATCCGCGCGGAGGAACCGGACCTCGTCGTGCTCAACGGCGACATCGTCGACCGCGGGCTGCCCGAGGACGTCGCGCTGGCCCGCCAGACGCTGGAGGAGGGCGGCTGCGACCTCGTCGCCGCCGGCGCCGAGCCGGACGACGACCCCGGCACCGTCCCCTGCTACTACGTGCCGGGCAACCACGAGTCCTACGGCGTGGGCAACACGCAGTCGACGCTGGACGCCTGGGAGGCCGAGTTCGGCCGCCCGTACCGGACCTTCGACCACAAGGGCACCCGGTTCATCCTGCTCAACAGCGCGCTGGGCAGCCTGCGCGGCTCGGACTGGGACCAGCTGCCCATGCTCGAGGAGGCGCTGACGACCGCGGCCGACGACGACGCCGTCAGCAACGTCATGGTCTTCGCCCACCACCCGGTCGACGATCCGGCGGAGACGAAGTCCAGCCAGCTCGGCGACCGCATGGAGGTCCAGCTGGTCCAGCGGCTGCTGGCCGATTTCCGGTCGGCCAGCAACAAGGGCGCCGCGATGGTCGGCTCGCACGCCCAGATCACGAACGTCCAGCGCCAGGAGGGCGTCCAGTACGTCGTGCACCCGTCGTCGGGCAAGGCGCCGTACGGCACCCCGGACCGCGGCGGCTTCACCGGCTGGGTCGAGTGGAACGTCGACCGCGACGGGTCCGGCGCGCAGCAGTGGCTCAGCGCCAACGTCCGCGCGTTCGCCCAGCAGGTCGTCGTCGAGGCCCCCGCGACGGTCGAGGCGGGCCGCGCGGTGACCGTCGGCGGGCACGTCGTCCAGCCGTCCGGCGTGCAGCCGGGCAGCCGGGTCGTGCCGCTGGCCTACCCGATGTCGGTGCGCTGGTCCGGCGACGACGGCCTGGCCGTCGGCTCCGGCGAGCAGGCCGTCCGCCGGGCCCGCAACCAGGGCAAGGTCGCGATCCTGGACCCGGTGACGCGGCAGCTGACCGGCCTGCGCACCGGCGAGGTGACGCTGGAGGTCACCAGCGACTCCATGCGCCCTTACACCGGCCCGGAGTCGCTGGCGCCGGTGACGGGACGAACGACGGTCCGGGTCGTGGCCGCCGCCGGTCCGGGCGCCCGGGTCGACGCGGACGCGCCGGTGTTCACCGCCGTGCCGGCCGACGCCGCGGTGCGCCCGGTGACGCTGACGAACACCGGCGATCGGCCGCTGGTGGTGTCCGGGCTGACGGTGACGGCGGACGCGTTCGCGGTGGCCGACGCGCGGGCGTGCACCGCGGCGCCGGTCGCGCCGGGCGCCTCGTGCGAGGTGGCGGTCCGGTTCACGCCGCCGCCCGCCGGTGGCCGTGCGAGCGCGGACCTCGTCGTCGAGTCCAACGCGCCGGGCGGCGCCGTCGAGGTGCCCCTGACGGGCGCCGAGGCCGAGCCCGAGGCCGGGCCCGGCCAGGACTGACCGCCCCTCGGCGGGGCCGGGCGGCTCGCCCGTCCGGTCCCACCGAGTGCGGCTGACCTGCGGGAACAAAGAAATCTGAGAAATTTCCGCTTCGCACGTATCTGGGCGGCCGGAGCGTGCTCTGTATCTGTGAACGCCGAGCTAGGCCACCAGTCGGCGTTCCACGGACCAGGGACCTCCGGCCGTGTCGTGCACACCTAGGGGAGGCGGCCATGACACCAGCACGACGTCGGGCCGCACCCGACCAGCCCGTGCGCGGCGGCCTCGCTCCCCTGGAACCGTGGCGGGCTCTTTCGAGAAACCGCGTCGTCGAGATCCTCGCAGCCAGGCGACGCAGGCGTCCACGACGTCTGCTCGTACAACGTCTGTGAAGCCGGGGGGCTGCTGCGATGATCGGCACAACGGGGGGTGACGGGTACGTGGGCAGGGCGTGGTTCGCCACGCCCGGGGGCGCGTGCCCGTCACTGACGGCGATCTACCTGCATCTATACTCGGGCCGGTGGCCGAACTGTCCGTCAGTGAGCTGGTCGAGGCGGCGTCCAGGGGCGATCAACGCGCCTGGGACCGCCTGGTCGACGACCACGCGTCGCTGGTGTGGGCGGTCGTCCGCAGCCATCGGCTGCACGGCGGCGACGCCGAGGACGCGTTCCAGAGCACCTGGCTGCGGCTGGTCGAGCACCTCGGCCGGCTGGCCCACCCGGAGCGGCTGGCGGCCTGGCTGGTCACCACCGCGCGCCGCGAGTGCCTGCGGCTGCTGCGCAAGGTCGGCACCGAGCTGCCCGTCCTCGACATGGACGACCACAGCAAGGATGCCGCTACCCCAGATCCCGGCCCGGTCGAGGCGCTGCTCGCCCGCGAGGAGCAGGTCGCGGTGCTGCGCGCGTTCCAGCGGCTGCGGCCCCGCTGCCAGGACCTCCTGCGGCTCACCGCGGCCGCGGCCGACCCGCGCTACGCCGACGTCGCCGCGGAGCTCGACATGCCCGTCGGCAGCGTCGGACCCACGCGGCAGCGCTGCCTCGAACACCTGCGCCGGCTCATCCACGACGGCGACGACACCGGCGGCACCGAGACCGCCCGCGACACGAACGACACCGGCCCGGCCAGCGCCCGCCCGCGCACGGGCCGGCGCTGAAGGGGGCATCCATGGCTGACGACGACCGCCTGGTCGACCAGCTCCGCGAGGTCATCGAGGCCACCGACCCGCCGCCGCGGCGGCTGGTCGACATCGCCAAGGCGAGCCTGGTGTGGCGCACGGCCGACGCCGAGCTGGCCGAACTGGTCGGCGACTCCAGCGCCGAGCCGGCCGCCGCGGTCCGCTCGGGTACCGAGGCGCCGCGGCTGCTGACGTTCACCTCCGGCGACACCGTCGTGGTCCTCGAGGTCACGCGCGAGGCCGGCGCCCACCGCGTCATGGGCCAGATCGTCGCGCCGGCGCCGGCCACGGTCGAGGTGCGCCACGTCGACGGCGTCGTCACCGTCACCACCGACGCCGACGGCCGGTTCCGCGCCGCGCCGGTCGCGCCCGGACCCATCTCGGTCAGCTGCCGCTTCGAGGACGACGCCCGCCCGGCCGTCGTCACCAGCTGGGTCAGCATCTGAATGGACGACGCCGAGCCGGTGACGTCCGGTCTCTCGGGCGCCACCGTCGTCCGCACCGCCGGCACCTACCGCAAGGAGCGGCCACCGACGACCTCGTCGGCGAGGCCGAGCGGCTGCGCTGGCTGCGGGCGCGGGGCATCCCGGCCGCTGACGTGCTGGAGGCCGCGCCGGGCCTGCTGGTGACGGCCGAGGTGCCGGGTGTGGCGGCCGGCGAGGATCTCGTGGTCTGCCACGGCGACCTCACCACGCAGAACGTGCTGATCGACCCCGGGACGCTGACGGTGAGCGGTGTCATCGACGCCGGTCGGCTCGGCGTCGCCGACCGCTGGCTCGACCTCGCCATCGTCACCCGCGAACTGGAGGACGACCTCGGCGGCCCCGACGCCGCCGCCCGCTACCTGCGCGGCTGCGGCGTCCCGCCGGACCCCGCGAAGCAGACGTTCTACCGGCTGCTGGACGAGTTCTTCTGAGGTGGTGGTTGGCAGTTTGGTGGGCCCATAGCGCCAGTGAACTGCCAACCATCGGCGGCGTGACGACTGGAATCGGGCAGCTCAGCCGGTGGCGAAGGGCAGTGGCTCGGCGCCGGCCTCGGCGACCCGGGCGCTGACGGCGGTCATGCGGCGCCGGTGGTGGTGCCGGCACAGCACCTCGTAGCCGACGACGCCCGCGCCGTCGGTGTCGCCGACGACCACCTGCTCGCCCTCGGTGACCATGATGCCGCCGACCGTGCGGGCGTTGTGCGTGGCCCGCCGCCCGCACCAGCACAACGCCTCGACCTGCAGGGTCTCGACGCGGTCGGCGAGCTCGACCAGCCGGGCCGAGCCCGGGAACAGCCGGGTGCGGAAGTCGGTGAGGATGCCGAACGCGTACACCGGGACGTCCAGCTCGTCGGCCATGCGGCCGAGGTCGTCGACCTGCTCGGACGTGTAGAACTGCGCTTCGTCGCCGATGACGTAGTCGATGCGGGCGCCGGCCGTCAGCCGGGCCGCCACCAGTGCCCACAGCTGCGTCGACGGCGTCACCTCGACGGCGTCGGCGGCCAGCCCCAGCCGGCTGGAGACCGTCGCCTCGCCGGCGCGGTCGTGCGAGGTCAGCAGCACCCCGGACAGCCCGCGGCGGCGGTGGTTGTAGTCGGTCTGCAGCGCGAGCGTCGACTTGCCGCAGTCCATGGTGCCGGTGAAGAAGGTCAGCTCCGCCACGCCGGGATCACGCCTCCCCGACCAGCAGCGGCACCATCAGCTCGTCGTCGCTCAGCGCGCCGTGCAGGCCGCGCAGCCGGGTCTCGACGGGGAACACGCTGCGCCGCTCGACCGCGCAGTCGCCGTGCACGCTGGCGACGACGTCGCCGATGCGTTCGGCCACCCGCGCCTCCACCGCGCCGAACCAGCCGGCCGTGACGGCCTCGGCGCGGGTCAGCACCGCGGCGCGGTCACCGAGCACCGACCGCCACGCGGCGGCGACGTCGTCGGCCACCGCCGACGAGGCGGTGTACACGTGCCGGAACCGGGCCTCGCCGGCCACCAGCGCCACGCCCTCGCGCAGCGCGGGCACGTCGTCGACGTCGACCCGGCGGTCGGGGTCGACGTCGACCATGCCGTGGTCGGCGGTGACGACGAGGACGGTCTCGGGCGGCAGCTCGTCGTAGAGCTGCTCGGCGAAGCGGTCGACCATGGCCAGCTGGTAGCGCCAGGCGGCTGAGCGCCAGCCGTGCTGGTGACCCGTGTAGTCGAGGTCGCCGTCGTAGACGTACACCAGCGACGGCGTGGCGCCGGACGACCCCTCGACGGCGGCCGCGACCCGCTGGCCGTAGGTGTTGGCGGAGCGGAACGGGCCGCCCATGGCGGCGCGGGTCAGCCCGGTGTCGCGGAAGCTGCTCTGCCCGATGACGGTCGTCGCCACCCCGGCCCGCGCGGCGCGGTCGAACAGCGACGGGTACGGCTGGTAGGTCAGCGGGTCGAGGGGTGGATCCCACTTGAGCGCGTTGAAGATGCCGTCGCCGCCCGGCACCCGCGACGTGTAGCCGACGATGCCGTGCTTGCCCGGCGGCAGCCCGGTGCCGAGGCTGGCCAGGCTGGTGGCCGTGGTGGTGGGGGTGCCGGCGGTGATGGAGCGGCCGGTCAGCGACGTCAGGAACGGCGCCTGCGCCGGGTGGGCGCGCAGCAGGTTCCAGCCGAGCGCGTCGACCAGCAGGACGCAGTAGCGGCGGGCCGGCGGCAGCCCCAGCACGTCGATCTCGTCGGGCACGCCGAGGGCGGCCAGCACGGACGGCAGGAGGTCAGCGAGGGCGTCCTCGCCGTAACGCGGCAGCGGCACGTGTCACCGCACGCTGATGGTGGCGGCGGACAGCGCGCGGGCGAACGTCAGCAGGTCGCGGACCCGTCCGACGCCGTCGCCGGCCTCGCTGACCCGCAGGGTGAAGTCGTCGGACGTCAGCGCGCCGGTGTAGCCGTGGTCGGCCTCGCACTCGGGGTCGCCGCAGGTGGCGGGCTCGAGGTCGATGCGGCTCATGGCGCCCCAGCCGACCGTCAGCACGACGTCGAGCGCCGGGGTGCCGGTGCGGTACGCCGCCGGCGACGTGACGGTGCGGCTGACGACCACCGAGGTGACGCGGTCGAGCGGCACCGCCTCGGTGGACGTGGTGGCGTACGGCACGTCGTGGGTGTCGTCGGAGGGGTACTCGTCGGTATGGCCGACGATCAGCCTCGTCGGGGTGAGCACCAGCACGCTGACGTGCCGGCGCAACTCGTCGCGGTCGAAGTGCGGCTCGTGGTGCACGACGTAGGAGTCGACCGCCTCGCCGGCCAGCGAGGTCTCGAGCATGTCCGCGACGAGATCGGGGTAATAGCCGGCCTCCTGGATGGCCAGGCGAAGACCCTCACGCGTCCCTGTATCCGCCATTCCTCCATCTTCCCACGCTCGTGGGCGCTGCCTCACGGCAGTCGCCGGGTGTACCAGTCCTGTCGTCCGGCCGGGGCGGCGACCCGGGCGGAGCCGTTGACGACCGTCAGGCCGGACTCGCCGGCGAGCACCGGGTCGAGCTCGATGGAGCCGACCTCCGGTACCTCGTCGACCAGCCGCGACATGCGGTGCACGAGGTCCTCGACCGCACCCAGGTCGGCCATGATGCCCCCGTGGTAGCCCATCAGCAAGGCGGCCGCCTTCACCTCCCGCACCATCTCGGCCGCGTCGCGGTCGGTGAGCGGCGGGATGCGGTACGACCGGTCCCCCAGCAGCTCCGACGCCACGCCGGACAGCCCGAACGAGACGACCGGGCCGAACAGGGGGTCCTCCCAGGCCCGGATCGACACCGGCACCCCGCCCGGCGCCATCGGCTGCACGACGAACCCGGCCTCGGCGGGATCGAGCAGCGTCTGCGCCATGGTCGCCCAGGCGTCGCGCATCTCGTCCGCGGTGTCGATGTTGCGCCATACGGCGGCGAGGTCGGGCCTGTGCCGCAGCCGTGGCGACATCGCCTTGAGCACCACCTCGCCGCCCAGCAGGTCCAGGGCGGCCAGCGCGGCGTCGAGCGTCGGCGCGTCGACCATCGGCAGCAGGTCGACGCCGTAGGCGGCGAGCAGTTCGCGCAGCCGCGCGGGCGGGAGGTCGGCGCCGGTCTGCGGGTCGGTGCCGACCGCGCTCAGCGCGCCACGGGCCAGCTTGCGCGCGGCCGCGGTGTCGCAGCCCTCGAGGCGCGGCACCTTCCCGTGGCTGCGCCGGCGCCACTCGGCGTACGCGGTGGCGTGGCCGAGTGCCCGGGCGGCCTCCTCCGGGGACGGGTACGACGGCACTCCGGCCGGGCCGCGGACGCCGCGCTGGCCCTGGAACGTCGTGACGACGGGCTTCCCCGCCGCCGCCGCGACCTCGGCCAGCGCCGCGGCGACGTCCTCGCCGTCGGGGCCGTCGACGGCCGGCGCGTAGACGACGAGGACGGAGCTGACGGCGGGCTCGTCGACGAACGTGCGCAGCGCCTTGCGGTAGTCGTCGGCGGTGGCGCCGGCGCCGAAGCCGACGGGGTCGCCGTAGACGTCCAGCCCGGCGCTGACGGCGGCGTCGGCGGCCAGCAGGCACAGCGCGCCGGAGTTGCCCATGACGGCGACCGTGCGGCCGGTGGGCAGCGGCTGGAACGCCAGCACCTGCGCGACGTCGAACATCTCCGGGATGGTGTCGACCAGGACGACGCCGGACTGCCGGAACATCGCGTCCAGCGCGTCGGCGGGCGCCTCGATCGGCCGGACGGTGTGCCCGAGCGGCACGCCCTGGGTGGACCGTCCGCTCTTGACCGCCACCACCGGCTTGACCTCGGCGACCGCGCGGGACAGCCGGGAGAACTTGCGCGGGTTGCCCAGCGACTCGAGGTACAGCAGGACGACCTCGGTGGCGGGGTCGTCGCGCCAGTACTGCAGCAGGTCGTTGCCGGACACGTCGGCGCGGTTGCCGGCCGACACGAACGTCGACACGCCCAGGCCGCGGGCGGCGCCGTCGGCGAGGATGGCGCTGCCCAGCGCGCCGGACTGGGCGAAGAACCCGACCCGCCCGGCCGGCGGCAGCGTGGTGGCCAGCGACGCGTTCAGCGAGAACGCGGGGTCGGTGTTGACGATGCCCAGGCAGTTCGGCCCGACGATGCGCATGCCGTGCGCCCGGGCCAGCCGGACCAGCTCGCCCTGCCTCGACCGGCCGACCGGCTCGCCCGTCTCGGCGAACCCGGACGACACGACGACCAGCCCGCGCACGCCCTTCGCGGCGCAGTCGAGGACCACCTCGGCGACGGCGTCGGCGGGGACGGCGACCAGCGCGAGGTCGATCTCGCCGGGGACGTCGCGGACGCTCTTGTAGGCCGGCAGCCCGGTGATCGCCGTCGCCTCGCGGTTGACCGCGTAGACCGGGCCGGTGAAGCCGCCCAGCACGAGGTTGCGGACCAGCGTCTGGCCGATCTTCTCGCGCCAGCGGCTGGCGCCGACGACCGCGACCGACCGCGGCGTCAGCAGCCGCTCGATCGAGCGCGCCTCGGCGCGGTGCTCGCGCGCCGCCATGACCTCCAGCGAACTGCCCGTCGGGGCGATCTCGAACTCGACATGGACGACGCCGTCCTCGTAGCTGTTGTCGACGGTGTAGCCGGCGTCGGCGAAGACGTCGATCATCTTGTGGTTGGCCGGCAGGATGTCGGCGACGAACCGGCGCACGCCGCGCTCGCGGGCCGCCTGGGCCAGGTGCTCCAGCAGCACGCTGCCCACGCCGCGACCCTGGTGCTCGTCCTCGACCAGGAACGAGACCTCGGCGTCGGTGGCGTCGAGCCGCTCGTACCGGCCGACGGCGATCATGGCGTCGCCGATGAGCAGGATCAGCGCCACCCGGTCGCGATGGTCGACGTTCGTGAACCGCTCGACGTCGCGGCCGGAGAGCGTCGGGTAGGGGGCGAAGAAGCGGTAGTACTTGGACCGGTCGCTGACGCGCGCGTAGAACTCGACCAGCCGCTCGGCGTCGGCGGGCACGATGGGCCGCAGGTGCGCCGTCGCGCCGTCGGACAGCACGACGTCGGCCTCCCAGTGCGCGGGATAGTCCGCCGCTTCGTCCACGGTGTTCAGGCTAGTCGCCGGGGCGCCCGGAACCGGGCACATTCCGGACGCCGATAGGGTCCGTGCCATGCGCTTCGGACTGGTCGGCACCGGACACTGGGCCCGGGTGGCCCACGCACCCGCCCTCGCGGCCACGGCGGACGCCGAGTTCACCGGCGTCTGGGGCCGCGACCCGGCCCGCACGGCCGCGCTGGCCGGCGAGTTCGGCGTGCGGGCGTACGGCTCCTTCGACGAGCTGCTGGCCGACGTCGACGCCGTCGAGTTCTCCGTCCCGCCCGACGTCCAGGCCGGGTACGCCACGACGGCGGCGGCCGCCGGCAAGCACCTGCTGCTGGAGAAGCCGATCGCGCACGACGCCGCCGCCGGCCGTGCCCTCGTCGACGCAGCCGCGGCGTCCGGCGTGGCCAGCGCCGTGTTCTTCACCCAGCTGTACCGGCCCGAGGTGCGCGACTGGCTGGCGTCCTGCCGGGCCGCCGCGGCCGAGCACCCGTGGGAGGGCGGCACGGCGCTGACGCTGGGCTCGGTGCAGCGCGAGCACGGCGTCTTCGCCACGCCGTGGCGGCTGGAACGCGACGGCGGGCTCTGGGACCTCGGGCCGCACGCGCTGTCGATCCTGCTGAACGTCCTGGCGCCGGTCGAGACGGTCGCCGCGCACGAGGACCCGCTGGGCACCGTCCATCTCGTGCTGGGCCACCGCGGCGGCGCCTCCAGCACCGTCGGCGTCTCCCAGAACGTCCCCACGGCGGCCGGCCTCTCTTACGCGCGCGTGTGGGGCGGCGCCGGGCACGCCGTCGTGCCCGACCAGCACACCACCGTCGTCGACGCGCTGAGCACGGCGATCACCGAGCTGACGGCGGCCGCGCGGCCCGGCGCCCCGGCGCATCCGTACGGCCTGGAATTCGGGGCGCAGGTGCTGGACGTCCTGGTCCGGGCTCAGGACCACCTCGACCACGCGCGACACGGCGAACATATGTCGTCGCAATGAACGCCGGTTTCTCTCGTGTCGGCGAGGCGAACTCATGTCGACAAGTGCCCCGAAATACGGGCCAAACCTTGACATGATCGTCATTTCCCGGAAAGAGTGCACGTCGTACCAAGTCTCCGGCAGGAGTAGGGGGTGTCTGTCGCTTCGGCTCGGTCTCTACAACTGAATCCTTGCGCACAGAGCCTCCGGATCATCCGCAGCATCCGCAGAGAGGAGCGCACATGCGCTACCGCAAGATCGCCCTGACGGCGGCAGCCGCCGGTCTCATGGCCGTCGGGTTCGCCGCGCCGTCCCAGGCCGCGCTGACCACGTTCTGTGACGGCGTCGCAGCCGACGTCACCGTTCCCGGTGACCTCGTCGTGGCCGCCGGCAAGTCGTGCGAGCTGACCAACGTCGTCATCAACGGCAACGTGACCGTTCGTGCCGACGCGAACCTGCTGCTCGACGGCGCGACCGTCAACGGCAACGTCCGCGTCCTGTCGAACGGTTTCGCTGACGTCGTCGGCACCTCGGTCAGCGGCACCACCGTCCTGACCGCGGCGTACGGCGCCTACGCCGAGGGCACCACCCTCGGTGGCAACGTCACCGCCACCGACTCCGGGTTCTTCTACTCGGTCGGCTCGGACCACGCCCGCAACGTCACCTCCACGAACGGTGAGACCTTCATCGAGAGTGGCTGGGTCACCCGGAACCTCGCGACCACCGGCGACACCCTGACCGACGTGTACGACACCGTCATCGAGGGCACCTACTCGGTGACCGGCGCCGAGCAGGGCGGCGTCCTGTGCCTGTCGGAGATCGACGGCGACGCCTCGTTCAGCGGCAGCGGCGAGATCCTCCAGATCGGCGCCTCGGCCCCGCTGACCGGGTGCGGCTACAACGCGTTCGGCGGCAACCTCAGCATCACCGACAACAGCGCCGACGTGTACGTGTCCGACAACGTCGTCCGTGGCGACTTCAACGTCTCGGGCAACACGGGCACCGTCGTCGCCGAGAACAACCGCGTCCGCGGCGAGGACAACTCCGGCGCGGCGGCTGCCGCGGCGGCGCGTTCCCGCACCGCGGCGGTTCCGTCCGACGTGGCGGCGGACCGCAAGGCGCAGGCCAAGGCCGACGCCGAGGCGCGTTCCACGGTCGCGTCCGACGCGGCCGAGGCGGCCGGCCCCGCGTTCAGCTGAACCCGGGCCAGCCGTAGCTGACAGACCGGCGGCGGGCGGACTCCTTCGGGAGGCCGCCCGCCGTCGGCGTTCTTCCGCCGCTCTCAGGCGTTTCTCACGTCGGACGGGCAGACTGAGAGCATGCGAGTACTTGTCGTCGACGACGATCCCGGCGTGCGCGAGTCGCTGCGCCGGTCGCTGGCGTTCAACGGCTACCAGATCGACCTCGCCGGCGACGGCGAGGAGGCGCTGCGTGCCATCAGCACCGATCCGCCCGACGCCGTCGTCCTCGACATCATGATGCCGCGCCTCGACGGCCTCGCGACCTGCCGCGCGCTGCGTGCCGCCGGCAACGACCTCCCGATCCTCATGCTCACCGCCCGCGACGAGGTCTCCGACCGCGTGTCCGGGCTCGACGCCGGCGCCGACGACTACCTGCCCAAGCCGTTCGCGCTCGAAGAGCTGCTGGCCCGGCTGCGGGCGCTGCTGCGCCGGGCCGCGCCCGCCACCGACCCGTCGACCGGCCCGCAGCTGCGCATGGGCGACCTCGTCCTCGACCCCGGCACCCGCGACGTCACCCGCGGCGGCCGCGCCATCCGGCTCACCCGCACCGAGTTCTCGCTGCTCGAGCTGCTGCTGCGGCACCCGCGGCAGGTGCTCACCCGCGACCGCATCCTCGAGGAGGTGTGGGGTTACGACTTCCCGACCACGGCGAACTCGCTGGAGGTGTACGTCGGGTACCTGCGCCGCAAGACCGAGGAGCAGGGCGAGCCGCGGCTCATCCACACCGTCCGCGGGGTCGGCTACGTCGCCCGCGAGGATCCGCCGTGACCAGCGACGCCGCCCGCCGCGTCTGGTCGCCGTCGAACGCGGTCCCGCCCCCGCCGCCGGCCAGGCGCTCGTCCGTGCCGCCGGGCCCGCCCGACGGCGTGCCGTCCGGGCCGCCGCCCGAGGCGCAGCCCACCGGGTTCGCGTCCCGGCTGTCGCTGCGCACCCGGGTCGGCGCGCTGGCCGCCCTCGGCGTCGGCCTGGCCGTCACGCTGACCGCGCTGGCGGCCTACCTCACGGTGTCGTCGCAGCTGCAGTCGAGCGTCGACCAGAACCTGCTCGACCGCGCCCGCAGCGCCGTCTCGACCACGCTCGGCGACCCTCAGCAGCTGGCCGACATCCCCGGCGCGGCCATCGTCGCCACCGACGTCCGCATCGCGCTGCTGCAGGCCAACGGCACCGCCATCATCGCCCGCGGCGTCGACACCACGCCGCCCATGGGCGACCAGGAGCTCGCGGTCGCCCGCGGCGAGAGCCCCGAGAGCGTCCGCACCGCCGACCTCGCCGGCGACACCTACCGCGTCGTCGCCGTGCCTGGCCAGCAGGGGTTCGCGCTGGTGCTCGGCCAGCCGACCGCCCAGACCGAGCAGCTGCTCGACCGCCTGCGGCTGGTGTCGTTCATCGCCGGCGGCGTCGGCATCGTGCTCGCCACCTGGGCCGGGCTGTCCATCGCGCGGGCCGGGCTGCGTCCCGTCCGCCAGCTCACGCAGGCCGCCGAGCACGTCGCCGCCACGGGACAGCTCGAGCCGATCGAGGTCACCGGCAGCGACGAGATCGCCCGCCTCGCACACGCCTTCAACGCCATGCTGGCGGCGCTGAGCGAGGCCCGGCTGCGCCAGTCGCGGCTGGTCGCCGACGCCGGGCACGAGTTGCGCACCCCCCTGACCAGCATGCGCACCAACCTCGACCTGCTGGCGCAGAGCGAGGCCAGCGGCGGGATGGCCGCGGCCGACCGCGCCCAGCTGATCGCCGACACCCGCGCCCAGGCCGTCGAGCTGTCCACCCTGGTCGGCGACCTCGTCGAGCTGTCCCGCGAGGACGCGCCGGCCGCGTCGCGCGAACAGGTCGACGTCGCCGACGTGGTCCGCGACGCGCTCAGCCGGGTGCGCCGCCGCGCGCCGGGCGTCGCGTTCTCCGCCGACCTGCACAGCTGGGTCGTCGCCGGCGACGCCACCCAGCTCGGCCGCGCGGCCACCAACCTGCTCGACAACGCCGCCAAGTTCAGCCCGCCAAACGGCACCGTCACCGTCACCCTGCACGACGGCGTCCTCGACGTCTGCGACGAAGGGCCGGGCATCGCCGACGAGGACCTCCCCCGCGTCTTCGACCGCTTCTACCGGTCGTCGGAGGCGCGCGGGCTGCCCGGGTCCGGGCTGGGGCTGGCCATCGTCAAGGCGGCGGCCGAGCGGCACGGCGGCAGCGTCGAGGCCGGGCGGTCCCCGTCGGGCGGCGCGCGCCTGACGATGCGGCTGCCGGCCGCTTCTTCGGCTGCTCTTGACTGACTCTCAGCCTGCTCTCAGAGACGCCGGGCACGGTGGAGACATGGACGACGCGACCCGCACCTCCGGCGAGCCTCAGGGCTCGGCCAGCACCACGACGCTACCGACCGCACCCGTGCCCCCGCCGCCCGCGGGCACCCCGGCCGGCACCGCGCCTGCTCAGGCTCCCACCACCGAGCTGCCCCGCAGCGGCTGGAGCACGCCGCCGTCCGGCGACCAGACCGGCGCGGCCGAGCCGGGCGCGGCCGAGCCGGGCGCGACCGAGCCCACCGAGGCCGGCGCCGCCGGTTCCCCGCCGCCGCACGAGCCCGTGCTCGGCGACGGCGACCGCAAGCCCGAGCCGAAGCGCCGTCGCGCCCCGCTCGTCCTGGCCGGCGTCGCGCTCGGCGCGATCATCGGTGGCGCGGCCGGCGCCGGTGTCGCGGCGTACGTCAACGACGACAACGGCGACTCCGGTGGCGACTCCGTCACCCGCAGCGACCTCAGCAACACCAGCGGCAGCAACAACCAGCAGACGTCCAGCGCCTCCGGCGTGCAGGCCGTCGCGGCCGACGTGCTGCCCAGCGTCGTGTCGATCACGGTCGCCTCGCAGTTCGGCGAGGCCGGCGGCACCGGCGTCATCATCTCCTCCGACGGCGAGATCGTCACGAACAACCACGTGGTCGAGGGCGCCGGCCAGGGTGGCAGCGTCCAGGTGACGTTCGCCGACGGCACCACGGCCGAGGCCGAGGTGCTCGGCACCGACCCGCTCACCGACCTCGCCGTCATCAAGGCGAAGGACGTGTCCGGGCTGCAGGCGGCCGAACTCGGCAGCTCCGGCGACCTCGC
This sequence comes from Jiangella alba, assembly GCF_900106035.1. Taxonomy (GTDB): domain Bacteria; phylum Actinomycetota; class Actinomycetes; order Jiangellales; family Jiangellaceae; genus Jiangella; species Jiangella alba. The sequence continues at coordinate 3,153,311 of NZ_FNUC01000003.1, forward strand.
CGTCGGCCAGCAGGTCGTCGCCATCGGCTCGCCGCTCGGCCTCGACGGCACCGTCACCACCGGCATCGTCTCCGCCCTGGACCGTCCGGTGGCGGCCGGCTCCGAGCAGCAGGGCAGCGTCAACTCCGTCATCGACGCCATCCAGACCGACGCGCCGATCAACCCGGGCAACTCGGGTGGCCCGCTGGTCAACATGAACGGCCAGGTCGTCGGCATCAACAGCGCCATCGCGACGTCCGGCCAGAGCAACGGCTCGATCGGCCTCGGCTTCTCCATCCCCATCGACCAGGCCAAGCCGATCATCGACGAGCTGCGCAGCGGCGAGCAGCCCACCCACGCGCAGATCGGCGTGGGCGTCGGCGACGCCCAGGGCGACGTCCGCGGCGCCGAGATCGCCCAGGTCAACGACGGCAGCGCCGGCGCCGACGCCGGGCTGCAGCAGGGCGACGTCGTCACCCACGTCGGCGACCGCGTCGTCACCGACGCGACCTCCCTGATCGCGGCCGTCCGGTCGCACCGTCCCGGCGACGACATCGAGCTGACCTACGTCCGCGATGGCCAGGAGCACACCACCACGGTGACCCTGGGCAGTGACGCACAGAGCAGCTGAACCACGCCGTCGTCCGGGAGACCGACGCCCCCAGAGCCTGGTGCGTGCTCTGGGGGCGTCGCCGTTTGTCAGTGCCGGCGGGCAGACTGGGATCGTGCTGCTGAAGGACGTCGCCGACACCTCCGCCGCCGTCGCCGGGGTCTCCGGGCGGCTGGCGAAGACCGACCTGCTCGCCGGCTGCCTGCGCCGGGCCGCGCCCGGCGAGGCCGCGGTGGTCGCCAGCTACCTCGCCGGAGAGCTGCGGCAGCGGCGCACCGGCCTCGGCTACGCGTCGCTGCGCGATCTCCCGCCTGCCGCTGACGTCGCGTCGCTGTCGGTGCTCGAGGTCGACGCCGCGTTCGCCGCGCTGGCCGAGCTGTCGGGGAAGGGCTCCACGGCGGCGCGGCGCGAGCGGCTGCGCGAGCTGATGGCCCGCGCCACCGCGTCCGAGCAGCGGCTGCTGGCCGGGCTGGTCTCCGGTGAGCTGCGCCAGGGCGCCCTCGACGGCGTCCTGACCGAGGCGGTCGCGCGCGCCTCGTCCGTGCCGGCCGTCGAGGTGCGGCGGGCCGTCACCGTCGCTGGGGCGCTGGTGCCGGTGGCGGCCGCGGTGCTGGCGTCGGGGGCCGACGGGCTGGCGTCCTTCCGGCTGACCGTCGGGTCGCCGCTGCGGCCCATGCTGGCCTCCCCCGCGCCCGACATCGCCGACGCGCTGGGGCGCACCGGCGAGGCCGCCGTCGAGTGGAAGGTCGACGGCGTCCGGGTGCAGATCCACCGCGACGGCAGCGACGTCGCCGTGTTCACCCGCACGCTCGACGACATCACCGCCAACGTGCCCGAGCTGGTCGAGGCGGCGCTGGCGCTGCCGGTCCGGTCGGTGGTGCTCGACGGCGAGACCATCGCGCTCGGCCCGTCCGGCCGGCCGCTGCCGTTCCAGCGCACCGGGTCGCGGGTCAGCAGCCGGGTCGACGTCGCCGCGGCGCGGGCCAAGGTGCCGCTGTCCCTCTTCGTCTTCGACGCCCTCCACGTCGACGGCGCCGACCTCATCGGGGCGCCCGGCACCGAGCGCTGGGCCGCGCTCTCCGACGTCGTGCCCGCACCGCTCCGGGTGCCGCGGCTCGTCACGGCGTCGGTGCCCGACGCGCAGGCCTTCTTCGACGACGCCATCGCCCAGGGCCACGAGGGCGTCATCGTCAAGGGCCTCGACGTTCCCTACGAGGCGGGCCGGCGGGGTGCGGGCTGGCTGAAGGTGAAGCCGCGGCACACCCTCGACCTCGCCATCCTCGCCGCCGAGTGGGGTCACGGGCGGCGGCAGGGGTGGCTGTCCAACCTGCACCTCGGCGCGCTCGACCCGTCCGGCGCCTATGGCCCGGCCGGCGGGTGGGTCATGCTCGGCAAGACGTTCAAGGGGCTCACCGACGCCATGCTGACGTGGCAGACGGCCGAGCTGCAGGCGCTCGCGTCCGGGCCCACCGACGGCTGGGTGGTCCAGGTGCGGCCGGAGCTGCTGGTCGAGATCGCCTTCGACGGCGTCCAGACGTCGCCGCGCTATCCCGCCGGGGTGGCGTTGAGGTTCGCCCGCGTGCTGCGACACCGTCCCGACAAACCGGCCGCCGAGGCCGACACCATCGAGTCCGTGCTGGAGATCCGCGGGCCCGTTTCCACCTAGCCGGGCTCGCGTGGGTTTGGTTTGCCGCGTTGGCCTGCCCCCTGCTGCTCTCGATGGTCGGGGGCGCGGGCGGTCGCCTCAAGCGGACCTCTTTGTTGGCGCTTCGCGCGGCGGAGGACCGCTTGACCCGGCCGCCCGCGCCCCCGTTCAAGCAGCGTCAGGGGTCCGGCCGAACAATGGGCCCGGCTCTCACCTCTGCTGAGGTGCGGGTCCGCTGGCCTCTCGCCCTCGCTGGGTGGCGTTCTGGCTACCGACTCCGCTGGTGGTCCCGGTCCGCTGGCCGCTCACTGGCCGCTTCGGGTGTGGCGACCGGCTCCGCTCGGCTTGGTGTTCGCTGGCCGCTCGCTGGCCGGTGCTGCTCCAAGATCATCCAGGTTTCGGGGGGTGATAGCACCCCAAAACTTGGATGATCATGGCGCGAGCGCCGGAGCACGTCGCCCAGCAGCCGGCCTGGGACCGGCGACCTGGCATGGAAGCGGCGCGGACCGCGGGCCAACGAGCGCGCTGCGCGAGCGTCGCCTTTGGGGTAGGCATGACCCGCCCCTCTAGGGAGGGTGCCCACCTTACGGGCGGGCACCGACAACGTCGCGCCGCGAACCGCGCCGCGACTGGCGCCGCCCGCCACCCCTGGCCGCAGTCGGGGCTTCGGCCGGCGGTGGGTCAGCGGCCGCCGCTGATGCCGCGGTGGGCTTGGGCCAGCCGCTCCATGCCGTCGGCCAGTACCTCGACGCCGGTGTGGTCGGACGAGCGCAGCAGCAGGCCCGCGGCCTCCCAGAGCGCCGTCTGCACCGCGTTGCCGGTCTGGTCGTCGGCCGCGGCGGTGGCGGCGGTCTCGAGGCCGGTGGTGGCGTCGACGAGGCGGGACCAGGAGGTCGGGGCGTAGCGGCCGGTGACGACGCGGACGCGCTCGCCCTCCTTGAGGACGGCGTCGCGCTCGCGGTCGAACAGGTACTGGCCGAGGGCCGCGCCGCCCACGCCGCCGCCGGCGACGCCGATGAGCAGGCCGAGGATGGCGCCGATGGCGCCGAGGCCGAGGACCAGCGCCAGCACGATCAGCAGCACCGCGCCGGCCGCCGCGCCGGCGATGGCCGGGATCAGCTGGTGGCGGCGCAGCCCGATGCCGACCACCTGGAACATGGGGGCCGGCTGGGCGAGCGCCTCGGCGACGCGGTCACGCAGCGGCTGGTCGTTCAGCCCGGGCCGCAGCACGGCGAACGTCTCGGGGACCGCCTGACCGGACGAGGCCGCATGCGTGGGCCGTCCCGAGGTCCACCGGACGGCGCCCCAGGGGCGCTTCTCGACGACGTTGGGCAGCCACGAGCCGCGCTTGGCGTGCAGCCGATCGACGATCTCCTGCTGCTGCTCCCATGCCTGCGACCACTCCCACTCCTTCATCGCGCTCAGCGGGTGCGGTCGGCTCATCTCGATCTTCTCTCCATCGTGATCGTTCACCAGGGTGCACGTTGCCCGTCCCCCGAACGAGACTGTTCGAAGCCTACCCAACCGGCGACGGCGATCATTGGCCCATCCGGACATAAATGTCTGATCTTGCCCAGCACGGCTCCCCCGCACGCACCGGGCCGCCCACCCGGCGGCTACGGTGTCAGTGTGTACCGGTTCCTGCTGACGCCCCGCTGGCTGCTGTTGCACGTCGCCGCGGTGGCGGCGGTCGCGGGTTGCCTGCTGCTCGGCTGGTGGCAGGCCGACGTCTACCAGGACAGCAGCGGACGGCACGAACTGCGCGACCGCGAGCCGGTCGCCGTCGCCGAGCTGGCCGCGCCCGGCGCCGAACTGGGCGACTCCGCCGACCGGCAGGCCGTCGCCACCGGCACGTACGTCGCCGCCCAGCAGCAGCTGGTGCCCGGCCGGGTGCACGACGGCACGCTCGGCTCGTTCGTCGTCACGCCGCTGCAGACGGACGACGGCATGGTGGTGCCGGTGCTGCGCGGCTGGGTCGACGACCCCGACGACGCGGGCACGGCCGTCCCGTCCGGAGAGGTCACCGTCACCGGCTACCTGCTGCCGCCCGAGACGCCCGACCACGCGACCGTCCGCACCGGGCAGCAGGTCGACGAGGGCCGCGTCGCCTACATCGCGCCGGACCAGCTGGCCCAGCGGGCCGGCGTGAGCGAGGCCACCGCGCTGCACGGCTACCTGCTGCTGCGCGAGGAATCGCCCGAGCTGGCCGCCGCGCCCGTCACGCTCGACGTCGACGCCGTCGCGCCCATCCGCGACGTCAGCCCGTGGCAGAACCTCTCCTACTGGGCCCAGTGGTGGGTGTTCGCGCTGGCGGCGGTGGTGTTCTGGGTGAGCATCGTCCGCAACGGGGTCCGCACCCGGCGCAAGGCCGAGACCGCGGCGGCGGAGCAGAGCGGCGACGACGACGTCAGCGCACCCGCTCCGTCTCACGCGCCTTCCTGACCACGAACCGCTCGGCGAAGAACGACGCGAACGGCACCGTGCCGGCCAGCCCGATGAGCACGGCCCAGCTGGCCTTCCAGCCGCGCTGGTGCACCAGCAGGCCGGTCGCGACCAGGTAGATGACGTACAGCCAGCCGTGGATCGGCGACACCGTGCGGCTCATGGTGGCGTCGCCGGGCGGGCCGTAGCGGACGAACATCGCCACGCAGAGCAGGAGCAGCACCACGCCGGTGGTGTAAGCCATGACGCGGTAGAAGGGCAGGGCATCTCGACGCACCCTGCGAGGGTAGCCCGGCCGTTCAGAGCCCCAGCAGGCGGTACGCCTCGACGACGCCGGTCTTGCCCTTGACCTCCAGGCCCTCGACCCGCTCGGTCCGCGCGCCGGACAACTGCCGGGCGGTCTCGGCGCCGATCAGCACGCCGCCGACGGGCGCGGCGCTCTCCAGCCGGGCGGCGAGGTTGACGGCGTCGCCGATGACGGTGAAGGTGCGGCCCCCGGCGGTGCCGAGGATCCCGACGGCGACCTCGCCGGTGTTGACGCCGACGCGGAACCGCGGCCAGCCGGGATGCGCGTCGGCCACCGTCGCCGTCGCCTCCTGGATCGCCAGTCCGGCCGCGGCCGCCTGCCGCGCGTGGTCGGGCTGGCCGCCGTCGCGGTTGAACGTCACCATGAGCGCGTCGCCGACCAGCCGGTCGACGGTGCCGCCGTACCGCTCGACGACCGGCGGGATGGCGCTGGTGAAGTACGCGTTGAGCATCTCGGTGACGTCCTCCGGCCGGTTCCGCTCGGAGAAGGACGTGAAGCCCTGCAGGTCGGCGAAGAGGATGGTCACCTCGCGGGTCGCCCGCGCGGTCTCGCCGAGGTAGAGGCCGGCGAAGCGCTCCTCGTACCACTGACGCTGCGCGCTGACGGCGACCAGCGCGAACGCGGCGAGCATCAGCAGGTGCCACTCCCACCAGCTGGCGTGCCAGTTGCGGCCGAGCGCCACCGCCACCGACGCCTCCGCCAGCAGCACGAACGCGGACGCCATCGCCAGCAGCAGCGTCACCGAGCCGGGGTGGCTGGGCAGCCGCAGGTACCGGACGACGGCGAACAGGTACAGCACGAGCGCGGCCACCGCGAGCCACACCAGCGGCCCGGACGCCCGCTCCGGCGGCGCGGGGTCGTCCAGCGGGGCCAGCCCGCCCACCGACGCCACACCCCACAGCACCATCACCGCCAGCAGGGCGCCGCGGATCAGCGCGGACCGGCGCATCACCGCGTGCGCCCGGCCGCCGGCCAGCTCCGTCGCCGACGCGGCCGCGAACGCCCCCGCCACCAGCAACCCGACCGGCGTCGCCAGCGCGAACCCGGCGTTCGAGCCGTCCAGCAGCACGCCGGGCGTGGCCAGCGCGTGCAGGCCGAGGAACCCGGCCGCGGCCAGGAACGCCAGCGAGACCAGGAACACCCGCGCGTCGTGGCGGCGCCGCGCCGCCGTCCCCGTCGCGTACGCCAGCGCGGCGCTGATCGCGGCCGCGCCGAGCACCAGCCAGAAGTGCGCCCGGTGGTGCTGCCACATCACGTCCCACGCCGGCCGCGCCAGCAGCACGACCAGACCCGCGACGGGCGCGACGAGCAGGACGGCCGCCCAGGGGCGCGGGACGGCGCGCGCCGACGGCTCGGCCGGGCCGGTCACGGGCGGTCCGCGGCGGCGAGCACCTGGTGCACCTGCTGGATCACCACCGACCCCTCCCCGACGGCGGACGCGACCCGCTTCACCGACCGGCGGCGGACGTCGCCGACGGCGAACACGCCCGGGACGCAGGTCTCGAGCATCAGCGGCTGCCGTTCCAGCGGCCAGCGCCGCGCGGCGTGGCTGTCCATGACGTCGGCGCCGGTGAGCAGGTAGCCCCACTGGTCGCGTTCGATGCGCTCCGGCAGCCAGGCGGTGTGCGGTTCGGCGCCGATCAGCACGAACAGCCCGGCCGCCGGCTCGGTGCGGGTCTCGCCGGTCTCGCGGTCGCGCAGCTCCAGCCACGCCAGCCGGCCGGTGCCGCCGCCGTCGACGACCTCGGTGTGCAGCCGCACCCGCACGCCGGCCGCCTCGATGGCGTCGACGAGGTAGCGGGACATGCTGTCGGCCAGCGACGCGCCGCGGACCAGCAGCGTCACCGAGGCGGCGTAGCGGGACAGGTGCATGGCGGCCTGCCCGGCCGAGTTCCCGCCGCCGACGACGTACACCGGCTGGCCCAGCATGGCCCGCGCCTCCGACACCGACGCGCCGTAGTAGACCCCGGCGCCCTCGAACGCGTCCAGCGCCGGCAGGCCGATGCGCCGGTAGCTGACGCCGGTGGCCAGGACGACGGCGCGGCCCCGCGCCTGCTGCCCGTCGGCCGCCGTCAGCACGTGCCAGCCGTCCTCGGACGTGAGCCCGACCAGCTCGCGCATCAGCAGGAACGTCGTCCCGAAGACCCACGCCTGCTGGTAGGCGCGCTGGGCCAGCTCGGCGCCACTGATGCCGCGGGCGAAGCCGAGGTAGTTGCGGATCAGCGAGCTGGACCCGGCCTGGCCGCCGATCGATTCACGCTCCACCACCAGCGTGTGCAGACCCTCCGACGACGCGTAGACGGCGGCCGCGAGCCCGGCCGGCCCGGCGCCGACGACGATGACGTCGAAGTCGGTCTCGTCGCCGAGGGTCGTGCTCACCCCGTACGCGTCGGCGAGCTGGCTGTTCGTGGGGTCGACCAGCACCCGGCCGTCGTGCAGCAGCACCACCGGCGCCGTCACGTCGTCCAGGCCGGCCGCCGCGAGCGCCGCGCGCCCCTCGTCGGTGTCGGAGGGGTGGAACTGGTGCTGGACGCCGTTGCGGACCAGCAGGCTGCGCAGCTCGTGGGCGCGCGGCGACCAGCGCTGCGCGACGACCGTCACCTCGCGCGGGGCGGCGGAGACCGCCCGTTCCCACTCGAGCAGGAACTCGGTGACGGTGCGGTGGAAGTACTCGTCCGGCGAGTGCCACGGCCGCAACGCGTAGTAGTCGATGCGGCCCAGCGCGATCAGCCGGTGGATGGCCTCGGCGGTCTCGCGGTCGGCCCACGCGCCCCAGTCGACGACGAGCGCCCGCTTCGCCTCCGGGTAGAGCTGCTTGACCTGCGCGAAGACGGTGTCTGTGGCGGCCGCGCCGCCGGCCGGGCGGTCGCACAGGACCAGCGCGACCTGCAGCCCGCGGTCGCGCAGCGACTCCAGCGTCGTCAGGCCGGCGGCGTCGCCGCGCTCGTCGACGACGTCATAATCGCCGCCGTAGCGCCGCCGCAGCTGGTCGGCGATGCGGTCCTGCCCGGCGGCGTCGTGCTCGTGCTCGATGACCAGCAGCGCCGGCCGCCGGCGGTCAGGCTGGACGGACATGGCCACGCCGGCACCTCCCCCGAAGGTGGCGGCCGGCCGTGCCCGGCGGCCGCATGGTGGCGAGTCTACGGCGCGCGGGTGCGGTTGCGGCCGGTCCCGGCGGGAGAGAATGGGCAGGTGGCGCCGGTCCGAGTCCGCGAGACGATCGTCATCCCCGACGACGAGCTGTCGTGGCGGTTCTCCCGGTCCAGCGGGCCCGGCGGCCAGGGCGTCAACACCACCGACTCGCGGGTCGAACTGTCCTTCTCCGTCGCGGACTCACGGGTGCTCAGCGCGACGGCGCGGGCCCGGCTGCTGGAGCGACTGTCGCACCGTCTGGTCGACGGCGTGCTGACGGTGGTCGCGTCGGAGCACCGGTCGCAGCTGCGCAACCGCGAGGCGGCCGCGGACCGGCTGGCCGCGCTGCTGGACGACGCGCTGCGCCCGCCCCCGCCGCCGCGCCGCCCCACGAAGCCGTCGCGGTCCGCCCGGGCCCGCCGGGTGGAGCAGAAGCGCCGCACCGGCGAGACCAAACGCCTGCGCCGCCGCCCCGACGACGGCTGACCAGACGGCCCGGCCCGCTGTGACACGGGAGCAGGACGCGGTTACGCGCTCAGGCTGGGCTTGATCGCGACCAGCCGGCCGAGCAGGCCGTTCACGAACGTCGGGGACTGGTCGGTCGAGAGGTCGCGGGCCAGCGACACCGCTTCGTCCAGCGCCACCGGGTCGGGGACGTCGTCGCGGTAGAGGACCTCGTAGACGCCGATGCGCAGCACGTTGCGGTCGACCGCGGGCATGCGCTCCAGCGTCCAGCCCTCGGAATAGGTGGAGATCAGCTCGTCGATGCGGTCGCGGTGCGCGATGACGCCCTCGACCAGCTGGACGGTGTACTCGTGCAGCGGCTGCTCGGCGGTGGCCATGCGGTGCGCCAGGGTCGCGCCGAGCGTCAGCCCGCGCAGCTCGGACTCGTACAGGATGTCGAGCGCGCGCTTACGGGCACGGCTGCGGGCAGGCATGCGTCGGCCTCGTCAGCCGGCGCGGCCGAGGTACGAACCGTCGCGGGTGTCGACCTTGACCCTCTCGCCACTGGTGATGAACAGCGGCACCTGCACCTCGTAGCCGGTCTCGAGCCGGGCCGGCTTGTTGCCGCCGGTGGAGCGGTCGCCCTGCAGGCCCGGCTCGGTGTACTCGATGGTGAGCACGACCGACGCCGGGAGCTCGACGAACAGCGGGGTGCCGTCGTGCAGGCCGACCGTGGCGTCCTGGTTCTCGAGCATGAAGTTCGCGGCGTCGCCGACGATGCCCGCGGCGACGTGCGTCTGCTCGTAGCTCTGGGTGTCCATGAACACGAAGTCGTCGGCGTCGCGGTAGAGGTAGGTCATCTCGCGGCGGTCGACGTTGGCGGTCTCGACCTTGACGCCCGCGTTGAACGTCTTGTCGACCACCTTCCCGGAGAGGACGTTCTTCAGCTTCGTCCGCACGAAGGCGCCACCCTTGCCGGGCTTGACGTGCTGGAACTCCACCACGCTCCACAGTTGCCCGTCGAGGTTGAGCACGATGCCGTTCTTGAGGTCGTTGGTCGTCGCCACGTCGTTCGATGCCTTCTCGTTCGGGTCCCGGCCGCGTCAGGCGTCCAGGATCAACAGGTCCTTGGTGGTGGGCGTGAACAGTTCGGATGCGCCGGAGGCCCGAACCGCCAGCGTGTCCTCGATGCGGACGCCGCCGCGGCCGGGCAGGTAGATCCCGGGCTCGACGGTCACAGCCATGCGATCGGCCAGTGTACCCGCCGCCGAGTAACCGAGCGTCGGCGCCTCGTGCACCTCGAGGCCGACGCCGTGCCCGGTGCCGTGCCCGAAGTTCTCCTTGTACCCGGCGTCGTCGATGATCGCACGGCTCGCGTGATCGACGGACATGCACCCGGCGCCGACGGCGACGGCGTCGACGCCGGCCTGCTGGGCGGCGGCGACGAGGTCGTAGATCTCGCGCTGCCAGTCCTGCGGCTCGGCCCCGACGACGGAGGTGCGGGTGCAGTCGGCGTGGTAGCCGCGGTAGGCGGCGCCGAAGTCGATCTTCAGCAGGTCGCCGCGCTCGACGACGCGCTCGGTCGGCCGGTGGTGCGGGACGGCGCTGTTGGGGCCGGTCGCGACGATGGTCTCGAACGCGACGGCGTCGGCGCCGTGGCCGAACATGCGCCACTCGAGGTCGCGCGCGATCTCCTTCTCCGTCCGCCCGGCGAACCCGCCCGCGGCCCAGAGGTCCTCCAGCGCCCGGCAGGAGATGGCGCACGCCTGCGCCAGCAGGCCCAGCTCGTCCTCGTCCTTGACGGCGCGCAACTGCTCGACCGCCCGGCCCAGGTGGACGGTCTCGACGGCGCCCGCCTCGGCGTCGAGCGCCGCACGCATCGACTCCCACAGTTCGAGGGTGACGGCCTGCTCCTCGACGCCCAGCCGTAGACTCCCCCCGGCCTTCGCCGCGCGCGTGGCGAGGGACGTCGCGACACCCCGCTCGACCATCAGCTCGACGTCTTCTGCGACGGCCTTCGCGGCCGTAGAATAGCGGCTATCCGTGGCGAGCACGGCCGAACCGTCCGAGGCCAGGAGCAATGCCGCGTTACTGCTGTCGAGGCCGGTGAGATAGCGGACGTTGACCAAACTTGTGACTAGCGCTGCGTCGAGCTTGTCATCAACCAGCCTCCGAGCCAGTTCAGCGCGTCGCCTCGCGTGGGTCTCCGCCATCTCGTATCCCTCTCCATCCATTCTGACCTGCATCGATGCTGTCGCATTTCAATAATTGAGACGGGTGCTTCGCAGTTGATCACCGCTCGACTACGCTCATGATCATGCTCATCCTAGGCCTTGTCGTCATCGTCATCCTGGCCCTCGTCATGAGCTTTCTCGTCATTCGGCGTGGGCCCGAGACAACCACCACCCGCACCTTGTCTTCGTCCTTGACGCCGCCCCCCGGTGTGCGCCTCCCCCGCGAGTTGCAGGACGAGGTTCGCGATGTCGCCTCACGCGGCAATACCGACCAAGCCGTCAAAAACCTGCAGAAGCGGGCACACCTCCCACACCCGCAGGCTACCGCCATCGTGTACGCCCTTCAGGCGGGCCAGGTGTTCCCGGAGCCCGAGCCCGACAGCACCGCACCGGCGGCCGCCCCGGCCCGCCGCCGCGGCGCCATCGACGCCGAGCTGCTGGCCACGCTGCGCCGGCTGGTCAGCCAGGACCGTCTGCGCCGCACGGCCGCCATCAGGCTGCTGCGCGAGCGCACCGGCATGAACAGCCGCGACGCCCGGCGGTTCCTCGACGCCCTCTGACCTTGCTATCACCGACCATGCCGGTGATATCATCCGGGCATGCGTCAGTTGCTGCTGCGGATCCCCGACGATCTCCACCGGCGGCTGGCCGCGCGCGCCCAGCGTGAAGGCGTCTCCATCAACGCGCTGGCCAACAAGGTGCTCTCCGCCGCCGCGCCGCCGCCTCCCCCGTCCGACGACGACATCGACGTGCGCCGCCTCGAGCTGCGCGAGAAGGCCCGCGACCTCGGCGTCCTCGTCGAGAGCCCGGCGCCGTCCGTCCCGCCGGCGCAGTTCGTCCGCGCGCTGAAGGACACCGAGGGCGTCGGCCCGGTGGTCGACGAGCTCTGGGCCGACGGCCGATGAGCATGCTCACCTACGTCGACTCCTCGGTGCTGGTGCGCTCCTACCTCGCCGACGAGCCGCGCCACGCCGTCGCGCGCGGGCTGATCGAGGGCCGCACGCTGCTCGTCACGTCCACACTGGCGCTGCTGGAGGCGTCGTCGGCGCTGGTCCGGGCCGCGCGCACCCGCCGCCTCGGCGACGTCGACACCCTGCTGGCGAAGCTGTACGAAGAGGTCTCGCCGACCGGGCCCATCGCGCTGATCCGGGCCGACGCCCTCGACACCGAGAACACCGCCCGGGTGCTGGTGCGCCGGTTCGGCATCCGCGCGTTCGACGCCATGCACCTGGCCATCGCCGACCTCGCGGCGCGGCCGCTGGTCCGTTCCGGCGAGCGGGTCGGTTTCGCGTCGCACGATCCCGCCCAGCGCGCTGCGGCCGCGGATCTGGGGTTCGTCGCCGTCTGACCGGTACGGTCGTCGCGTGGAATTCTGGCTGATCGTCGTCATCGCGTTCGGGGCCGCGCTGGTGCTCGGGTTCGGCATCGTCCTGCGGCGGGCCCGGGCCGACGCCGTCAGCGGCACCGCCACGACCACGCTGACCACGTCCTCGCCGGTCGCCGTACCGCCGGCCCCGACGCCGCCGGCCGGCCTGGACCGCGCGGCGCTCGACGACGCCGTCCGCGCCCTGCTCGCCGAGGGCAAGCTGATCCCCGCCGTCAAGCTGGTGCGCGAGCGGACCGGGTTCGGCCTCAAGGACGCCAAGGAGTACGTCGATCGGCTGCCCGCCGGGGCAAGCGCCCCGCCGCCGGCGCCGTCCCCGGACACCGTCACGCCCGAGGCGATGGCGCACATCCAGCAGCTGGTCGCGCAGGGCAGGAAGATCCAGGCCATCAAGGTGCTGCGCGAGCACACCGGCCTGGGGCTCAAGCAGGCCAAGGACACCGTCGAGCGCATGGAGGAGTCCGGCGTGGTCGCCGCGCTCGACGTCGCCGCGCCCGCCGCTCCCCCGTCGTCCGACGAGGTCATGGCGCGGGTGCGCGCGCTGGCGGCGCAGGGCAAGAAGATCCACGCCATCAAGGAGCTGCGCGATCACCGCCCCGGCCTGGGCCTCAAGGAGGCCAAGGACATCGTCGAGCGGCTCTGACCAGCTCAGACGAGGCCGGCGACGGCGCGCAGCGCGAGGTCGTACGAGCCCAGCCCGAAACCGGCGACAGTGCCGGTGGCGACGGCGGCGACGACGCTGGTGTGGCGGAACTCCTCGCGTGCCGCCGGGTTCGAGATGTGCACCTCGATCAGCGGCGCCCGCAGCTGCGCGCACGCGTCGCGCAGCGCGTAGGAGTAATGCGTGAACGCGGCCGGGTTGAGCACCACCGGCGTGCCCGCGTCGGCGGCCTCGTGCAGCCAGTGCACCAGCTCAGCCTCGTCGTCGGTCTGCCGCACGTCGGCGTCGAGGCCGAGGCCGGCGGCGGTCTCGCGGCACCGCTCGACCAGCCCGGCGAACGTCGTGCTGCCGTAGACGTCAGGCTCGCGGGACCCCAGGCGGCCGAGGTTGGGACCGTTGAGCACCAGTACGCGCGTCGTCACGGCCCGACCCTATCGGTGCCTCACGGAAGCCGGTTGCCGGCCGCCCGGTAGAGCGCGTACCAGGTCTCGCGGTCGAGGTCGATCTCCGCCGCGCGGGCCAGCTCGGCGACCCGGGCCGGCTTCGTCGTGCCGACGACCGGCTGCATGCGGGCCGGGTGGCGCAGGATCCACGCGACGGCGATGGTGCCCGGCGTGGTGCCGTGCTCGGCGGCGACGGCGGCCAGCGCGTCGTTCAGCTCGCGGAAGCCGGGGTCGGTGAGGAACGTCCCGGCGATGTGGCCGTGCTGCAGCACCGACCACGGCTGGATGGTGATGCCGTGCAGCCGGCAGTACTCCAGCGCGCCGCCGTCGCGGACCACGCCGGTGTCGAAGCCGGTGTTGACGTTGAGGCCGGAGTCGACCAGCGCGGTGTGCGCGAGGCCGAACTGCAGCTGGTTCGCGATCAGCGGCTGCCGGACGTGCGCGCGCAGCAGCTCCAGCTGGGCCGGGTTCTGGTTGCTGACCCCGACGTGGCGCACCTTGCCCGCCGTCACGAGGTCGTCGAAGGCCGCCGCGACCTCGTCGGGCTCCATCAGGGTGTCCGGGCGGTGCAGGAGCAGCAGGTCGACGTAGTCGGTGCGCAGGCGGCGCAGCGACCCCTCGACGGAGGTGCGGATGTGCTCGGCGGAGAAGTCGAAGAAGCCGTCGCGGATGCCGCACTTCGTCTGGACGACGATGTCCTCGCGCCGCACGCCCGTCTGCGCCAGCGCCGCGCCGAACACCTCCTCGCAGCGGCCGCCGCCGTAGATGTCGGCGTGGTCGAACATCGTGATGCCGGCGTCGGCGGCGGCGCCGACGAGGGTCGCGACCTCGCTCTCGGACAGCTGGTCGATGCGCATGCAGCCGAGCGTGACGGCCGAGCCGAGCAGCCCCGAGCCGCCGATGTCGATG